>SYCV01000077.1 GCA_005786805.1 Planctomycetia bacterium | reverse complement strand
TTGTCTTTTCAAAGCTTAAGGACAAAGGAATCAAACCATCTCCTGTAGCTGATAAAAGAACATTGATCCGTAGGATCACCTTGGATTTGACCGGCATGCCTCCCACAATTGAAGAAGTTGCGGCTTTTCTAAATGACAAGAACCCCGATGCGTATGAAAAAGTAGTGGATAGATTGCTGGCATCGCTTGGGTTTGGTGAGCGCTGGGCGCGCCATTGGCTGGATGTCGCACGCTTTAGCGAAAGTGATGGCTTTGAAGAAGACATGCAAAGGCCGCAGGCATACACCTTCCGGGATTATGTGATCAGGGCATTGAACCATGACAAACCTTACGATGCGTTTGTACAAGAGCAAATTGCAGGAGATGTTCAACCTTTTCAAAGCGGGGATACTATTTCTGCGACAGGTTTTCTGGTGGCGGGGCCCTGGGATGCCGTTCAGCGAGTGACCCCAAGCAAGCTGGGAAGATTGCAATCGCGTGAAGAACAACTGGAAGAAATAGTTTCGGGGGTAAGCCAGGCTTTTTTGGGACTGACGGTTCAATGCGCCCGTTGCCATGACCATAAGTTTGATCCGATTTCGCAGGAGGATTATTACCGGGTAAAGGCGGTGTTTGAAGGGGTGGATCATTCTTTGAAACCAAAAGCGCATGGGTTACGAAGATTGATGGGGAAAAAGGAAGAAGCCGAGTGGCTGGAAAAGACCGAGCCATTGCGCAGGGAAATTTCTGAAATGGAAACCCGGGATAACGAACTCCAAAAGCAAATCAAGGAAAAACAAAAGGATGCTGAGTCATTGGCATTGTTGATGAAGGAAAAGGATAAGGTTAAGTCCGGGTTGGAAAAATCACGCCAGCAGTTGGCACTTAAATTTCCAGTGGAGATGGGGTTCGTGGGCGAACGCGAACAACCCAAACCCACGGTGCTATTCAACCGGGGCGACATCAAGGAACCTAAAAACGAAGTGGCACCAGGCGGGCTTCAGGCCATCAAACTTTCGCAAGTTGACTTCCCTAAGGATCTTAATCTGCCCGAGGCACAACGCAGAATCTTATTCGCTCAATGGCTCACCCACCCGGAAAACCCTTTCACCTTTCGCGTGATGGTCAACCGCCTTTGGCAGGGGCATTTTGGTATTGGCATTGTGGATACCCCCAGCGATTTTGGTTTCAATGGTGGCAGGCCCACCCACCCAGAGCTTCTTGATTTCCTGGCCTTCGAATTTAAGCAGCAGCAGTACAGTATCAAGGCAATTCATCGGTTGATGGTTACCAGTGCCACCTATAAGCAGGCTTGCGTTCCAAACTTGAACACCAAGATGGAATACTCGAAGGCATTTGCGATGGATGCGGACAATCGGTTGCTTTGGCGATTCCCCTCACTAAGGTTAGAGGGTGAGGTGGTGCGTGATGCCATGCTCGCAATGGGTGGTAATCTGAATGCCGAGATGAACGGCCCTAGTTTCAAACCCTATACAGTCACCCAGCTCAACACTTATTTTTATCATTTGTTCGACAAGGATGAAAATATTTACAACAGGCGGACAATTTACCGCATGCAGGTGATCACTGGTCGCAGTCCGCTTCTTGATGCGCTTGACTGCCCGTCCCCCTCGATCACCCAACCCAGGCGAAACCCGACTTCCACACCCCTTCAGGCGCTCGCACTGATGAATGATTCATTCGTGGTCAGGCAATCGATGAAGCTTGCAAAAAGGCTCAAGGAACACCAACCAGACTTGGAAAAACAAATTGAACTGGCTTATGAGTTCGCCTACTCCCGAAAGCCAGATGCGGGGGAGTTACAGGCGGGTTTGAATGTCGCGAAAGAGCATGGCTTGGAAACCCTCTGCTGGGCCATTTATAACTCAAGCGAATTCCTTTATAATCACTAGGATGAAGATGCCCCCCCATAATGCTGAATCCCATTGTAGCTGGCTGAACAGACGATCCTTCCTTGATCATGCCGGAACCGGATTGGGTTCAATCGCGCTTGCTTGGCTGTTGCAGAGGGAATCCCTATGCGCAACCCCACTGGCAAGCGGATTGCATTTCCCCGCGAGGGCAAAGCGCATCATTCATGTATTTTCACCTGGTGGCGTAAGCCAGGTGGACACCTTCGATTACAAGCCCGAGCTTGAAAAACTGGACGGAACTAAACTTACCTCCAAGGGGGAACTCGACACCTTCTTCGCATCCCCCGGATTGCTGCGTAAAAGTGTGTTTCCCTTCAAGCAACATGGGAAGTCGGGGGCCTGGGTAAGCAGTTTGTTCCCACATCTCTCAACCTGCGTGGATGACATCGCATTCGTTCATTCGATGGTTGCGAAAAGCCCCTCGCATTCGCCCGCCTGCTTCCAGATGAACACGGGTTTCACGCTTGCGGGTTTTCCAAGCATGGGGGGATGGATATCCTACGGCCTTGGTAATCTCAGCGATAACCTTCCCGCATTTGTGGTTCTGCCCGACCCGCGTGGTTTAGTGAATGGTGGCACAGCAAATTGGTCCAATGGTTTTCTTCCCGCCCAACACCAGGGCACCATGATGAATGGAAGTTCAAATAACCCCATCGCCAACCTTCACAATCCTGATAATGTAAAACCATCTGCAAGGATCGCAGGGTTGAAATTTATTCAAAGTGCCAACAACTCCTATGCGGATGCAGACCCATTTGATTCATCCCTTGCAGCAAGATTGAAATCCTACGAACTTGCGGGCAGGATGCAGACAAGCATCCCTGAAGCAGTGAATTTTCAGAATGAACCCGACCATATCCGCAGGCTTTACGGCATAGACGACCCTGTGATTGGCGCCTCTGCCCGTAACTTTCTCCTTGCGCGAAGGCTTGCCGAAAGAGGAGTACGCTTTGTCCAGTTGTATAATGGTGGCGCGCTTGGCTCACCAAGAATCAACTGGGACGGCCATGAGGATGTCAAGGACAACCACCAGAAACAAGGATTGCTTCTTGATCAACCTTGCGCCGCACTACTTAAGGATTTAAAACAAAGGGGTATGTTGGAAGACACTCTGGTGGTCTGGACAACTGAGTTTGGCCGGACGCCATTCACCCAAGGTAACAGGGGCCCTCAATCTTTAGGCAGGGATCATCACCAGCATACATTCACCTGCTGGCTTGCGGGCGCCGGGGTCAAGGCCGGTTCAAAATATGGCGCCTCCGATGAACTGGGCTACAAGGTTGCTAATGACCCTGTTTCCATCTATGATTTCCATGCGACCATTCTCCACCTGATGGGTATCAACCACGAAAAATTATCGTACTATCATAATGGTATAGCCCGCAGGCTTACCGATGTTCATGGCAATGTTGTGAAGGGATTACTCGCTTGAAATTCATCCTATTCCGATTTTTTGTGATATTCACAATCGCAATAATGCTTTGCAGAATGGGTTACAGCCAGGGTAAATCCAGCAAGGATACATTCTTTCACGAACAAGTCGCGCCGATTTTGGTGAAGAACTGCATCGAATGCCATAACTCCTCCGTGACCAAGGGAAACCTGAACCTCGAAACACTTTCCTCCACGCTCAAAGGCGGCGATGAAGGCAAGGCGATAGTTCCTGGCAATCCA
>SYCV01000076.1 GCA_005786805.1 Planctomycetia bacterium | reverse complement strand
GAACTGAGCCAGCGGCCTGGGATATGTTTGGCCCCTTCGACAGGCTCAGGGACCGGAGATTTTTTAACCCTACGACAGGCTCAGGGACCGGGAGTTTTATTAGGTCAGTAAATGCTTATAAGCCCATCCCACTGCGGTGGGTGGGTATAAAACAGCAATTAAATCGTTAAGACTTGGAAACCCAAGGGGAACTAATCTCTTGGGCTTCAATAGAAATAAATTAACTTGGATAGATTCATCCCTCGAACAAAACCCTGAGGCTCAAGTCTTTATGGCTTAGCTGATTTTTGCACCTCGATTAAAGCTGCCAAGAAATGAACGGGATCATCTTGGGCTTTTGCTGCATGCTGCATGGGTTTGAAGTTGGATGCCTTGGTACACATTCCATAAAGTCCGGAAGCATTCAGAGTTTTTCCCGCTAGTTCCAGGGCTTCCTCGTTTTTGCCAAGTTTTTCGAGCAATTGCATAAGGATTTCAGCAGGATAACTGCTGCCATCCGGTTCATTCTCCCTTGCAACCTGCCTGAAATAATCAAGATTTTTCTCAATATTGCGACCGGCGTTGATTTCCAGGTACTTAGCGTAGGACTCATAAAGGTTTTCGAAAGGAGGTTCGCTTTTTCCCAAAAAGCGAACTGAGAGGTTTTTTCCATATTCACATAATTCCAATGCCATCTCCAATTCCCTGCAGGGAGGGAGGTGGATGCTCATCTGCACTGCTGAACTTAAATGCGAAAGATCTATGTGATAATTGTCCTCTTCAAAAAGCCAGGGGCGGTTCGAAATGAGTTGTTTTATTTCTCCCGATTGCCCAGCGGGTATTTTTTCAAGGGCTGATTGGTTTCCATCATGCTTTTCAATTTCATTCCTGAGCCTTGTCGCAAGTTCCCCGTAGAGGGCCTGAATCAACTTTTGCAGGCAATATTCCCTGACTGCTGGCACTTGGGAAAAATCCTGGCTGGTCAATGTGGTAATCGCATTGCAAAGGCCATAGCGCTCCAGGATCCATTCAAAACCAAGAGGCATGTTCAAGCCTTCATAAAAAGCAAGCCTGATAGGAACCTCCATATCGTCCTCGGGCTTGGGTTGCATGGAGTCGATGACCGCCTTGATGGGTTCTGTCTCGCCGATCATTCGGTAAAAATTCCAAGCTTGTTCCAGATTGTTTTCCTTTAGAAATAACCCCGCTACTTTTCTCGCGGAAAGCCTGATGTTGTCCTCAAATTTTTCCTGTTTATCGATTGGGATTTCAGACGATGGCGCGGTAGGTATGGCACTTAAGCCAAGTTCAACCCTGCTTTTTACCAGCAAGGTGTAAAATAATTTGTTGTAATCCTTTCTTGTGGTCATTTGGTCAGCGAGGTGGTCAATTGCTTTTTCAAAGCCCTGGTTTTTGACCAATTGTTCAAGTTCATTAAAAATCACATCAGCCATGTTTTCTCCGATTCAAAAATCACAAATGCACTAAAAATTCAAGGTTGCCCAACGATAACCCGAACCTGGTAAAATCGATTTCCTACACCTTCAAATGATCTTCTGGAATTGAAAACCAAGACAACCTGGGAGGAGGAACCAGCGGGATGGGGCTTTGCCTTGAATTCGAACTCTTGGAATGTCAGGGCACCTGGCCTGGGTGATGCCGGAGGGAGGGTTTTCACATGGATGAATCCCAATGGGCCATGGTCAGGTCCCAATAATTCCCATTGATATCCCGTGCCAGAATTGAGGGGCAGTTCTATTTTCAAAATGTTTCCGGGCTTTAATTCGATTTTTGCAGCTTCAAAGACCTCTATTGATTCTTTGTTTTTCAGTGGTTTGAAATCAACCGCTGTTAATTTGGTTTCCGCCCCGTGAACCATCATTCCCGCCATCAACAAAATTAAAACATGCATTTTCAAATACCTGTGCTGTTATACTCGTAATACCAAACAAATTGGACTAGGATTAAGTTAATCGAATCATGCCTGGCATGGAATATAAATCCATCCAATCGAAGGAGACCATGGTGCCAGTTAATTTTTTCAGAAGCTTGTTTTTGACTGCATCAGGTTTGATACTTTCCTTTTTGTTATGTCATGGCCAGTCACTGGCGGGTGTTTATTATTCGCAGGAAACATTCAATCCATTGCCTTGTCAATGGCGTGGATTATTGATGGACCAAAGGCAACTTAGACTTCTTGCCCTCGAACCCAAGGCTGGCCAGGTGTCTTCCGAGTTCAGAAAAAAGTACCTGCAGGATAAGTCGCGCCTGGAAAAAATCGCAAAGGAAAGAAAACTTCTACCCGAGGAATCCGCGGACCTTGGCGCTATCGCGATTCGCTTGAACCAGGCACCAATGGCTGTGGAGATTCTCCGAAAAGCTGACAGGGAATATCCCCAAGACTTTCGCATCCTTGCAAACCTTGCAAGTGCCTGGCAGACTCTTGGCGAATTCGACAGGGCAATCCAGGTTTCAGAACAGGCGGTGGTTCTTGCCCCGGGAAAATATGCCGCCGCGGAAAAGTTGCATCTCTCCTGGATAAGGCAACTTAAGAGGCAGAAAGCGGAGAATAGGTTTGATAATTTGTTCGGCTTAAAATATCAAACCCAGGATGGGAAATATCTCCCGGGTGGAATTGAACCTGTGCAATTGAAAAATATCCCGACAGACTCGATTGCCTCGGTGCAACATCTGGCTCTGTGGTTTCCTGCTGATTCACTTTTGTTGATCCAACTTGCTGAAATCGCAAATGCCTCTGGTGATCCCGAGGTTGCACTTGCCATGATGGATGGATGTGTGACGGAATACGGATTAAGGGAACCAATGCTCCTGGAGCACCGGAGAATATTAAGGGAATATTTGCAGGTTCGAAAAACTGCAAAGGATGAAAAGCACCAGGATCACAAGGGGTGGTTCGCACCAAAATCGCTTAGGGCCCTGGCCCTCGAGAAAATCGACCTTGATTTGCCGGCAATCAAACCAAACGCTTTTAATTCACTTCCCTGGCTGGTGCTAGCGCAAACCCAGGTGGACCGCAACGCCAATGCCCAATATCCCGCGTATTTAAAGCAATTGGAAAATCAAAAGGTTCAAATCGAAGGCCACATGCAACCTGTCGGCGAGGAGTATGAGTCGGGTACTTTTTTGCTGCTCGAAAACCCGGTGGGTTGCTGGTACTGCGAGATGCCTGCATTGAACGGGATGGTGCTTGTTGAACTCAAGGATTCCAAAATTGCAAGGATCAGCAGGCAGCCCCAGGTTATCAAGGGCAGATTACAACTCCGTAAGGATGACCCAGAGAAATTTCTTTTCACAATCCTTGATGCTGAAATGCAGCAGGCACCTTGAAATAGGCAATATCCACCAAGCTTCAAGAACAGGCTTTTTTACGAATAGCAGCCGCATGATTTTGGATTTTCTCAAAAGCTTTTGCAATCAATGCCATTGAGTTTTCACCCTCGAGTAAAACCGGATGGTGAAGAACCATCATGTTTTCATGGGCGTTTGCGGCTTCGGGTAGTGGGCCGGCGCTTTGCCAGCGGGAATGCGACCTGCTCACATGAAGCGCAGCAAATCCCACATCGAGGGCAATTCCTTCCGCCTGGATTGCTGGGACAATATACTCACGATTCAACCCGTACTTTTCAGGATTTAACTTGATCCCCAGCTTGTAAAAAGCATGCTGGTCGATTTCAAACGAGGGTTCGATCATTTCCAATCCCGTGATTCGCGAAAGTTTTTTTCCAAGCAAGCCAACTGAATTCATCCTTTCGATGTTTGCTTTTTTTAATCCGGCAAGTTGGGGTGCGAGAACCACGGCTTGGATTTCGCTTAGCGCTGCAAGCTTGCTGCCACGAAGAAGCTGCATTTTTGCCTTTTGCGCAAGTTCTGGCCTGTTCGTTAGGATCGCCCCCCCTCTGCCAGAGGTGACAAGCTTTGAACCTCCAAAACTCAAGACTCCAAAATCTCCCCAGGTCCCGCTGCTTTTTCCCTGTACAACAGCACCGGGATTCTGGCAGGCATCCTCGACAATCCCGACTCCCGAGGATGAACATGTTTCCATGATTGATTTCATGTCCACATGCCCGCCATGTAGATGGGAAACTATCATTGCCTTGCAACCCGCGCCGATGGCTTTGGCGACGCCCCGCGCGGAAATCTGCCAGTTTGAAGGGTCGAGATCAACTAGGAAAGGTTTTGCCCCAAGTGCATGGATTGTTAAAAAGTTCCCGGGGTATTCGTAGGCGGATAGACCAACAAGATCGCCTGGCTTGATTCCCAGGGATTTCAATGCGACTTCAACGCCCAATGTTCCGCTTGAACAGGTAAGCACATGGGGGGAAACAAACAGTTCGGCAATTGATTTTTCAAGCCCAAGCACATGGCCTGAGTCGTAGGAAGCCCAGGAACTGTCATTCCAAGATGATTCTAGGGCATGAAAAATTCCCATATCATGTCGGGGTAATGACGGCCCGGCGGGAAATGCCTTTTCTCCACCCAGGAAGGCAGGCAGATCGGATGTCATGGAATCTCCCGCAAGCGGATCATGGGCTGAAGTAAGCTGGTTTTACCCGCATCGATTCAAAGGCGGCTTTCGGAATTAAGAACACATCTGTGAACTTTCCAGAAGTCGCGAAGTAGGATTTATCTCCCTCCAGTTTGCCAATCATAAGTTTCTGGCTTTCCTTTTCACCTTGAACTTTAAATTCAACCTGAAGGGCTCCCTTTGCAAGGTCAAGTTCCTGCTCAGGCTTGGTCCCCGAGTTGAACGATATGAACTTCTCAGCTTTAAGCGTTCCCAGGGAAGATGCAAGGGCCTCGATCTTCACAGGATCAATTTTGAAGTCAGCAGGCGCCTTGGCGATCCAAGACTTTTCCTTGCGTTCAAGATCAATTGTGAACGGGCTGCCCAGAAGTGATTGCCAACCTGTTAGCTTGATGGATTCAATTTTTGCAGGGTCAAGCTTGGGGAATACGACCAAATCCTGAAACTCGGCTTCCAAGGCGTTGATTGCGAATCGGTCGGTTATGAATACGAAGTCGCGCCATGCTTGCCTTGCATAAACACCTGTTTTATCCGGTGAATCCTTCCCAAAACCAAATTCAAATGTCTTTGCATCCTTGTCCTTCCCTAAGGTTACGACTGCCTTGGTCGCAGCGGGATTCAATCCGTATTCACGGGTTAACTCGCCTTCAGGCGCCTTTTCTGCAACCAACCTGGAAGCCTTGAGATTGTTGAGTGCGCCCAAGGCATTCATCACCAGGCTGGCGTCCGCGTTTTTACCCGCCTGTTCAGTTGGTGAAACTATTTTCCATGGGTCTTCATTTTTATCCCTTGTGACTTCGAATGTCTTGCCACCCCTTGTGATTGAAAGCTTTGTGACATTTTCACTCACATCAGCAGATTCCGTGAACTTTGGAATGAATGTGTCAAGATATGCTAGGGGGCTGTCCTTCAGTTTATCCAACAAAGTCTCAGGAACTTTCCCGTATGTGGTTTCCTTGTCTGCTATTCGCTTGAATACCACGAGGCCGTTTTCACGCTTTCCAAAAAGCACCTTTACCCTAGGTTCACCTGCCTTTAACGAGGGCTTGACTTCCTTCTTTATTTCTTTCTTTTCATCCTTGGATTTGTCATCTTTTTTGGATTCGTCTTTCTTTTCGTCTTTTGGTTCTTCCTTGGGGGTTTTGTCAATGCCATCGATATAGATTGAAAGCTCCGCCTGTGGTTTATCAAGTTCCAATTCGGAATCCTTAGGGGAGTCCAGGAAAGATTTGACCTGCCCTTTCTGCCCAAGAACTGAAATCAAATTGGTGATGACCGCCTCATTGATCGCATCAGGGAAATCCTTTCCCGGCCTGTAAAACATCCAGGGTTTCGCGCTGTCAGCCCTTAAAAACTCAAGTGAGCCATAATTATTTTTAATCTTGATGGCATCGGGTTTGTCCAGGGTTCCAATTTTCACAAGTGTGCGCTCCCGCAGCCCCTCGGGGTCAACCGCAAGCCTGAGGAGGGGTTCAATGGAAGCAACACTTATTCGGACTATTTCTTTTTTCCCATCGTCAACCATGGCATAGTATTTGTCCTTTGCCTCCCCCACTTTCTCGGTCAACGCGACAATAAGCCTGGGGTTGCTAGTCTTATCACCTTCCTCGATTCTTTCGATGGATAACTGCAAGACCTTGTCCTTGGTGGGATCAAGCTTGTATTTCGCGAGGTCTGGATTGTCATCGGAAACAAAGTCATTGTTTTTATCGTCCTTGTAATCGACTTTAAGATTGGAGATGTTCATGAGCAAACCGCGGACGCCCCCGGTAACCTTGATGGGATCACTGTTTTCACCACCGTCGTAGTCTGCCTCGCCGTAGGATGCTGGCTCGGTATAGCGCCATTTGTTTTCACCAGTCTTGGCGACCGCCACGGATTTTTTGCCTGTCTCCTCGAGCTTGAAGGACTTAATGTCGGAGACACTAGGGCACAAAAGATCCTTTTCCCTGAAAGCAATCTGGGGCTTGAACAGGCCGTCGATAAGGGATTTCTTCACCGCCAGGGGTTCACGAGGGTTGTCCGAGGAGAGGACATAAACCACAGCGCTTGATTCACCAGGGCTTGTGTTGCCAACCTTCAGGCTGATCGTATGCTCGGAATCTTTTTTCTTCAGGGTTATGACAGCGGAGGGGTCATCAAGGCCCCATTGGGCAAGGTTTGATGGTCGGTCCGCCTCGGTGTCAGGCTTTGCTTCGCGAAGTTGGCGAACGATTTCCTGGATTGCAAATTTGTCAGTTCTCGTGGATTTAGGCGCGGTCATATTCCAGCGCTTTGTCGCGGGGTCCAGTTCAAACACAAGTTTTTCAGCGATTGGTTTTTTACGATCAACCTCAACCCTGTCGACCTCATCGACTTGGATCGTGTTTTTACCTGATCGCATTGAGGGGAAAATAAAGGCCGCGGAATCGACCGCCCCCGGGTCCATGAACAGGGCCAGTGCAAGGAGAATGAAAACCCCCGCGAGAAAACCAAACAATATGTATGTAGTCTTGAAATTCATCTTGAAAACCTCAAATTCAAACTAGCGTCTGCGAACAATCCAAATAGCCCCGCCCAGACCGATCACTGAAATAAGCATCATTGCAAGTGGTAAAAACTTCAGCTTGGTGACGGTGTCTTCCGCAACATTAAACCGGTAGTCCTTGCGCTCCTGCCCTTTTGGTTTGGCTCCAAGGTCGGCACGATCCCTTAGCCAGGAGATGCTTGTATTGAAAAGAGAAAGGCTGCTTTCACCAAACCTTCCATTGATGCCTTCGTTGCTGGCCCAGGAGGAATCCCCAAAAACGACCATTCGGGGTTTGTCTTCAGTTGGCGCCATGCTTTCGTGCCCGGGGATTTGCGACAATGGGTCCGCCGCTCCTTTTTCAGTCACAGCGACAGCAACCGGTAACTGGCCGCCATTGAGTTTCTGTTGGGCTTTCTTTTCATCCTTCCGAAGTTCAGCGATGATTTCCTGGGGATTGACTCCCATGTCGGTTTCCGCCCAGACGGGAATCCTAGGGTCCGTCATTAAAATTTCCTCAGCGGTGATGTTGTTTGGAGGGGCGTTTGGAACCCGCGCCAAAGGTTTCAAGGTTCGAATTGAATCGAAGAGGAAAAGAGTGGCAGACCGACCCTTGAGAAAAGCCTTGGCAATAGGATTATTACTTTTGTCGGAGGACATTATGGTCATCACGGAGGGCTTGCGTTCATTAAGGGGGTTGTAAATCTGGTCGTCAGCGACATCAACCTGGAATTCGCGCAGCAGCACTTTCAAGTTGGGCATGGGGACGACTTGTTTTTTGCCTGCAACCTGCTCAACCTCAACATCAAGCAGCAAAAGCAGGCGCCCTTTCTTGCCATCCGTTCCACGAAGATAATTGCGCAATGCATCAATAGCCTGGGGGGGCGGGTCGAACTTGGGCCTTGCCATCACCAGCACATCAGCTTCCTGGGGTATCTTTTTTGTGTTTCGATCCAGGGTGATTTTATCAAGCTTGAAGTTACCCTTGGCAGTCTCATCCCAAAGAGTGCCAATACCCGATGCAGAGCCCGGATTTTTGTCATCGATGCTAAGTTCACCATTGCCTTGGGTGAAGAAAACACCAGCCTGGGATTTTCCCTCGGAAAGGAATGTCATGGTCTTGATGAGTTGCCCTTCGCCCAGGAACTGGAAGCTTCCACCCTCGGAATCAGGCCTTCGCATGTCTTGTTGTGGAATGGAGTAAAGATCCTGGTACTTGATGAAGTCATAGACCGGTTTTTGATCGCTGCCGTACACCACGAGCAAGCCCAGTGAATCGGGGATCTGGTATTTTTCCTGAAGTTTCACAAGTTCCTGGGTGTCTAGGTCGCGGGAGACCGAAGACCAGGTGATTTTCTTGGAATGCGTCTTGAAGGTTTCAAGAAGGGTCTCTGTTTCAACGGTGATCAGATTATTGCCGGGAAGAAGGACATAAACCTTCACGGGTTCCTTGAGGTTGGCGAGGAAATTCTGGGTGCTTTCGCTGATGGAATAAAGCCCGGATGCGGTGAAATCAAAGGTGCGGTTGAAGAAGTCCGCCTTACCCATGGGGACATATGCAAGCACATTCACAACACCGAGAACGGTGAGCAATAGCATGCCGGTGAGAAAGGCATTGGTGCCATAAAGAAGGCGGCGGAGTCCAACACTGGATTTTTCAAAGTTTTTGGCGAGCATTACGCTGCCAAACATTAGTGCGAGCCCGCCGAAGAGAAGTCCCGCACAAAGGAGAACGGTGTTAGGGTTTTTACGCCATGCTGCAAGGCCCCCGCCAAATATGGCACTGTATTCCATGAGGGGAAGAAAAAGCCCAAGAATAGCCGTGGCGAAACCTATGCCGCCACCGAGGAAAATAAGGCCGATTCGCAGGGAGTTTTCCGGGGAAGTCTCCTGTTGATTCCTGTTTCCAAGTGCGAATCCCACACCCGCGCTGAATACCGCGATCGAGCCCGACCATATGATGTAAGGCAACGCGGAGCGCCCGATTCGCCACGAGATGATCCCACAAACAAGCGCGAAGACCACCGCGACCACGAAAGCACCGAAATTCATCACTATTGGGTTTTTAGACAACCCTTTTATCAATCCATTATTCATGTTATTTGACTCGCTCATTTATTTTAAAATCCCTTATTTCCATTTGCGTGATTCAAGCACCTTCGTTGTCAGGAAGAGCCAGAAGACCGTGGTGGACACATGAAACAATAAAAACTTGGGAACCAACTTGCCTTCGAGGGTTGTATTCCAGACATCCAGGAATGAGACATGCATCAATACCTGGTACCAGGGGCCCGCGGGGTTCTGGCCAAAAATGCGTTCCCGGATGATAGCGACGATGAAGAGGCCAAGCATTCCCGCGAAAGTCAACACGCCACTGATGATCTGGTTCTTGCTGAGACTGCTGAAGAAAAGCCCCATGGATATGAAAGCTGCGCCGGTTGCGCACAAGCCGACAAAGAAGCTGATGAGGGGCCTGTAATCAAATGGAGGCGCCCCGGACAATGGCAGTGCCAGAAGGTAGAGGCCAAAAGGCGCCCAAACCACCAGGTACATCACGAATCCAGCGAGGAATTTGCTTAAGACAATCGTGTATTCATCAACCGGCGCCGTCAGTAAAACCTCCAGGGTTCCGGACCTTTGCTCCTCACTCAGCAGGCGCATGGTGATGGCGGGCACGATGAAAATTATCGCGAGGACTGGAACCAGATCGATCACATAATTTCGGACGATCGGTTCAATGTTGTTGCGTGACATGCTGAGCCTATTGATGAAATCCACATATCCAAACCAGCCAGCAACCACGAATCCAAGTAGCACGAAGTACGCGATCGGGGAAAAGAACATGGACCCCAATTCCCGCTGGGTAAGAACCGCCAACTTGCTTTCAGAGGAAATCAATGAAGCGGTGATGAAATAAAGAAGCCCGAGGGCCATCAGGAGAAATCCCCCCGGAATGAAAAAATCAGCAGGTCGGGTTTTGACATAACCAAATGTGTGTAGCAACGGTGGCAGGGCCGACCTTAGAAGCGCGTAGACAAACAGGATTAAACCACCCCAAAGTGCCAATCGGGCCACCTTGTAGGTGAAGTCGTCGCTCATGCCCCTTCCACCGAGGTAGGAAGTGAGGAACAGCATTCCAAACAATCCCGCAACGAAGAATTCAGGAAGAAATTGAGCTGATCGAAGATTTTCAGGGCCGATGAGACAGCCAGTTGTTCCCACCACCGCGCAGATCGAGCCAACCAAACCAAGCATTCCTTTTGCCATGCCGCTAACCATCGCATCGGTTTCATGCCTCAGAAACGCCATGGTGAAAAGCAGCCCAAGAGTGAATGCGATGCAACCGAGCCCGAACATGCCCGGTTTTCCAAACAATGGCAGCAAAAAGCAGATTGCGCCCATGAAAAGCAGCATGTATCCAAACAGCATGTAGGCTCTTCGAAACTGCAATTCATGATCGAATGCAGCATGGAATAGAAGGCTTGAAATGCCGATGGCGAGGGTGAATGCGGCCCATCCCGATCCAATGCTTGCGACACTTCCAGAGAGGTTTATCGCGATCGCCAGTCCACCAAAGATCGTGAGTGCCGCGCCTATGCTGCCAATGATTCTCGCGAAAGTGGGCTGGTCCGCGACCATTTCAGATGGTCCGTAATCCGCGCTTGATTCATTCTTATTCTGCACCAATGGATCCATTCCTAACCTCCAGACAAACCTGTCCACCAAATGTATTTAGTTTGCAAAACGACCGGTCAACCCGGCACTTTATTACCTGGAACCCACAGCAGACTGCAGGGCGTTATCATCAAGATTGTTGATTTCGTTCCATTTGTCCTGAAGATTTTTACGCCTTTGGTCAAGCCTGCGAAGCGACCATCCTCCCTGGGATATGCGTTGATAAATCGCTTCCCTGATATCATGATTCTCGGCGCAACGAACATCAAAGGAATTGAGTCCATCGCCAATGGGCTTATGAGAAACCTGCATCACACCTTCAAGTGAACGAATGCTGTTTGCGATTTGTTCCTCAGGACCACGGGCCTCGATTTGAACCACGGTAGCGGTTTCCATCTCGGAAATCTTGCCTGAAAAAGCAAGCCTGCCCCTGCGCATGATCAACACTCGCTGGACAATTGTCTCAACCTCGGAGAGAAGGTGGGATGAAAACACAATGGTGTGGCTTTGGCCAAGTTCCTTGAGCATTTTCAATGTCTGCACTTTTTGCTCAGGGTCCAGGCCGTCAGTTGGTTCATCCAATATCAAAAGATGCGGGTCGGAAAGTAGCGCATCGGCAAGCCCGACTCGTTGCCTGTAGCCTTTTGAGAGGGTTCCCAGAAGCCTTCTTCTTACTTCACCAACCCTGCATTTTTCAAGCACCTTGTCAATCTGGGTGGATCGGATTTTTCTATCAACACCTTTGAGCCTTGCGCGGAAGTTCAAGTATTCCTCAACCCTCATTTCTGGGTAAAGAGGGATGCTTTCAGGGAGATAACCGATCCGCCTCCTTACTTCCAGGGAATCATTCATCACATCAAAACCCTCTACTTTTGCCGAGCCACTTGTGGCAGGCAAAAAGGTGGTGAGGATGCGCATGAGGGTGCTTTTGCCCGCCCCGTTGTTTCCAAGCAGCCCGACTATCTCATTGTGCTCGACTTGAAAGGAAACATTACGCACTGCGAAAACAGGGCCGAAATATTTTGATAGGTTTTCTACTTCGATCATCATTGAATCATTTACTCCGAACCCGGACCCGAGTTTAAATCCTTTAAGTTTAGGATCTTAAAGGAGAATCCTTCCAATAGCGATCCAATTCTTCATTATAAAAATAATAGGTAGCCGAGTGCCGGGCACAATTCAAGTGTTTCGTTTGAAATCGTTTTAAGTTGTTTTTGTTAATGGGTTTATGGTTGTCTTTCAGTTCATTTGGAAAGATGTTGCAATTCATCGGATGCCATGTCTTCCAGTAATTTTTCTTTCATTTTCAGCATTTTTGAATTCAGTTCCTTTTCAAACCCGGTGAGGTCCTTCAATTGGAATTCATAAGTATGAACTTTTTCGTGTTCCAATAAAACTAACCTGGCTTTCACGGATTGTTGGCCCTTGGGTATCAAATTGCACCTTAGCAATGCCAGCGCGTAAAGTTGCATCTGGAATTGATGGTGTTCAATTGATTTTTTCGTTGGGCCGGAATCAGTCTTCCAGTCAATGATTTCGACTGTGCCATCGATATTCAGCAACTTGTCAATCCTGCCTTGGATCACATATCCCGCCATGGGTAGTAGAAAGTCGATCTCCACCTTGCCATCCGCAACGACCAGGTGCCTGATGGCGGCACCCATTGAAGTCGTGAGAAGTTTAACCACCTGTGCCTTGATTTTTTTGATTTCATCATCCCCCAGGACCATGGCTTGCTCTTCACCCAGTTCCGCAAGGGCAAGGCTGATTTCCATGTCGACCATTTTGTGAATCCACGGGAGTTGCGCATCCCTGTTCAAATGGAACCATTCGCCGTGCCTCTCCAGTGAACGGTGGACGGTGTTACCGATCAAGGCCCCAATATGGTCACGGATATCATTCCCATGCTCGGTTTCAAAAGTGGGCAGGGAATAGTGGGTTAAAACATGATGGGTGTTTCGAAGGCTCCAATCCGCGGGCATTTCTTCAAACATCCTGATTTCATCCTCAATCCGCGTGACGGATATCGTGAGGGTTTTCGGAGTTTCTGAAAATCTTCTAAGGTCCTCGGCGGGCTTATCTTCAACGCCCGTGTTTTTATTCTCCAATCTTCCCCCATCACTCCTTGACCTGCATCGGACACGCAGGTCGTCTTTCTCCCAATACCCTCGATCAAAGTCGGAGGCTTGAAGATCAAGCGCCTTGAAAATCCAACGCCTCCAGGATAGGGAATCCTTGGCTGGCTTGTGTCCTGCAAGCACCAGGACTTCCTCGGCCCGGGTTGCACCCACATAAAAAAGCCTTCTGCTCTCGGCAAGTTCCCTGCCATCAATGTCCCTTTTGATGGATTCAAATTTTGAATCCGGGACAATTTTCCTTGGGTTGGCGGGGTGCCTGATCTTGAGTCCAATTTCACCTCCGGGACTTGCGATGACACTTTCTGTCCTGTTCCGAGAAATCATCCGTTGCATGTTTGCCACCACCACCAGCGGAAACTGCAATCCCTTGGATGCATGGATGGTCATGATTTGCACCGCGTCCATGCCATGGTCGGCTGGGTTCGCCTGGGAATCCCTGGTGCTGGCCTTCACCCTTTCGCCCAGCGCATGGGCGACCTTCGCCAGGCTGGAACCAGGCTTCGATTCCTCGTTTCGAAGGAACTCGAAGAATTTTTTGAGGTTTGCGAGCACCTGCTCACCATCGGGCATGGATGCGTAAATCGCGTAGGCTCCAGTCTGCTCCATGCAATGTTGCAGGAGATCTGAATGCGAAACCCTGTCCACAAGAAGCCGCCAATCACCCAATAAGCCGATCGCCTTCGATGCGCGCACCAACCTGGATCTGTCATCATCAGAAAAACCAGCCCATGCATCATCAAGGTCCCGCCTATCCTCGGATTTAAGATGCTGAAGCTTGCCATCACACGCATGATCCAGTTTTGAATCCGCGGATTTCAGAATGGATAATCCCCTGGGTAATCTGCCCCCGCCCAGGCAATGGAAAAAGTACAAGTCCGCGTCATTGCATCGCAGGCAGGGGCCCCTTAGAACGCCAAGTAAAGCAAGGTCGTTTCCAGGTTGTGACAACGATTGGCAAAGTTGCATCATGTCGAGCACTTCCTGCCTTTGCCAAAACCCGACTCCGCCATGCAGAAGATAGGGGATTCCCAAGGAGCGCAGATGCTCCTCCAGTTTTCTAAGGGTGTCGTTTCTGCTGGGAACAAGAATTGCCATGTCTCTCCATGAGAAAACCTGGGGAATATTGTTTTCACCTGGTTTGGATCTGGGCGCACCCTTGAAACGAATAAGTTCCTCGACAATCATCCTGACCTGCCCCATCGACATGCCATCTGATTCATCATCAGTCGCATCAGCCTGGTAATCGATGTAAACCACCTCGCCTTTTGATTCCTTGTGCAACCCGGTGACCAACTCCTGGAATGAAACCTGGTAACTTTGTGCGAAGTCAATTGAATGGATGGCAGGATCAAACACATATTTAAAAAGATGATTGAAAAATCCGAGGGGGGATACCGCAAGGGTGCGGAAATTTTCGCTCAGCCTGACATCGCCAAGCCTTACCTCAGGTGTTGCGATCTCGTTTGAATGTAGTTCATGGGAGGTCTGGATCTTATGCAGGTTTTTCCTTTGATTGCCATCCGTGATTTTAGTTATGACCTCGCTGAATACGGAGACATCAGCATGGCGAAAGCCATAAATTGATTGCTGGGGATCTCCCACGATAAAAAGTCGGTCATTATCCAGAGGTTGATCCTGTTCGGGCCCATTGCCAACGAGATGGGAAAGAATTTCCCATTGCAACCTGCTAGTATCCTGGAATTCATCAATCTGTATGTGGCGGAATCGGTTCTTAAGTTCCGGGATGATGTTCGGGGATTGTTCAAAAAGCCTGAGAACCCCGCGGGCTACGGTGTTGAAGTCGTAAGTGTTTTTTTGCAGGCAGAGAGTCCTGTATTTTTGATCAACCTCGGCAAGTATTATCATCAGATGGTTGCGGGCGATGGAAGCTTGTTTTTCCAACTCAAAATCAACCCGTTTTGCAGCCAGAGGCGCCGCCCATGCCTCATGCAACGCGTTAATCTCATCCCTGACCGGATTGCATCCTGTAAATTTCCTAGGCTCTCCAGATGTAAGTAACATACCGGCTAGGAATTTGATGATATCAACACCATTCCTTGTAACATCACCTTGAAGCATTTGTTGCGCTTCAATTGTCTGTTGAACTAATTTCGAAAGATTTTTTAAAGAGCCTGGTTCCTTGGCGCCCTTTGTCCGCAGGGCGTCAAGCAACTGTAAAAGCCCGTTTTTTTCCTTTTGCAGTTTGACAAAGGCGGGGTCTGAATTGACTTTTCTTGTCGCTTCAGCCTCGGGATCAACCTGCGGATTGTTTCTTAGAACCGCCTTCACCCCCGCGGGATTATCAAGCAAATCCAACAGGTTGTTTTCAAGCACATCCACACCATCAAGATTTTTCCACCATTCCAAGGCCGAGGTCAGGCGGGGATGTGCCTCATCCTGTGATTGCAGAACCGATTGCACCGCGATTCCCTGGAGTTCCCGGGCATCGTACGGGTCCATCAGTTCAAAATCAGGCTCGATACGATCCTCGGAATCATCCAAAAGCGCGAACTCACGAAGAATACCGCCAAAGAAACTATCTATGGTGCCGATCGGGGCATCTTCCAGTTTTTCTATTTGTAATGCCCACCACTTTTTAACATGACCCCGGCTTTGCGACTCGAGTTCCTGTAGCAGCTTCATCAGCCTTGCTTTCAACTCGCCCGCGGCTTTCTTGGTGAATGTGATGGAAACAATGTTCTCAATGGAGAACGCAGGCGTGGGACCTGGAGTGAATTCGTTATCCTCGGCGGGTTGGTTTCGCCCGAGTATCTGGATGATCCTATCCACCAGAACGCTGGTTTTCCCGCTGCCCGCGTTGGCGCGGACTCCCAGGTTACGACTGCTATCAAGCGCGTGTTTCTGCGGATTGGTGAACCTGGCATTGGCTGAGGTTTTTATCATTGTGGGCGATTCCTAGTTGAAGGATTTTTCCAGTCCCGCAGGTTGCCTGCAGGCATGTCCGAATGAACAATAACTCATGCACTCCGGAGTTTTAGTGTTGCGATGCGTGGAAAGTGGAAACCTGCCCCGCCTGATTCCATCCGCGTTCGCGATTGCCACAGACCGGGCATGCTCGAGGCTTTTTTCATCGAGTGGAACCTCGATCTCATTTTTGGAACTCGAGCCGGATTCCGTGTCCGCGAGGTGCACATACATCGCGGAAGTGACATGGAGTTCCCCTTTTTTATTTTGCATGAGTTCATTCTTCGCGGTGATCGCGTAAAGGGGAAGCTGGAGCAATCTGCCATCCAATGTTTGTGATTCGACCTTGTCCTTGTTGGGCTTGGAGGTTTTGAAATCCACAAGTGCGATCTCGGTTGGGTTGATTCGATTGGCGTCAATTCGATCGGTGATTCCCGCCAGCAATACTGGAACACCTTGGGAATCAAGCCCTATTTCCGTGCCAGGTAAATTTCTCTCGCCCGCGATAAAGCCGAAGTTTTCCTCGTATTTTGAAAGCCATTCCAGCAAAAGGTCAAGCACGCCGTTGGGCACCAGCAGAAGATTCAACCGGTGAACGCGGATCATGCCAGCGAACTCGTCGTTGGCATCCTGCCAAAGCCTTCTGCACTCAGCTTCCAAAAGAATCCGGTCAGTCTTTTTGTCAAGCGGTGGTAATGGTGCATTTGCCTCAAGATTCAAGACATCCTGCTTGCCTTTGTAAACATTAAAGAGTGCCTTGTGAACAAGCTTGCCCAGAAGTGTGGCCTCGTTGTCTTCAAAGGGAAGAATTCGCATGATTTTGTCCGCAAAAAATCGGAATGCGCATTTTGAATAGGATTCAAGCGAACTGGGGCTGAAGGGTTTGGACGCGGGAAAAGTCCGCTGTAAAATTCTTGAAAGGCCCTCGGGTAAGCTTACTCCCCCCTCCTCAAGCAACTTGGATTTGGGCCAGTTCCTTAGTTCTTCCAATGCTGTGGATTCCATTTCCACGGGTTCATTGCCTGTTTTTAGAATTCGTCCAAACTCCATGTCTCTTTCAATGCCACAAGTGATGGCTGGTTGCATGGGAGGTACCAATGCCCTTGATTCAAAAGGCTTGATAAACAAGCTGGGGATTAGTTCTTTCTCCTCGTCATGGGCGGGATAGGAGAGGATAAGGTTCCTTGAGGCGGCCTCGAACAACTGGGTGAAAAGGTATTTCTCCTCCCTGTATCTGGCCTCCAGCCAGCTTTTTAGAACCCCATGGTTTTGCCTGAGACGGGCCAGGTATGATTTTCCCCTGGATGAGGGAACCTTTCCCGACACAAGGCCGAGTGCGAATACCGTTTCGAATTCCAACCCTTGAATTTCACGACCTTCAAAAACCTGAACTCCGGCATCATCATCATTCGTGACCTGATAATGCCTGTCTGCAAGCAGGGTTTCCAGGAGTTGTAAAGTCCCATGCGCGTAGGCGGCAGGGCTTTTGGCGTTGGTTATGGAGGCTGGCAGCCAACGATCGCCAAGCAAAAGCACTTCTTTCAATATATCCCTGAGCTTTGAAAATGCCTTTTGATCCTTTTCTATTTCCGTCCAGGGCACGATGATTGAATCATCCTTGATGTTACCACCGGCCCCAAGCCACTTGTCCATTTTGATAATCGGGAAAATCGCAAACATACCTTTTATCACATTGGTTATTTTTCCCGTGCCTAATTCTGTCTCAAGATTTTCAATTGGTTTTAAAATAGCTTCCAAAGAGCTAACAAATGACTGGAATTTAACTCCCACTGATTCTGATTTTTCCTTGAGCTTTACCCCATGTTTTGTGATCGCTTCACGCCAGATTTTAAGAGAGGCCGGAGCGGATACAGGCAGTCTTAAAACTTCTTCCACAAAGTATGGCCTGTTTAATGTTTTTAATACAAAAGGGAGGTGCAGGAACCCTGAAAGTTCCTCCCTTGCCCAGGAACCTTGGATTAAATCGAGAGCTGCTTGAAGAACCCGAACCGGCCTTGATTCAGCAAGTTGAAATCCTTTTCCCGCAAGGTTGAATGGGATTCCCGAGCGGGTGAATATTTCGCGTACCAAGCTGGAGTATGGCTCACCTGGAATCACGACTGCAATTTTTCTAAACTCGGGATTTTCCCGCGGAGCGTTGCGTTTCAACCAGCGGACCAATGCCTCAACCTCTGCAAGTGCGCTGCCACATTTAAAAACCTGTAATCCTTCGGCTTCATTAAGATCATGGATTGGTCCGGTTTCTTGAAATAATTGGTTTCCCAAAATGGAGATAGGATTTGTTTTCTGGGGAAAGAAATCAAATATATCAGAAATCACCCCAGTGCTTTCAAAAAACTCAACCGCATTCTGGACATTATGCGCCGGTGCTGCATCAAGGTTTGCAACCAGCCAAAGAACAACTTCCGCATTTTGTGAAACCTGCTGGATTAAATTTAATTCCAATGGTTGAAACAGATGAAATCCCTCAAGGATAAAGCAAGGTTTTTGATCCTTGAGCCAGTTTGAGGGCCCCTGATTTTTTTCCAGGGCGCGAAGCAATATGGTCAGGTGGGTGTTGCGATCCGCAAAATTTTCAGATTCAAGTAGCGCTAGATAGTTTTTGAAACAATTGAGAATAATAGGATCTTTGTTTTCGTCAGGGGCGGAATTTGTGCCAAGGAAGTCGCGAAAGACACGATCAATATCCGTAAGAAACGCGGGGCCAGCTTCCTTTCCCGTGGTTTGATACCAGGCCTTTGCAAGCACCAAATGTCTTTGTGTTTCTGTCATGATTGTCAAATCGCCCAGCAACCCCTGGGCTGAAAGCTCATGAATCCATTGGTCCAGGGTGATGATCTGGGGGATGATCCTTGCGCTTTGGGCAAGTTGCCTGGTTAAAAATTTTCGCCTTCGGGAAGTGGGAACAATCCTGTAAACCCGGCTGCTGGCATTAAATGGATCCTGAAGTTTGCTTTGAATATCCCGCAGCCATGCAGGGGAATTTGCAGATATATCATGAGGTATTGAGTTGCAATTTGAGCGAATAATTTTAAGCATGATATAATTTCCTGCTGCCAAGCTTGTAATGTCAAATAGATAGCCGATGATTATTCGAACCTAATTTGAAATTATTTCCAGCCCAGTCGTGAAAATTTATTTTCGAAGGTCTTGGAAATGTTTGGTTGCCATAAACGAATAAGGAATAGCAGTTTTTTGCCCAGGAGACCCACATATGATCCGTTTCATCCATGCTGCTGATATTCATCTGGATAGTCCCTTGAAGGGATTGGCGAAAAGGCATAATCTGCCTGCGGACAAGATATTATCCGCAACCCGGGAGGCGCTTAAAAATCTTGTAACCCTAGCGATAGATCAAAAAGTTGATTTTGTGCTGCTTGCCGGGGATGTTTACGATGGGGATCCTGAAGATCTGACTGCTAATTTTCATTTCAACCAACAGATGGGAAGGTTGTATCAAAAAAACATAAGGGTGGTCATGATCACGGGAAACCATGATGCCAAATCAAAAATCTCGAGGCCTTTGACTCCCCCAAAAAATTTGACGATTCTTTCAACCGATAATCCTGAATCTTTTGAAATAACCAGGGATGGCGAGGTTATCGCCATAATTCATGGGCAGGGTTTTCGTAATCAGGCTGAAACTCGAAACCTTGCGGGCAATTACCCGCCCCCCATCGCGGGAAAATTGAACATTGGAATTTTACATACCTCTCTTGATGGCAGGGATGGTCACGATAATTACGCCCCCACAACCACCAATGAACTCATCAACAAGGGGTATTCCTATTGGGCCCTGGGCCATGTTCACACCCGTGAAGAAGTCCACCTAAAACCCTACATCATTTTTCCTGGAAATGTCCAGGGCAGGCATATCCGTGAGACTGGCGCAAAGGGTTGCTACCTTGTTACCTTTAAAGACAACCATGAAGCGCAGTTGGATTTTAAACCGCTTGATGTTTTCCGATGGGAAGCAATCACCATAAATCTCGAGGGTATTGAGGAAGAATCTGAATTCGAAGGGAAATTAGCTGAGACAGTTGAATCAAGAAACCTCCCATTCAATGAAATCCCACATGGGATACGCATTATCCTCAAAGGAAACACAAGCCTTCATTCCTGGTTGATCTGCAGTCAGAATCGCGTATCTGAAAACATCCAAGGCATATTCGATGGCATAAGCGCGGGTAATTTATTTCTTGAGCAACTCAAGGTTGAAACATCCAACGAAGGCCCCGCCCTAAAAAACGAAGCCTTGGGTGACGATGCCCTTTCCATTCTCAACCAGAAGATAAATCATTTAAAAAAGAACCCCAAGGAAATGGAATCATTATTGAAAGAAACCCCATTGGCAAAATTGAACAAGGAAATTCCCGGAGAGTGGAAAGGAAAGGATGACGCCGACGGGATTCAACCAATGAATACAGCGTGGCTTGGCAAAATCATGGATGAACTCGTGCCATTGATACAGACGATTGCAAGAAATGAGGAAAAGAAGTAATGAAGATTTCAAAAATACGATTTGAAAAGATCGGCCCCTTTGATGACACAACCCTTGATTTTTCAAAGGGAAATCCCGGTTTGCATATTGTGTATGGCGCCAATGAGGCAGGAAAAAGCTCCGCATTAAAATACATTCAATGGTTTCTTTTTGGTGTACCAAAGCAAAATGACGATAACTTCAAGCATGAATTCAATAAATTTGTAATCGAATCCACCCTCCTCGATTCAAATGGTAAAACCAACATCCTTAAACGGCGAAAAGTTCCAGAAAATAAAACACTTGTAGATGCTAGTAATACAGATGCGACTTCCCTGCTCGCACCAATGCTGGGAGGGTACAACAGAGAAACTTTTTCAATGCAGTTTGGAATTACCCATGCCCAATTAAGGTCAGGCGGGCGCGAGGTTCTAGAAGGTAAGGGAGATTTAGCCCCCATGATGTTCGAAGCGGGAACGGGACTCCCCAACCTTCGTAGGGTACTTCAAAAATTAGAGGAAAGAGCTAAAGAAATTTACACATCAAGGAAAGGTGAATTATATGAAACTCTAGAATCCGCAAAGGAAAACCAGAAAAACATCGAACAAGCAAAATTGAGATTAAACACTTGGCAAGATGCAAGTGAACTAGTTGCAAGCTTGCAAAAAAAAGTTGAGGAATTGGGCGTCGAGAAAAAAGACTGGACATCAAAACAAGCTGAATGTGAAAGCATTCTCAGAGCGCTGCCCCAACTTACCAAATACAAAACCGCAGAAAGCACCCTTAGCGAATTAGATAAGATTCCAACCGTCGATGATGCAACTTTAATCAAATATCAAACTGCTGAGAAATTTCTAACCAGTTCCAATGCATTGCTTGAACAACAGAAAAAAAGAGTTTTGGATATCACCACCAATCTTTCCAATCTCAATCCGGATGAAAAAATCCTTACTGTCCGAACCGAAATCGAGGCTTTGAATCAAAGTTCCGAACTGCTCCTCAAAAACCTAGCGGATATTGGCAACAGGCAAAAAGAAAAGGATGCAAAAGAAGAACAAATTCGAGTCTTACTAAAGGATTACTTCACTAACACCGGCTTTGATGAATCGCGAGATTTATTCATTGACCAGAAAACACAGATACAAATTCAAGAACTCAGTAGCATTATCAAATCGGAAAAAACTCTGATCGAAGATAAAGAAAAAGCCTTTGCAAATTTACTCAAGAAGATCAAGGATTTGAAACAGGAAGAGATGAATCAGGCTCCACACGCTTCCTTGAGTGAACTCATTTCCCTGGTTCAATCCGTAAAGGCGAGAAAACTCGCGCCCTCAGACCTTGAAGCAACAGTATCAGATATTCCC
This sequence comes from Planctomycetia bacterium, assembly GCA_005786805.1. GTDB lineage: Bacteria > Planctomycetota > Planctomycetia > Gemmatales > Gemmataceae > UBA969. The sequence continues at coordinate 50,558 of SYCV01000076.1, read as the reverse complement.
GCCCGTAAACTTATCCTAGAGGCAAAATTAAACACTCTCACGAATTCTACGATCACTTGGGATGTATTTCTAAAATTGCACCTTCCTTCCTCGGATGATATAGACGGTTTTTCCAAGTTGTTTGCCAACAATTACTCTGAAGAGCAGAATATTAAAACTGAAATCAAGGGGAGGAAAGAAGCGCTGGATGACAAACAAAAACAACTTGCAATACTGCAAAACGAAGGCGAACTTTTAACACGGGAAGAACTTGAAAAGTTAAGAAATCTTCGTGATCTTTCCTGGAATGTAATCGAAAACCTGCTTGAGGGTAAACCTGGCGCACTCCCTGAAAAAGTCACTGCGGTAGTAGGGGCCAATTCCAGTCCAAAAAACGCATTCCTGAAAATCCAACAGCAATCAGATCAATTCACCGATAAATTATTTACCGCATCGGATCGCGTGGGGCGAGGTAGCCAGCTAACACAAGATATCATTGGCCTCAAAAAAGAAATCATAGATTTGGAGCAAAACCTTGGGCAAACCATTGCTGCAAAAACTGAGATTGAAAATGATTGGCTAAAACTTTGGTCAGAAATGGGTCTGACGAAAATCAACCCACCTGAGCAGATGCTTACCTGGCTTGCAAATGCCAGCACTTTGCAACAATCCATCATCGAGTTGATTCCTAAGCTTGAACTTCTTGCTTCCAAGCAAAATGCGCAGGCGGTTGCATTTGAGAAAATTCTGCAATTGACTGGTAGCCGGGAAATTGAAACCGCATGGATCAAAGCAGAGGAAATAATAAGCACTGCCGCAAGTTTTGAAGTATCAAAAGCCAACAACAAAAAACAATTAGACACCTTGGTTGGCGAACAAAGCGATTTGCAATTGGAAATGAAAACGCTGCAGGATAAGCAAAAAGCGAGTCATAAAACTTGGGCCGGTTTGATGGCCAATCTTAAGCTTCCCGCAGAGGCCAGTACCAATAATGCAACCCTTCATGTGAAGGCGATTACCAGTATTAATCAGCATCATAAAGATGCAAGAGATTTGGAAATCCGAATCACCAAAATGGAATCTGACAATAAGGAAATTCTAGGGAAACTGACAAAGGTATTAGAAACTCTTTCAATCAAGGAATGCCCTACCGAATCTGCAGATATAAAGAAAATGATTGCAGATCTTTGGCAGAAAGCATCAGATGCTAAGCAAGAGGAAGTTTTGCAAAAATCATTGAATGCTGATTTGAAGCTAGCTGAGGCCGCACTAGCTAAAATCGAAGAAGATGCATCAACGCATATAACCACACTGAAACCCTTGGAAAACATTCCTTTAGAAAATCTCCCAATTCATTTTGAGGATATCAGGAAAAAAATCAAAGCCACCAAGGATTATGAGGATGCTAAAAACGCCCTCATCCAGGAAGCTTCAGGAAATGACATTCCATCCTTTGCAAAAAAATTAGAGGATAAGAATTCTGCGGCCATCACGGCGGAACTTGAAACAGTAAGATTTGAGTTGACTAAATGTTCAGAAACCCGTGACAAAGAATTACAGGAGTTTGCCAACGCAAAGGCAAACCTTGAAAGACTTGAGAAACAATCTGGTTCCAATATCCTTAGTGCGGAAAGAGAATTGCTTAAATCTCAATGTTTGGAACAGGCAAAAGAATTTGCAATACTGACACTGGCAAAAGCAGTTCTAGAAAAAACCATCAAGGATTATCGCAAAACTAATCAAGTTCCATTGCTTATCAAAGCCAATGCTTATTTGAAAACCCTTACCAATAACTCTCTGGTTGAAATCGTACCTACAGATGCTGATGGCAAGAAATCATTAGAACTCTTAAGACCTGGATCAGAAGATTCAGAAGTCGTCAACTTTCAAGCGGCAAATATCAAAGCTGGCGAAGCTTCAACTTTCCTAAGCGATGGAACCGCGGATCAATTATTTCTTGCCCTGCGACTTGCTGGAATTGAAAAGAACTTGGAAAAACTTGTAGAGCCCCTTCCAGTTATTTTGGACGATATTCTCATCAACTTTGATGATGACCGTGCGCTTTCCACACTGCGATGCCTTGCGGATTTCTCCAGCAAAACCCAGGTGATATTGTTTACCCACCATAAGCATCTTCAGAAATTAGTCTCAGCATCTGATTTTGCTGACAAGGTTTTCATGCACAATTTGGGGTAGTTTAATTCGCAGCAGTTGCTGCGCGTTTTAAGCGATCCCTGATTGCAAGCCATTCCGGCATATCTGGTGGCATTGCTATAACAATTCGATCCAATCCAGCCTCATCAAGTTGATGCAAAGCCGCATAGAGTCCGGATGCATATCCCTCCGGGTCATCAGGAAGGTTGAGTGCGCCCTCAGTTTTTCTAAAGTCCAGTAGTTTTGCCTTTAAACCATCCTTTTTAAGATTTTCAATCATTTCAATTGCGGGGTTCTCGAGACAGATCACCGGGGTTTTGGGAGCATAGTGCCTGGCCAGCATCCCGGGCGAGGGAAAAGCTTTGCCATGCAAATGTGGTTCACTATTTTGTTTCACAGGCCCGATGATTTTCTCGATCATTTTGATGCTTATCAGGCCCGGTCTAAGAAGCACCGGGGGGCTTGATCGAACATCCAGCACGGTTGATTCAATACCACCTGTAGCAGGGCCGGCATCAAGGATCATCTCAATCCTATCACCCAGGTCTTTTGCAACATGATTTGCGGTAGTGGGGGAAATGGAACCAGAAATATTGGCACTAGGCGCGGCGAGGGGCAGACCTGAAATTTCAATCAACCTCCGGGTCACAAAAAGCCTGGGAATTCGAATTGCAACACTCGGGGCGCCTGCAGTCACACAATCAGGTACAAGATTTGTTTTATCCAGCACCATGGTCAACGGGCCGGGCCAGAAAGACTCCGCGAGTTTCTGCGCGTTTTTATTCCAATTGGAAACCAGGCTTTTTGCCTGTTCAATCGAATGCACATGAACAATAAGTGGATTGTTCCCCGGCCTGCCCTTTGCGGTATAGATTTTTGCAACCGCGGATTCATCAAAGATGTTGGCAGCCAGGCCATACACGGTTTCGGTTGGAATCGCAACCAGTCCACCCTTGAGAAGAACCGCCGCCGCTTTTTTGATTATTTCAAGGTCAGGGTCATCCGGATCCAATTTGAAAATCTCGGTTTTCATTCTTAAAGGCTTTCAGATGCTGTAATGAAGGCCGGTGTCCCGGCTGGCAGGGCCTTTCATTCGAAGCACGGGCTTTTCGAGCGCAACCACATTTCCTGGAGCCACACTTTGGGTCAGCCAGACATTTGAGCCGATTACAGTACCTTTTCCAACGACTGTATCGCCACCAAGTATGGTCGCATTTGCGTAAACCACAACATCGTCCTCAAGGGTTGGATGTCGTTTCTTGCCACGGATGATGTTCCCCGAGGAATCCCTCGGGAATGAAAGTGCCCCCAGGGTGACACCTTGATAAAGTTTCACATTGACACCTATGTCGCAGGTTTCGCCAATAACCACACCAGTGCCGTGATCAATGAAAAATCTTGGCCCAATTCTTGCCCCCGGATGAATATCGATACCCGTTTTGCTGTGCGCGTATTCAGTCATCATTCTTGGGATAAGTGGAATGCCCAGCACCAGTAATTGGTGGGCCAATCTGTAAATGGAAATCGCCTCGATGCCTGGATAGCAGAAAATGATCTCATGATGCCCCTTTGCTGCGGGGTCGCCTTCAAAAGCAGCTTGGACATCTTCTTCAAGTATCATGCGGATATCGGGTATTTTTTTGAGAAACTCCACTGTCCGTTGCTGAGCCATGGCTTCAAGATCATGTTTTTTGATTTCAGCGCTGGCTTGGTTTTCCTGTTCGTGGAGAAGCGCCCGGGTTATTTGAACAATCAGCTTATCGTGCAGCCCATCGATCAGGTCGCCAACATAATACTCAACATTTGCGATATGTAGATTTTGTCTGCGAAAATACCCAGGAAAGAGAATATCCAAAAGGTCTGCCAGCATTGCGTTGACAGCTTCCCTGCTGGGCAAGGGTTTATGACCCAGATGGCTGGTTTTATTGCATTCAGTATAGGTTGCAACAATGGATTCCGTAATTTCTGGAAGGATTTCTTTCAAGCGAAAATCTGTGGCCATGATCAACCTCAATAAGCAAAATTCAGACAAAACCATGGTAGGGGAAAAGCAGAACAGGTCTAGTGCCCCTCATCAGTAAAATCGGAAGGAATGCAAATAAGATGGAACAAAAAAAAGGGAAGTTGATAAGTAATAAACCATTTAGAAGTAAATTTGATTATTAATTACCACACTTAGCCAAATTTCCAGCGCTTAACAAGTATGCAAGAAAGCTCAATTAAGATGCATACTTAATAGCTAGGTATAAATTCTAGATTGATTCAATAAATCATTTTAAATCGTAAACTATTTCAATTAATAGCTTTATGTCAAAAATATTCGGTGTTTTGAAATATAAAAAAAAGATTGGCCTGCTATTTGCATCATTAAGATCGTTCGCCGGTGGAGGCGCACCGACCAGATCCAGCCGACCCGCGCTGGCTATTGGAGAGATGGTACAGCGGGTTGGTTGGGCTGGAATAAAGGAACCTTTTGTTAGTCCTTCTTGGCCTTCAGGTTGTCAACCATTGGGAGAGGTGGTTGATAGCCTGGGGGTCTTTTTTATTTGATTATCTGTTAATCATTTCCTCAAAGTTGCTTACAATTAAAGAAGTGGAATGAATATGTAATAAACATGAGGTTTGACTGTGGAGCAATCTTCAACGCATCGGGCAGAAGAATCCCAAAATCACGAGACAGGAAGTTTGCGGTCTCAAAACCAAACCAATCGGTTTGGAAGCCTTTGGAGAAATAAACTGGTTTCATGGTTTGGATCGCCTTGGGATAGAAGGCTAGCCTATGCCGCTTTGCAGGTTCCCAAAATTCGGCATTGGGAGTCAGAATTTGACAAGCTAACTGATTTTGAAATTCTTGAAATATCCAAGAAAATGAAAGGCCGCGCGCGGGGTGGTGAATCGCTGGATAAAATGCTTCCCGAGGCTTTTGGATTAGCCTCGGTGGCTTGTAAACGAATTCTTGGTTTGCGTCCATTTGATGTTCAATTGGTTGCGGGTGCGGTGATACATGGGGGAGCCTTGGCGGAATTGGCCACAGGCGAGGGTAAGACTCTGGTTGCCAGTCTTCCTGCTTTTTTAAACGGCCTTGCTGGTAAGGGTGTTCATGTCGCTAGTGTTAATGATTATCTTTCCCGTCGCGATGGCGAATGGCTCAGGCCAGTTTATGCCGCCCTGGGAATGACCACTGGGATTCTTCAACAACAAATGTCGGATGTGGACCGTCAAAACGCATACAAATGCGACATAACATACGCCACTGCGAGTGAGTACGGGTTTGATTTTTTACGCGATCGTTTAAAATTAGCAGATGGCAAAGGTTCTGAAGTCCCATTCTGGACACCCTGGCTGGCGGGTGGGGCATCCACAGCATCTAACTCCGTGCAACGAGGCCATCACTTCGCTCTGGTAGATGAGGCTGACAATATTTTCATTGATGAGGCCAGAACCCCACTTATCATTAGCGGGCAGGTACGCCCCGCCACGCCTGAGGAACAAGTGGTTTATCTTTGGGCTGACGACCTTGTTCAAAGAATGGAAGCTGGACAGCATTTTATTTTTAATCCTCAATTGCAAAAGCTTGAACTCACCTCCTTGGGAAAACACCTTGTCCGATATTCGAATCCGCCATCAGGACCCCATGGTGATGCACTCGACAAGTTGCACGAAGCCATGGAACAAGCCATCCAGGCCCATTACCGGTTCAAATTAAACCAGCATTACCTCGTGGATAAAAACAAGATCGTGATCATCGATGAGTTCACAGGAAGAAGAATGCCTGACAGGCATTGGCGGGATGGTTTGCACCAGGCTGTGGAAGCAAAGGAAAAAATTCCAATCACCTACAGTGATGAGCATGCCGCCCAGATTACTTTCCAAAGTTATTTCCGTCTTTACAAGAAGCTTGGTGGCATGACGGGAACAGCTTTGCAAAATCGAATGGAGATTCGAAGGGTTTACAAGATATGGGTTGTGTGCGTGCCTACAAACAGGCCCATTTTAAGGAAATTGTGGCCGGATAAGGTTTACCCAAATGAGGATGCCAAGTTCGATGCGGTTGTTGATGAGGTTCAACGCTTAAAAACCGAGGGTAGATCAGTTCTTATTGGTACAAGGAGTGTTGATAAATCTGAGATTTTGAGCCAGAAACTACATGATGCGGGATTAATACATCAGGTGTTGAACGCCAAAAATCATGAACTTGAGGCGAAGATCATTGAGCAGGCGGGTCAGCTTGGGAAAATCACCATAGCGACAAATATGGCCGGTAGAGGCACCGATATCAAGCCATGTGACGAAGTTATTGCCGCTGGTGGTTTGCATGTGTTGGGTACGGAAAGGCATGAATCAATTCGAATCGATCGTCAGCTGGCAGGTCGTGCCGGCAGGCAGGGAGACCCGGGTTCCGCACAATTTTTTCTTTCATTGGATGATGAATTGCTTGAGGGGTTGGGCGAGCACAGGCAGGTGCAGTTGAAAAACCTCGGCATAGCTGGGGTTATGCGTGATTGGAATAAATATCTTTCCCTGTTTAAGCTGGCCCAGCGTCGAGTTGAAAGAAGGCACTACCTTTCCCGCGTTGATTTGCTGGTTCATGAAAGGCAAAGGCAGGAGATATTAAAGGACTTGGGCGCAGACCCGTATGTCGATTAAAAAAAGAATGGGTTGCCACCATAACAAGGCTTTTTAAGACCTTGCTCGCTCTAGGCTGCAACCCGGGGAAGTGCAAATTATTAAAATCAAAACTAACTTTTGATGATTAATGCGCATTGCGATGCACATCAAAAATTATTAAAGCATAATGAAGAACAAAAGCGACAAAAAAATTGTTTGTTTTGGGATTTTTTTAACTGACATCAGTGATTCGTTAAAGCGGACCTGTCAGCCCTACAACAAAATGTTTAGTTCTTGCAATCATTTGGATTGATGAGGGTTTAAATTCCATCCTTTAGATTTTAGAGCCTTTGAAGTGGATTCTTTCGGGCGTCAATTATTCAATTGATTTTAAAAGAGCACCAGCTATTTCCGGCGTTTTCATGACTTCTTAAATAGGCTTGTGATTGCCTGGCTATATTTTATTGCTTTTTACAAAATCAAGCTTTTGTTCAATTTCGGAAAGAGCATCCATTACATCCTTGCTAGAGGCGGGCCTCAGGGATGGATCTTTTTGTAAAAGCTGGATTATCAGATTGGATAAAGCCGGAGGCACGGAACTTGATAGAGTCTGGGGCGGAGGTGGATCAAAAGTAGCAAGGGCGGTAAGCGTGCTGAGCACATCGTTCTTTTTGAATGGGCATTCATTGGTTGATAGAAGGTAAAGAATGCATCCAAGGCTGAAGAGATCAGCACGATGATCCACATTGTCGCCCCGTGCCTGTTCAGGGGCCATGAATGCAGGTGTGCCAAGAATCATGCCTGCACGGCTCAATTGACCGGGATCAGTGATTGTTCGGACCAGGCCAAAATCCAATATTTTGACACGCCCTGTAGGTTGCTCAAGCCAGATGTTTCCAGGTTTGATATCCCGATGAATGATACCTCTGGCGTGAGCGGCGGCAAGCCCCGCTGCGATTTCCCTGCCAATTCGCACCACTTGGGCCAAGGAGATATCTTTTACTTTTTCTAAATAGACTTCCAGTGATTCCCCCTCCAGAAATTCCATGGCAAGGAAAGGAAGGTTGTTTGCCACGCCCACTTCATGAATTGTCACCACATGGTCGCTTTTGATTGCAGCCATGGCCCTGGCTTCACGAAGGAATCTTTGTTGCATGGATGGGTCGGCTGATAACTGTGGTTGCATTACCTTGAGTGCCACGGTTCTGCCCAATCGCGTGTCATCTGCACGAAATACGATTCCCATGCCACCCTGGCCCAGGAGTTGCAAAATCCTGAAATCGGCCAATCTGCCAAGTTCATCGTTCATCAGGGGCGGGTTCAAAAAAGTGAAATTTCCACTGTCAGATAATTTAACAGGTAATCCCGCTCCTGAGAAAGGCGTGTTTTCTTCATATATGTTGGTTTCAAAAATTCCAAAATTACTAGTTTTTTCTGGGGTTTTGATTGTTCGAATCACCTGTAGCGCGCAAAATGGGTCTCCCCTTAGAATGCAGGCATCATCAGTCACGGTTATAGTTTCCCCAAAGTGGCGCGCAAGTCCGTTTACAATCCCCTTTGCAAGGTGGCACATCTGGCGATCAGATGAATAGATAATCTGTAATTCATTTTCGGTTGTGCGTACGCAATCAAGCACTGGGGGTTTAGCACCTGGGTTTCCCACCCGCACAGCGGCATGTACAAGTTTTTCAGTATTTTCAATCACATCCAGTGTTTTCCATTTGGGGTCTAGCAGTCTGCCGTATAGACGAATCAATTCAGGAGCTATGAATTCCCCAAAAGATTCCAAAATCGCAGATGATGTTTGTTTGAGAATCCGACTTGCTGCTCCAACCAAGGCAATCACTTCCTGATCCGGGTAGGTGCGAACAGGGGAATAGGAAGTTACAGGAAGGTTGGCCTCCTTGAGAAGTATTTCCCAAGCTTGAGGACCGGCTTTCTGTTGGGCGAATTTCTGCAGTTGTAAAAAAATAAGTCCATGCATTTGGTTTTACTTTGAAAAATTTAAATTAAAACCCATCCAGTTTAATAAAGCCATCTTAGCGCTGATTTTTAGTTCGTTTAATAGATCTCATCTTATATTTAGTTGGCTTACGAGTCATTAACTTTTAAATCTTTGGGTATGGGTCGCAAAGTCAGAAGAAAGTTGAGATTAGGTATATAGTGGGTTGCAACCATAACAAGGCTTTTAAGGGCCTTGCTCGCTCTAGATTGCAACCCGGGGAAATGATCCTGCCCGGCATTTTTCAATGCCAAACGGGACGCACTTATGTTAACCAATAATGAGAGTTAATCAATCTTCAAAAATAGATAATTGAATTTGTGCCGAAATTGTACTTTTTGGGTTTGATGGGGAATTATTAAACTTTTGGCTCCCAACCCGGTTCATATTCCCTTGCCCACATTTTTTTTGCCTCGGGATCATTTAATATCATTCCGTTCTTTGAGTCGCATTTTAGTGTCCGGCCGGTTCGTTGTGAGATATTGCCAAGATGGCAAAGCAAGGTGCTTTTATGCCCTTCAGGTATGGGCGAATTTAACTTGCCATTCCCACGGACTGATGAAATGAAGTTCGCTATGTGTTCGACTTCTCCCCCATCGCCAGTAGCTTTTTTGGTTTCCTTCCCTTTTGAATCGTGAATGGTGTACCCGCTTCCCTTGATGGCAAGCGAGCCTTTCGATCCAATAAATAAGATCTCAGGGTTGTTGCCTTCAGGGAAACGATTGCAACTAAGTCCAAGCCACTGAATGTGCCTGCCTTGGTTGAAATTGAATTGAACCATGTGGGTGTCTGGAGTTTCCTGGTCATCCTGGTGCATGTATCTGCCGCCTGAGGAACTCACTGAAATCGGGTAATCAACCCCAAGTCCCCACCTGCAAACATCAATCATGTGGATGCCGTTGTTTCCCAGTTCGCCGTTACCCCAATGCCAGAACCAGTGCCAATTATAATGAAGGTAATTATCCTTGTAAGGCTTACGGGGAGCAGGTCCCTGCCATAAATCAAAGTCTAATCCGGGAGGCACGGGTTTTTCAGTTCCCTTGCCAATACCCGGACGACTGTTCAAATACCACGACTGGGCCAGATGAGTCTCACCAATTTCACCTTTTTGAATGAGGTCAATAGCCTCGCGGATCTTGGGCCAAGTGCGTCTTTGGTTTCCCATTTGCACGAGTTTGTTGTACTTAGCAGCGGCCTCAACCATTAATTCCCCTTCGTGGGGATTATGACTGCAGGGTTTTTCAACATAAGTGTGCTTTCCAGCTTTCACCGCAAGTATGGTGGACGGGGCATGCCAGTGATTGCAGGCCGCGCAAACAAATACATCAATATCCTTGTCATCGAGGATTTTTCTGAAATCCTTGTCAACCTTGGGGGCTTTGCCGGAGATTTTTTCAACCTCGCCTGAAACACCGGTTGCGCGGTTGAAGTCTGGGTCAGCAATGAATCCAACCTGGACTCCGGGGATTTTTAAAAATGACTTAGCAAGTGCCGCGCCCCTGCCACCGGCACCCATGATCCCGATGTTCACCTTTTCAGACGGGGCTGAAAAAGCATTCCAAGAAATCATGCTTGCGCCTGTGGTCGCTATAAAGGTTCGTCGGTTCATGCTAATCCCCCTTTGAATGAAAGTTGAATCCATAGTGATTGATCATCGCAAAGGAGAAATCACAATTCAAGAACCAAAGTTGTTCAATGTCTTTAGGAAATCAAGGCCATTGATCATCTGGGTGGCTTTGTCAGTTCCCTCGTTTTTTTCGCAGATCAAATAATCATGGAATCCTGATTGATCAAGGTAAACCATCAGGGAATTCCAATCGAAATCACCTTTTCCAAGAGGTACTTCCCTTGCGGTCCTGCCGGGCCCGTTACTTTCAAACTCGGTCGCGTGGACTAGTTTTATTCTTTTGCCAAGATCCAGCACGGCTTGTAATGGATCATGACCATGAAGCTTTAAATTTCCAGGGTTCAAGCCTGCTCCCAAGGCTCCAGAATCAATAGTGGCAAGAAAATCGGCCAAAACTTTTCCAGATTCCAACCCGGTTTCCAATGCGAGGGATACCCCCGCCCTGTCGCCATGGGCACCGAGGAAAGTCAGTGATTCCGTCAAAGTCGCAATACGGCTATTCTCTTTTTCCTGGGGTATCTGCCCCGCATGGAGTGCAAGCACTTTCGAGCCAAGGTCGAAGGCCAGGTCCATGTTTTGTTTGACATGAATGAGGCGTTGCTCCTGGTCGATGGAGGTGTCGAGCCCATTTCGAAGTGGGCAAAAGATCGCAGCCAGTTGAAGGTTGTAGGATCTTAGAAGAATGGAGATTTCCCTGCGCCCGGACTCTGATAGTTTGGCTGGGGAAAGCTCGCCAACCGCATCGAATTGCACGCCCTGAGCACCTGCCTGGGCTGCGAGCAAAAGAGCCTTTCTTAGGGGAACGCCGAAACATTCAAGCTTCACACCGAATTTGCAAAGATTCATAAGGTTACCAATCCATGTCAAAATCTTCCCCGCCATCGGGAAGTTCAAGAAAATATCTAAGAGGCCTGACCATGGCGCGGAAGGTTTTTCCCGGGAGATCCACAGTGCGCCAGCTTTGGCTTCTTGGGCGCATTTGCGTCCTGTAATCGGAAATTAAAACCGCCCGGGCCAGATATCTTTTATCCCTGCATGTCCAAAAGTCCTCGGTGTTTTCAGGAAAATTGACCTCCGGTGCGATGTCATAAATGAAAACCAAAAGTCCCTGGTAACCCGGACCGGACATTCCCGCCCATCGTTCGAGGCCTTCGACATCGTCGATGGTGGACCAGCATTCCCAGACCTTTTTTGGTTTTTCCGGGGGGCCACCCGGAAATTTTCTTCCTTTGACATCAACCACGAATCGCGCACCTGACTCCGCATAAATTATGAAATCCAGGCTTTTCACAGGCTCTCCAGCAAGACATGACCTGCGCTGTTCATCAACAGCAACATAGCAAATCTTGTTGTTTTGGAGATAAGCTTCAAATGCGGATTCGTAATGGTTTCCACGATCCATAAAACCCTCCTGGGCCGAGGGGAACAAGTGATCAGGATCCATCCATACCAAGCATTTTTCGCAAATGGGATGGAATCAAAACTTCATCATAGTCGGCTTCCTGCCTGGTGGCAAGTTCCTTGATTTTGAACTTCCTTGATGCAAAATCATCCGGACCTGCTATCAGGGCGAAGCGAAATCCACGCTTTTCAGCATACTGTAATTGCTGGCCAATCTTCTTTGGTTCCGGAAAAACCTCTACCCCTATGCCCGAGGCGCGTAATGTCGCGGCCAATTTTTCGTAAACACCAGGGGGAGTGCCCGCGAATCGAACCATAAAAACCGGCGCGCTTGCCTGAACGCCGCCCAGAATTTTCAGTTCCTCCATCGCTGCGAGCAGGCGGTCCAATCCCAGTGAGGCGCCAACACCAGGCAGGGGCATTTTCGTGTATAACCCAGCAAGGTTATCGTAACGGCCACCGGAACAAATGCTTCCAATGCCGGGAAGGTCGGAAAGAAAAGTTTCAAAGATGGTGCCGGTGTAATAATCCAGGCCGCGTGCGATGGAAAGATCAATGTGTAACCTTCCACTAGGAAGACCAGCCTGATTGGCAACCTGGAGCATTTCATCGAGTCTTTTCACCCCGTCCGCAGCTTTTGGGTTATTGCCGAATTTTGCGGAGACAAACGCTAGAATCTCCTCGTTGGTTCCCTTGAAACCAGCGAGTTCAAGCACTTTGCGTCCTTTTTCGGCATCAACTCCATGCAACACCATTTCCTCAACCACGGGTTCAATGCCAACCTTGGGAAGCTTGTCCAGTGCGCGAAGCACAGCGGTTGACTTATCCGCAAGGCCAAGTTCCTCAAGCAATCCCGATAGGATGAGGCGATTGTTCACATGTATTTCAAACCGCTCGAACCCGATTGCCGAAAGTAACGCGTTGATGACAAGAGCCGCCTCGATATCCGAGGAATTGGAAGTGGTGCCTATGGTGTCAAAATCACATTGCCAGAATTCCCTGTAACGGCCATGAGCGGTGTTTTCACCCCGCCAAACAGGGCCCATGTGGTAACGCTTGAAAGGTGTTCCCAGTGCGGGGACATGCTGTGCCGCAAACCGGGCAAAGGGCACGGTAAGATCGAAGCGCAGGGCGACATCACGGTCGCCATGATCCTTGAAACGGTAGATGATTTTATCGGATTCAGCCCCTCCCTTGCCCAGCAGGATTTCAGTGTACTCCAAAGCGGGGGTATCGATGGGAGCAAATCCAAAAGATCGATAGACGGCCCGGGCCTTTTGCAGGATCTCCTCTCGGGGAATCATAAGTGAGGGAACATAATCTCGAAAACCCTTTAGGGTTCTTGGTTGAATCAGGTCAGCCATGGTAAATAGGATCGAAGCTGGCCAGAACCAGTTCGAATTTTTCTCCAAATAAAGATTTACTGGGAACGGTTTTTATAACGATCGCTGAAACGCTTCATGAATCGATGTTCTTCCTCGGTGAGCGACTTGAATCCCTCACGATGCAATTTTTCAAGGAGGGAATCCATGCGATCCTCCTCCTCCTGCTGTTGTTTGATCATGGACTGAATTTTTTTAAGTTCACGCTTTTTTTTCCAACGCTCCCACCAACTTTCCCTGGGCTTGGCAGGGGTGTCCATGGGGCCCTTTTCAAGGCTGGTGTATCCCTGTGAAAAATCATATTCAGATTCAAAACCGGAGGTTTCGGCTTCAAGGGTAAGCCATTCATTTTTACATGCGACATAGATATATACCGCCAGGCACAGTACCATGACTTCATTGAGGACAATCCCGAACAAGCCGACAAGAAACATGCAACCAAACCCGGTGAATATAACCATGATGGTGGACTGTCGATAACCAATTCTTGGCCAGAGAAAAGCCTGCAGCATTCTGCCGCCATCAAGGGGAAAACCTAGCAGCAGCACATTCACCAGTAAAAGGGTCCAGTTGACGAAAAAAAACCTCGAAAGAAGAATGGGAAACCACGAGGTTGTCTCCTCAAGATAGCCTGACCAGTTATGCAGTGCCATCATGCCGTCGGATTGAATGCGAAATGGATACCAGAAAGGGTTGAAGGGTGGTTGGAACGAGGTTGAGCAAAACAGTGCAAGTGAAACCGCGCATACGATGCAAAGGAAAAGATTGACAATGGGGCCTGCCATTGCCGTGACAAACTGGGCGCGAGGTTCCTTGGGTATGTCAACTTGTGCAAGCCCGCCAAGTGGCCAAAGCATGATTTCGGTTGCATCGCCCCCCATTTTTCTCGCGCCAAAGCAATGTCCGAGTTCATGAAGGAACACAGCTAAAAACCAAAGGATTGTCAATTGAAGGGCATCGAGCCAGGTATGGTCGGGAGGCGCGGGTTTTGCAAAACTGATACGCATGATCAAGCCGAGCGCTACCAACGGGAATAATAAATGCACCCGCACAAGGATGCCAAAAACCCTGCCTAACGGAATGGACCAGGAAAAAGGATCACGCATAATAACTCAGTCACACAGATGGTTTCAAAGTAACAATCCACCCGGTTAAATAGTAACAGTAATATAGGGGCGGGGCAATCAGATGGAGGGAAAGTTTATGATTTTGGTCAGGCGCTGATCTTGATTGGGCGTGAGGGTCTTTGTTTGTCGCTGGACTGCGAGCGGAATTGAGAAAACGCTATTGTGGAAAGGGCGAGTCCTGCCCAGTTGATTTCCCCAGCAAACGCAAGGTCATCAAGCAATTCTGATTGGGGGGTGCCTAGGTCGCCAAAATCTTTTACTTCGGATATTTTGGCCGGGATGATCTTGGAAATATCATCAAAAACCTCATCACTTAAAAACGAGCAGTCCGGATCTTGTGGTTGTGGTGCGGGTGGAATTTCCCTTGATCCCGCAGGTGGATTTTTCTCGGGAGTGATGATGTCATTGGGGATGGATTTGTTTTCCAAGACCTTGCTTGACCATTGCTTTAGAAACTCATTTGGATTTTGAACCAGCATTTTTTTGATCATGCCGGTTATGACTTCAGGTCCGATACCTATGGTTCCCCTGATGATATTTTGAATAACTTCAGGATTAGTCAGTTGGTTGATGGTTTCCATGCTTGCATTATCGTTGGTCGTTCCACCGTAATTTGAAGTTCGAAAAATAATCGTTCCAGTTGATTGTGATGGTGCAAGTGACAAGGTTGTCTGCCTTGAATTTTGGAATGTCAAGGTGGTGTTGGATGCCATGCTGGAGGCGTTTGCTATGTCCATCAGGGTGTTGGAGGCGCCCCAGGCAATGCCGACTGCTGTGCCGCCCGAAAAACTTGCTGGAAGAATCGTGACCGTGTTGGGGGATACCTGCGTTGTGTTGGTAACCACCGCAAAAACAGTACCTCTAAGAGTGTTGATCAATGGGAAACTGGTCTGGTCAAGATAAACGGTTATTGTGCTATCGATGTAGTTGATAACCACGAGGTTGTTTGCTGAAATTACATTTTGATACGAGGTTGAATTATCTTGTGCAAACTGCAGATAAGGTGATGACCCTCTTTGGAATCCTCCAGTAAAGCTGCAGGTGACGGAAAGTGTCGCAGCGGGAAGAGGATTAATCAGTCGCACATCGTAGAAATTTTGAGCAGGCAAAGTGGTTGAATAAGGTTGGGGATTCCCGATGAAAGAAGCTGTGACCAATATCACAGTGCTGTTATTGGTTGGTGGCTGCCTGTATAGGGCATTAATCCCTTTGACTCCCGCATCAGCAAGTTGGCCCCCGGGTGGAAGAATTGATCCATTGGCATTATTTAACTGATTTCTTTGTGCTGGAGTCAGCACCACAGCATTAAAGCTGCTTGTGGAATTATTATTGTCAGTAATTCGAGTGACAGTAACCGAGCCAGTAAATACTTCAAGTGATTTATAGGTGTGAGTACCCAATACCTGGAATACTCCCGGTTGATTTGGCGCGGGTTGTATTGTTCCCGGGCTATTTGGACTGCCATCGCCCCAGGATATGGTGGCAACATAATTTGAAAGGGTTGCAGAAGTTATCCCTGTAAGGATTGCAAGGTCTTTTGTGATGCTGTTATTCAGTGGAAATGGAACAGGTGCTGCCGGCGATGAAACCTGAAAAGGACCATTTGACCCCTGTAAAACCACACCAGACCCGGTGCCAGTCGCGCCATTTCCCTGGAAAGTTGCAGTCACAGTGACTGGGCCAGGGGTGCGAAATACCGCGTTAAATATCACAACTCCATTATTTGCAGCGGTGAAATTTATTATGGAAGGAATTGTGGCCAATGGATCCGAGGTTGAAATATTAACAGGCCCGGTAAAGTTGGAAACCACCCCTCCAACTGCGTTTAGGGCGGAGACCTTTATAGCTATTGGTACCCCTGCAATGACTTGCTGGCCCGGGTTTGCAAGTTCCACCTTGAAACTAGAAACCTGACTCGATGTAACTGTAAAGTCATTGCCACTGATGGCTGACCCGCCCGAAGTGGTAACGCTGATAGGCCCAGTCGTGGCACCAAGTGGGACTATGGCTGTGATTTGTGTGGAAGAGTTTACTGTTATGTTTGTTGCTGTGACGCCATTGAACTTAACCTGGGTCGGGCCGGCAAATCCCGTGCCTGATATGACCACCGAGGCTCCAATCTGGCCGGATGCGGGACTTACACTGGTGATTGTCGGGGCAGGCAATGTGTTGGTTAAAGGAAAACTGACTGGGTTGATTGCTGCGTTGTTAAACACAGAGGTTAATACGGTGAAATTTCCAGGCGCATTATTGGCAGTCAATGTGGGGGAAGCAGCAATTCCAACCGTGTTGGTAATGGCGATAGCGGTTTGTTGGCTGGAAGGAAATGTTCCAGTTGCAGGATTGGAGGGTGGATTTGATGTAGGTGCCGCAAACAGAACCTGAATATTTGGAACTGGATCCCCTCGGGAATCTACTACCCTTGCGGTCAAAGGGTTTGTAAATGCCGTGCCAACCATTGTGGTTTGGTTGTTTCCCGAAACTATAAGAATTTGTGAGGGAGGCCCAGCGGAAAATTGGGAGGTTCCGAAATTGGCATTTGTTGCTGTTGCGGTAACCACATAACCCGCTCCCTGCGCGGTTTGGTTTTGCGTGGGTGAAAAACCGGAAAATCCAATATTACCTGCTGAATTTGTAGTGACAGTGGTTGAACCAAGATAATTGGCACCTTGGGATTTTGAATCCGTGGTTAGTGAGGAATAAAAATCAATTGTATAAGTTGTGGCTGGGGCCCCGTTGACAAATCCCGAGTAAGTGAAACCACCAGTTCCATTGGGAAGCTGCTGGGTTAAGACAGGTGGTGAAATACCATTGTTTGCGTTATTTAAAAGGCTGATACCCAATCCCACATTGTTTCGGATTGTGTTGTACTTGAAAATGTTTCCCACTGAAGTCGAGCTGGTTGCAGCAATTGCATTTTGGCCTGAGTAAGCAATCAAATTTGGATTGGAGACAGTCCCGATAGTTGTTCCAGTGACACCATCCCCGATGCTGATGGCGTTTCCTGAATTTCCAAGATTATTGGTGGAGGTGGGGCTATCCGACCCAATTAGGTTGCCAGATATTTGTGTACCTATGACTTTTCCGGTGCCGGGTACTGTCGCACCTGTAAAACCAATTAGGTTGATACCAGTTGTATTCTTCCCAATTAAATTATTACTAATCGAATGATTGAGTGCATCCACATTCGCGTTATTGTTGATCTGAATACCGGTATTATTTGCCATGAAACTGGTGTTTGTCGTACCCAAGCCGATACGATTGCCTGTAAAATTACCGCTGCTACCAGCAATTTGAAGAAGTCCTATGGCAAGGTTACCAAAAATATTTTGATCTGAAGCGGCATTTCCACCCACTATGGCCGAGCTAAAAGTAGGTATATCAACACCCACACCACTCAAGCCATTTGTTTGTGCCGAACCATCGGCATTTACCCCGAAGTAATTTCCCTTGATGGTAATGTTGTCGCCGTTTGCATAAATACCATAGGGGAAATTGACAATTGATAATCCCTGTACAGTGCTTCCTCCACTATTGAGGTATAAACCAACTTCGCCTCCGGAAGTTAAATTTTTACCATCGAGTTGGATTTTAATGGCGGCGTTATTGCCAGCGCCCACGGACAGAGTATTCGCACTAAAACCAGGCTGAGAGGTACCATCGATGGTTATTGGTTGCAGAATAACAGGTAAAGCTGAACCAAGGGTGATGGTTTGAATTCCACCAGTGGATCCGGTGATTGCAAAATTAATGGTGTGAGGTCCAGTGACAAGATTGGCAGCATTTATGGCTTCTCTTAATGATCCCGTGCCACTGTCTTGATTGGTAAAAACGGTATAGGTGGCGGGAGTGATTCGGCCCTCAAGCGGTTCTAATTGGAGAAACCGAGAATTCCAATAGCGATCTAACTTCCCAATTTTCACTGGAAAAAAGTTGGGTTGCCCCCAGTTGTTAAATCTGCCTAATAGTTTCACAATAAAATATCTCGATTACCTTCTAAGCCATTCTTACCAAATTATCCATCCTAACTCAATAGGCTTTGTTTTTGTAGTTATTATGCAATCATTTAATACTATCGGTAAAACTGTGCTATTTTATCCATTCAAAGTTTCTGGACTTTTATGTAACAATAGTTTTGTGCTTTAATTGATTAAGTTCACCATTCAGAATGCCCTATATAATGAATTGTTCATAATCTCAATGCTGATCTTCCTTGGGGATTTGGATTCAATCCAAAAACATCATGTTGAAATGCAAAAATGGTCATTTTATCTCAAAAAACAATCGAAATGATTCTCTTATTATAACCTGTCCAACTTGCGGTGAAAAATTATTTGAAACCAAGTCGGAGGATCACTCGGGTACGCTGTTGGATTCCAATCTTGGCCAGCTTTCCCAAAGTAATGATTCATTGAAGAAAAATGAAATCCTTGAACAGACTCAGCCTCCAACTTTTTCAATCGATAAACCCAGTCAAGACCAATCCAATACTCAGGATTTACATGGCACACTTATTGATTCACAACTTTTAAATACCCAATCTGTATCCAAGAAACTCCCGACTCAATCTGAGTCCCAAGAAATAAAAACTGTTGATTTGGACAAAACTGAAAATGTATCTCCATCAAACCTCACTTTGGAAATTCCTCCCGGGGTTGATACGGGAATAAGAAAGGGGTTAACAAACAACACACCTGCGAATGATAAGACAGATGTAATAAAAGAAAAGTCTCAAGCCACATTGGAAGACATTGGCGGGGTTGATACCCGGATTCAAAAAAAATCCGAACCCGATAACTCCACCAGCCCTTTAAGTAATCCTGCAATGGAAAAGACCGGGGTGTATCAAAACCCAAAGATTGTGGGCGGGTCTCAAACCACCCCTATTCAAAATGTAAGGTTTGCTAAGCGGAAAACCATAGTTAAGGCCCCTGAAGGTTATGAGATTCTAGGTGAATTAGGCCGGGGTGCGATGGGTGTCGTTTATAAGGCCATGCAATCCGGATTGAAAAGGCTGGTGGCGCTGAAAATGATCCTTTCGGCGGGTCGTGCCAGTAAAATTGAAATTACCAGATTTCGTATTGAGGCTGAGGCTGTTGCAAAACTTGATCACCCCAACATCGTGAAAATTTATGATGTAGGGGAGTTGGATGATCTTCCATTTTTTTCACTTGAGTTTGTCTCGGGTGGTACCCTTGCCTCCCGCGTGAAGGATAATATTCCATCGGCCAGGCAGGCGGCGATGTTAATGCGGGGTATTGCCGAGGGCATGGAATTCGCCCACCGCAAGGGAATAGTTCATCGCGATTTAAAGCCTGCCAACATCCTGCTTTCACCCCCTGACCAAGCGGGTGAAGATGTTGATTTCGACAGTATTCCCTTGGATTTATTCGTGCCCAAGATAACTGACTTTGGCTTGGCAAAAACCCTGGATGGTGATTCCATTCAAACCCGGGAAGGTGCCATCATGGGCACGCCAAGTTACATGGCACCTGAGCAGGCATTGGGCAAGACCGCCGATATTGGCCCTCCCGCCGACATCTATGGCCTTGGTGCGATCCTTTATGACATTGTCACAGGTATTCCACCATTCCGGGGTGAAACCGTGATGGATACCATCACGCAGGTGATCCATCGTGAACCCGTGCATCCTATTCGACTAAATACAAAACTGCCTTCCGATATTGGCACAATATGTCTCAAGTGCCTTGAAAAAGATCCGAGGAAAAGATACGCCACCGCAGGTGCGCTTGCTGAGGACTTACGCAGGTATCTTTCGGGGGAACCGATCCTCGCAAGGCCCACACCCATTCATGAATATGCGTGGAAATGGGCGAAGCGAAAACCCGCGGTTGCGGCTCTTGTCATGTTGGTGTTTTTCATGGTCGCGGGCCTTTCGATTGGTGGCTATATACTTGCGGGTCATGAAAAAGCCCGAGCGGACGAAAACCTGAGGCTGAAGGAAGAAGCTGTTTCTGAGCGAAACATCGCGCAGGAACAAAAGGCGCAGGCGGAAAGAAATTTCCGGGATGCCCTTGCCGCTGTTGATCAGTTGCTGACCAAGGTTGGTCAGAACAGACTCGCCCACGAACCCCGGATGGAAAGAGTAAGGCGTGAACTGTTGCAACAGGCCAAGCTTTTTCTATCCCGATTCCTTGATTATCGTTCCGAGGATGTGCAAGTACGCTGGCAGACTGCCCGCAGCCTTATGCAACTAGGTTCCATCGAGGAAATGCTGGGCAACTTCAAAGAGGCCGAAAAAAATCTCCAGCAATCAGTAGTCCAACTTGCGTTGCTTCAAGAGGCCAAGCCTGCCAGCGTTGATTTCCTCGCCGATATGGCGGATTGCAAACAAGCCCTGGGACTATTGTTTTTCCAGCAGGGTAAACCCATGCTTGCGGAGCCCGAATACCGAAAAGCCCTGGAGTTACGATTCAATCTTCCAGAAAATAACGAGATTTTATCGAAGCAGGCCGCGTGTGAATTCAACCTTGGTCAGTTACTAAAGTCCCAGGGAAAACTGGAATCTGCTTTGTCATCCCTTGCTGCCACGGTTAAGAAATTGGAGACCATTGTTGCAATTGATAAATCCAACGCGATCCAAAAACAAAACTTGGTGAAGGGACTTTTGGGTTTGGCCCAAATATTCCAGGATCTTGGTCGTTTTGGGGAGTGCAAAGAAAACTTGGAAAAAGCCATCAATTTGGCCCAGTTGATTGTGGCGGGGTATCCTGACAATCCTGATTATCGTGTTGATCTCGCCTCGGCATGGAACCAGAAAGGGAAATTATTCAGGGATACCGACTTTGCAATTGCTGAAAGTTCCTACACAAAGGCATTTAAAATCCAGGAATCATTGGTTTCTGATTTTCCAGCCACCCCTTTTTACAGGCAGGAGCTTGCGAACAGCCTGAATAACCTGGGAGTCTTGTTGCAATCTGCCGGAAATAGCACCGAGGCTGAAAATGCTTTTGATCGTGCCATGGGCATACGCGATAAACTGGTCCGTGATGTTCCCTGGGTGCCGGATATCCGCAAGGACCTTGCAGCGGGATTAAACAACCGTGGCATACAATTGCAGGTTCAAAATCGGTTGAAAGAAGCGGAACCACTTTACCTTAAAGCCCTGGAAGACCTGAAGTCTCTCACCCGGGATTTTCCAGATTCGATTGAATATAATCTGGAATTATCACGGACATTATTGAATGAAAGTGTTTTGTTGGAAAGCCTTGGTAAAAACAAGGAGGCGGAAAAGGTCTCCCTGCAATCGCTGGAATATTTGCAGACCCTTGTTTCGAAAAACCCTGGATCCCTGGAGGTAAGGCAGGAATTCGCCCGGGCCCGTTTGACAAGGGCGGGTTTGCTCGAGGTCGCAAAAAATCCCCGAGAATCCATCGAGCTTTTCGAGGGAGCTGCAAATGAATTCATGAAACTGGCCTTGGAATTCCCTGAACAAACAGATTATCCGTTCCAGCAGGCACTGGCATTGATCAATCTCGGAAATTACCTGAAAGATCACAATGAGGGAAGCAAGGCGGAAAAACCGTGGGAGGATGCGCGCGCTCTCTTGAACAGGCTTGTTGCCAGATACCCCGGAACCCCAGGATTCAGCCTTGAACTTTCGCGTAATCTTAATGAGTGGGCCATTCATCTTGTATCAATCAAGAAAACTGAAGAAGCGGAAAAGGAATTTGAAAAAGCCCGGGAACTGCAGACCGGGTTGGTTGCTAAATTTCCTGATGTCGAGGAATACAGGCTCGAGCTTGTAAAAACTCTTGGGAATCTCGGCATGTGGGCCTTGTCCCGGAATCTTTCAAACAGGGCGGAGGAATACTTCATCAAGGCCATTGAATTGACACAGGCTGCTAAGAAAACATCAAAATCCCTTCTTTACGCCCAGATTCTTCCCAACTCGGCGCTGGCGAACCTCATGCAGTCCCTGGGGCGAGCCCCCGATGCGGAGAAATATTTGAAATCAGTCATTGCAATCCGTAAAAGTCTGCTTACTTCAAACCCCAAGGGTGAAAAAGAAACAGAAGACCTGGCACAGTCAATCGATCAACTCGTCCTGTTCCTGGCTCAGAGAAACCGAGCCCCCGAAGGCCTTTCCCTTTTGAATGAATCCATCACGATATCCAAGCAGAACATCAACCTGCCTCCCGATGTGTTAAGAAATCGCCTGTTATTTTTGGCTGAGATCGCATCCCTTGCATTAAAGCCCCGGGAAGCCCTCGAGGCGATTCAATCTTCCCAAGGTGTTCCCAACCCCAAACCAGCCGACATGATCAAGGCAGCGACCCTGGCGGCCCGTTCCATTCCACTTGTTAAAAACCAGGAAAAACTCTCAGATGCAGAGCGGATGAAACTTGTCTCTGACTTGGAAAAAACCGCTGTATCAATACTTCAGCAGGCTGTTATCGCTGGTTTGTCTGACATCGACTTTTTAACTAAAAATCCTGACCTCGAACCCATAAGGATGAACCCGGGTTTCAAGGAATTACTTAAGGCCTTGGAATTGAAGAAAAAGAATCAATGATTCAAAGGCGGTTCGATGTATTAAAGGTGGGTATTTAAATTTGGAGGCTTCGCGGAGTCTTGCTCATTCTTTTTTGTTGCCTGCCCGAAATTCGTTTCTACATGCAAAAGGGTGATCAGTAAGTATGGCGTCAACTCCCGCACCTTTTCCTAGTCGCCAATTACCGGGTTCCTGTCCAGCCACCAACGCTCCGACTAAAAACACCCTCTTTCCCAACGCATGAATTTTTTTGACTTGTTCAACACTGGGAATAAAGCGTACATACACCCAATCCGCATGTTTATCATTCAAGGCTGCTTCAAGGTTTTCTGATTTATTGGCAAGTGTGGCAACATGTGTGCCGGGATCTGCCAGCTTTAATTTGCCTCGAATTTCCGGGTCGCTGATTGCCAATCCGATGAACACCAGTTGGGGAAGTACCTGGTGTTTTTTTGCCAACTCCACGATTTCTTTTTCAATGGTCGCATCGGTGGTTTTCAAGTCAATGGCAACCATGGTTTCCCTGTTGCCTGACTGTTTGAGAAGGTCGAAAAATTCTTCAAGTGTCGGTACTTTTTCGTTTTTGAATGAAGGATGAAACCAACTGCCCGCATCCAGTTTTTTCAAGTCCAGAAGCGTGGTGTCAGATAGAAAACCCTTGCCATTGGTGGTTCGGTTGAGTGTTTCATCATGCAGGATGACAAGAATGCCATCCTTGGTCCGTCGAACATCAAGTTCAATTCCGACCTGGAGTTTTATACAGGAGGAAAAAGCGGCTAAGGTGTTTTCCGGTCCCTCATTCATGAGGCCGCGATGGCCAATGATTTTTGGCGTCGATGTCATGGGTTGGGCAATGCAAGGAGTCGCATGAAAACCCATCAAGAACAAAATTGGCATGACTATCATGCATGGTGATGATTTCATGATGGATACCTTGAGTGCGGGAATTATTTCCAGGCTTTTCGAATAAGGTTGATGAAATTGCCGGACATTATCCCCTCGATATCCGTCTTGGAGTAACCCCTTCGATCAAGCAATCCGGGTATGGTTTGTAAATCAGCAATGGTATCGAGATCCATGGGAGTTTGCTCATTACCAAACCCTCCATCGAGGTCGGTTCCTATGCCGACATGTTTTGCATTACCTGCGATCTGGCAGATATGATCAATATGGTCGCAGATGCGCTCGATCTTAAGTTGAAAATCAGAGGGCTTGCTTTTGAGATGAACCCAACCCGGCACCATCATGATGGCGTCAAACGCCATGCCCAATACCCCGCCTCTTTCAATGATCGCCTTGATCTGGTCATCCGCGAACTGGCGATTCCAAGGTGCGAGCACCCTGCAATTCTGATGACTAGCCCAGACTGGACCATTGTAAATTTTCATTGCATCCCAGAAACATTCATCACAAAGATGGGTGGCATCCAAGATTATCCCTAGGCGCTGCATCTCCTTGAGCAGGTCTTTTCCCGCTGCGGGAAGCGGACCCTCAGCATCTGTGCCATGGGCGTATCTACCCGGTCCATAATGCGCGGGTCCCAACGCCCGAAGCCCATCTGCATAACTACGCTCAAGATGTTTGAGCGTCACGATCGAATCCGCACCTTCCAGGCTCAGAATATAACCTATCGGCAGGTGGTTGGGCTTTTTTAATGATTCCTGGGTGTAAGGAACTGCACCAGTGGAATGGTTGTAATTTTTCCATAATTCAAGATGATTGTCGAGTTGGGTCAGGTTTCGAATTTGCACCAGTTCACCAGCCTCCTCCATGGCGCGGTACCATGCCAGTTGTCCCTGGGTTTGCGCCCACGCCTGTTCTGGTGAATTCCATCCGGGAAGCTTGTGGAAATAGGGGGAATATCGACCAATCTGGGTTGCAACACATAGCCCTATGTTTCCTTTACGCATCTCGGGAAAGCTGACGGTATTATTTCCCCGGTCGACTTTATCCTTCATCGTGTATTCCCAACGACGGATTTTTTCGATGGACCAGCGAAGGTCACGATTCCACTCCAATGCATTCATGCTCAGATCAAGATGAACATCAAATGTGAATACTGGTCGGCTCATTTTGGGTTCTCGCACATGGGCTAAATCAAAAGGAATGTAATCATCATTTTAGGTTACTACAAATCATGTTCACTGGACAAAAATTTTTGATTGCCACAGTACTTTTATCAAGGGTGTATGATTATCAAATGAAACAAAATCAAAACCACATGGCTGGATGGTTTGGCAGCTTTAAGCAATCACTCCCCGTACTGGATCGCCTCCTCGAGCAATGGCGAAGGGTCGGCCAGTTCTGTCGTGGATAAGAGTGTGTGGGTCAACTCCAAGCAGGTGATAGATGGTCGCGATCAGGTCACAGGGGCGGACCGGGTGATCAACTGGATAACCGGCTTCCTTGTCGGTGGTGCCAAAGACAACACCCTTCTTGACACCTCCACCCGCCAATAGGCTGAATCCGCATTGAGGCCAGTGTTCCCGGCCAGCTTTTCCATTTATCCGTGGGGATCTACCCATCTCTCCCATCACTATGACCAAGGTTGAATCAAGAAGGCCCCGGTCTTCAAGATCTTGAAGCAACGCGGGAAAAAGTTTGTCCAGCATGGGCAGGTTGAAGTTTTTCAGCATGCCGAAGTTATTCTCGTGCATGTCGTAGGAGTGACCGTAATGCTTGAATATTTCCTGATGAACGCTGATGAAGGGCACCCCTGCTTCGACCAACCTGCGCGCAACAAGCATGCTGGAACCGAAAAGATTACGGCCATATCGCTCACGCAGTGAGTCCGGTTCCCTTGAGAGATCGAAAGCATCGCGGGTCTTGCTCGATGTAAGTAGTTCAAAGGCCCTGTTTTGATGGCGATCGAGATTCATTTGCGAGACGGATTCAACCTGCTTTTTGTAGGCAAGATCAAGCTGCTTTAGCAAGGATTTGCGATTCTGGAAACGATTGGCAGGCATGTCAACAGCACCACCAAGTCCCGGCATGAAAGGAGCACCCTCAGGCATGATGGGATCGTAATTCTTGATTTTTGGTTCAGAGGCGAAGGTGGGTTCACAGAAGGAAAATACGGGATCGTACTGCCGGCCCAAAAACCCGCCATAGGGACCCGGCCTTCGATGACCATCACCCCAACCGGGATAGCAGGGCAGGCAGACGGCACCGGGCACATCGCGGGGTCCAAGGGCAAGGTACTGGCAGACAGCGCCTACATCGGGTGGATCATTGGGGTCGGGGGTAAGCGCCGCTGGGTTCCCCTCGGTGTAGCCGGTCATGATCGGCAAAGGGTTGTGCGAGTTATGGTTGTGGGTGATGGTTCGGATGAGGCTGGTTTTATGCATCCATTTTGCGGTGTTTGGCAAATGCTCACAGATTTGCAATCCGGGAAGTGATGTTGCGATGGGTTTGAATTCGCCCCTAACTTCTGCGGGCGCCCCGGGTTTCATGTCAAACATATCCATGTGGCTTGGTCCGCCAAGCAGGTTGAATAAAATCACGGATTTAGCACGGGCTTTATGTTTATCAGGGGCAAGGTCTTTTGCCTTGAGAAGGCCCGGGGTGGTTAGGCCAAAAAGGGAAAGTCCCCCCGCCTGAAGAAGTTTTCTTCGGGTCGGTGATCCACCTGATGTCTTTGATTCACCAAAAATTTCAAGCATGATTATTTCCCGGGTAAAGGCATCAAGTTCCTGCGAGTCACATATTTCAATCAAGGAATCCGGAGCGAAACTGGTTCCTTTAATTCAAGTCCCAGTGGGGAACGAAATTGCATTCGAATCATGGCACGGGCGCGTTCAACATCCCGGTCGCGGATTGCGTTAAAAAGTTCACGATGTTCCCAGATGATTCGTTCAGCAGAACCAGTCGCGGTTTCCTTATGGGGAACGATTTGAAAAAATTGAACAAGAATTTGTTGCATACCCGAGATGAGCCTCGACCCTGTCATTTTTAAAATCTGGGTATGAAATTCGAGGTCCAGTTCCACAGTCTGGCTTGATGTCGGGTCCTCCAGGATGGATTGTTCCAACCGCCCTGTGATTTCCTCCAACTTGGAAATTTGAATTGTTGTGGCATTGCGTACCGCGATTTCAATCGCACCCACTTCAATCACATACCTCAATTGCGCGAGTTCAAGCCAGTTTTCAGGTGATGAAGCCAGCGAGGGAAGGCTGTTAGCGAAAAGCTGCAGTGGGTCGGGATGCCTTATCAACAAGCCCTTTCTTTTTCGACCTTCCAAGATCCCGAGTCCCTGAAGTCTGCTGACAGCTTCCCGTGTGACTGTTCGAGAAACCTTGTATTCCTGTGCCAACTGGGCTTCGGTCATGAAGAAAGAACCATCCGGCAGTTGTTCACCTTGGATGCGTTGGCGGATCTTGAGTGCCAACTCTTGAACCTGAAAAGTTGTTTTTGATTTTATATTCATAAAGCCCATTTTATCTTGAATTAAGAATAACTCAATGGATAATGCAGCATCATTAGTTTAATAAATACTATTTATTGATCCTGAAGGGATTTTTCGCCATGTTTTTAATCTTAGGGGAGCAGTTTTCATGCATCTGCTGGATTGGCTGGTGATTTTTATTTATGCGGGCATCATGCTGGGAGTGGGAATTTATTATTCTCGCCAAAACAGCACCCCTGAGGAATATCTGCTCGGCAACAGGCGTATGTCACCCATTGCGCTTGGCCTTTCTCTTTTTGCAACACTGGTCAGTACTCTCTCTTACCTGGGAGTACCAGGCGAAATGATTGCCAACGGACCAATGATGATTACCCAGGTTGCAGCACACCCACTTATTTATGTGGTCGTGGGCTATGGCTTGATCCCATTTCTTATGAAGCAACCCGTCACCAGTGCTTATGAGATACTTGAATCAAAATTAGGCATGAGCATAAGGCTGGCTGGCGCGGCAGTTTTCCTTTTGCTTCGACTGGGATGGATGGCGACTATCTTGTATGCAACCAGCAAAGTGGTTCTTGTACCATTGATGGGCCTGAATTCATCCACCATACCGTGGCTTTGCATTTCCATGGGGTTGATCACCGCGCTTTACTCCTCCTGGGGTGGAATCAAGGCCGTTGTCATGACTGATGCAATCCAATCAATCACCATGCTGCTGGGCGCACTCGCCACCTTGGGTGTGATCACATATCAAATGGGCGGGGTGGTCGCGTGGTGGCCGACCCAATGGCCTAGCGAATGGCAGGAACCCAGTTGGGGGTTTGATCCCAATCAAAGGGTATCCTTTGGAATTTTGATACTATCAACAACCTTGTGGTATGTGTGCACCAATGGTTCAGACCAGATGTCGATCCAAAGGTTTCTTTCAACACGCGATCCCTCATCCGCAAGAAGAACCTTCATGGTGGCGCAAATCACGGATGTTTCGGTTTCGATGCTGCTGGCGTTGACTGGAGTCGCAATCCTGGGTTTTTATACCGCCAACCCTTCTGAAATCCCTGCAAATCAAACCATCAAGTCCATAGGAGATCAATTGTTTCCAAGGTTCATCATGACGCAGATGCCCGGAGGTTTTTCAGGCTTGGTCCTTGCGGCCATCCTTTCTGCGGCTATGTCCAGTCTTTCCTCTGGTGTGAATTCAACCTGTGCCGTCTTTGACAAGGATTTCCTCTCTCTTTTCCCAAGATTCAAGGTTTCAGAAATGGAGGAGGTTTCCAGATTGCGGTACCTCGCATTCATCATCATGGGGATCGCGGTTGGATTGAGCATGCTTAATCTTTTTATTGATGGAAACCTGGTCGAGCGTTGCTTCAAGTTGATCAACCTTTTGACAGCGCCTTTGTTTGTATTGTTTTTCCTGGCGCTGTTTGTGCCTTGGGCCAACCCGGTAGGTGCCTGGCTCGGCCTGGTTGCAAGTGTGATAGTCGCAATCCTCATCGCGTACTCAAAGGATTTCAACCTTCCATTTGTGATAAGTTTTGTCTGGATGATGCCCGGTTCTCTCCTTGCGGGGATAAGTATCGGAAGTTTGTCCAGTGCGTTGGTGGGCGGCAGTCGTAAAACCACCTGATTTGAAACTTGTATTTTTGAAGTTGGAGTTTGATCATGAAGAAATGGCCAAATCAGCTTTTCATAAACAATAACTGGGTGGATGGTGTCGCGGGAAGGAAATGGGATGTGATTAATCCCGCCACCGGTGCTGTACTAGAGAGCGTTGCCCTCGCGGACGCGCATGATGTTGATATCGCGGTAAAGGCTGCGCGCAAGGCTTTTGATGATGGGCCCTGGCCCAGGATGGATCCTCTCGCCCGGGGAAGATTGCTCTTCAAGCTCGCTGAAAAAATCCGTGAAAACCTCGCTGACCTGGCAATGACAGACACCTTGAATGTCGGGAAACCGATCAGGGATACTATTGGATTTGATGTCCCCTGTGCCGCTGATCTTTTTGAAAGTTATGCGGGATTGCCCGATAAGATCTCCGGGAAATGTTATGGCACCCTTCCGGATAATGTGACCATGCAGTTTCGCGAACCCATGGGGGTTATCGCAGCGATCGTGCCCTGGAACTTCCCCTTGACCAATGCTGCAATCAAGTTGGCGCCCATACTTGCATGCGGAAATACCGTGGTTTTAAAGCCCTCCGAGGTTTCACCCCTTTCCGCGTTTATGCTTGCCAAACTCTCGCTTGAGGTTGGATTTCCGCAGGGAGTGATCAATGTGATCCATGGCACCGGTGCCGAGGCTGGTGCCGCGCTGGTTGAGCACCGGGGTGTGGACAAGATAACATTCACAGGCAGACATCAAACCGGGGCGCAAATGTTACAGGCTGCCAAGAATGGCATGAAAGGTGTTCTTTTGGAACTTGGTGGCAAAACCCCCAGCATTGTCCTACCAGATGCTCCCCTCGAAAATGTCGTGAACGGGGTTATCACGGGCATCTTTTTTAATCTTGGTCAGGTATGTGTCGCTGGTTCCAGATTGCTCGTTCATGCAAGCCAGCATGATGAGATTCTTTCCCGTATTGTTTCAAAGGTTGGTTCCCTTAGGCAGGGTGATCCCACCGATCCTAAAAATCACCTTGGTTGCCTGGCTACTGACCAGCATAAAAAGGTTGTCATCAATTACATTGAACAAGCCAAGAAAGAAGGTGCGAAGCCTGTGCTTGCAGATTCTAAAAATTCCAAAAATGATGGATGTTTTCATGCGCCTGTCATTTTTGATTGCGTGACCCCCTCGATGACCATTGCGCGGGAGGAGGTGTTCGGCCCGGTTCTCAGCGTGATGACATACAAGGACGAGGATGATGCGGTGCGTATCGCCAACGACAGTGATTTTGGACTCATGGCGAACATATGGACCTGTGATGGAGGCAGGGCCTTGCGGATTGCAAGGCGGGTGAAAGCGGGTCGGATTGCGATCAATGGTGGTGGTGCCCTTCGCCCGAATGTGCCGGTTTATGGCTATAAAATGAGCGGGATAGGTGCTGAGCTGGGATATGAGGAGGCGGTCCACGAATACACCAATTCCAAGGCGGTTTTATATTCATTGGGAACGGAGAAAAGTCCATGGCCGGAATAGACCAAAGAATTGGAATGAAATTATCCGACCTTGAAACTCCCACATTATTGTTGGATAAAGCCGCTTGTGAGCGCAACCTAGCTTGTATGGCATCTTTCTTCAAGGATCGCCCCTCCAATTTAAGGCCGCATTTCAAAAACCATAAGTGTGTGACCCTTGCCCGAAAACAAATTGCAGCGGGTGCTGTTGGTATGACCTGTGCAAAACTGGCTGAAGCAGAGGTTCTTGTTGAACATGGGTTCGGGGATGTTTTGATTGCAAACCAGGTGGTTGGGGAGATAAAAACGCAAAGGCTTGCCAGGCTTGCAAAGAAAGCTCGTGTTGGTGTCGCGATTGATTGCCTTGAGCATGCGGTTGCGATTTCAAAAGCTGCAGCGGAGGCCGGATCCACTGTGAATTTGCTTGTTGAGGTGGATATTGGCATGGGAAGGTGCGGGGTTCAGCCCGGAGAACCCGCGCTTAATTTGGTAAGGGACATTGTCAAGCTGCCCAATATTTGCTTTGCAGGCCTGCAGGCTTATGAGGGGCATTTGGTCAATGTGCTTGAAAGGGAGGAAAGGGCATCAAGGGCCAAGTCAGCCATGCAGTTGGCGGTGGAAACTCGAAAGCTCATCGAATCCGCAGGCCACAAGGTCGCATGCATCAGTGGATGTTCAAGCGCGACCTACGACAGCACGGGAGTTCTTCCGGGTGTGGATGAAATCCAGGCAGGCACTTATGTCACCATGGATAAACAGTACAAGAAACTGGTCCCGGAATTTGAGATCGCGCTTTCCGTGTTGGTCAGGGTCATCAGCAGGCCATCTGTTCATAAGGCTGTTATTGATGTGGGTGTGAAAGGTGCGGGTTGCGAGTTTGGTTTGCCCGGTATAAGGGATTTTCCCGATGTCGAGATACCTTTCTTTCTCGCGGAGGAGCATTGCGTGATCAACCAATGCCCAGATTGGAAGGTCGGCCAGTTGCTTCACTTCATTCCCACTCATGCATGCACCACCTGCAATCTGCACCGTGAAATTCTTGTCCATGAAAATGACATCGTGGCTGAAATATGGCCCATTGAAGCATCGGGGAAGCTTACATGAGCAGGCGAATTGGCATAGTGGGGTTGGGGTTGCTGGGGCGTGGGATTGTCGCTTGCTTCCTTGAGAGGGGGTTCGAGGTTATTGCCCTGGCCCGCACTGATGAGGAACACAAGCAGGCGTTTCCCATCATCGAGGCGATGATTTCCGAATTGGTTGAACGAGAATCCGCCCCCAAGTTGATTCTCGAGAGGTGGTCATCGAAGTTTCAGCAGGTTACGGAAGTAACGGGCTTGGCGGGGTGTGAATTCATCATTGAAAGTGTTTTTGAAGACCTTGCGACCAAGCAGAAAGTCTTTGATGACCTTGAAATAGTTGTCGCCCAAGATGTGGTTATCGCGTCAAATACATCCGCCATCCCGATCTCCGTATTACAGCAGGGAAGAAAACATCCCGGGCGGTTTGTCGGTATGCATTGGGCGGAGCCAGCCCATGCGACAAGATTTCTTGAATTGATCCGGGGGGAGGTCACTTCCCAGGAGGCGATTGACAAGACAATTGAAATTTCAAAATTGTTGGGCAAGGATCCGGTTGTTTGCCTGAAGGATGTGCCCGGATTCATCGTGAATCGCATCGCCTACGCAATGTACCGGGAGGCATTGCATCTTGTTGAGACAGGTGTGGCTGATTTTGAAACAATTGACAGGAGCCTACGCAACACCCTTGGTTTGTGGGCTGCTTCCTGCGGCCCCTTTCGCTGGATTGATCTGACAGGAGGCCCGACTCTTTATGCCAAAGCCATGCAGCGAATTTTGCCTACCCTGCGAAATGACTCGAACCTGCCCAGCCCGCTTCAAGACCTTGTATCGAAAGATGCCCAGGGAATTAAAAACGGTTTGGGCTTTTACAAGTACACCCCTGGGGAATCCCGTGCCTGGGAGGAAAGGCAGCGCAGGCATACTTGGGCTGTGAAGGAGTGGCTTGATTCTGAATTCCCGTTGGAGTGAATGTTTTATCCATTTAGATCACTGGAGATGCCATGAGAACTGTAATATTTGGAATCTTGTTTTTTAGTGGCCTAGCGCTCGCGGAAGAACCTTCAATTGTCGAGCAAAGAAAGATATGGGACAAAGCTCCCCATAACGCATTCACCGACTTGGTTTATTTCAAGGATCGATGGTACTGTGTCTTTCGCGAGGGTAAGGGGCATGTCTCCCCTGATGGCGCACTTAGGGTGATTTCCTCAGCCGATGGCCAGAAATGGGATTCCGTAGCGCTTGTTACCTCCAAGAATTCCGACCTGCGGGATGCGAAGATCACCATCACACCTGATGGCGAATTAATGCTTTGTGGTGCTGAGGCGGTTCATGATAAATCCAAAAAAACCCATCAGTCCCTTGCTTGGTTTTCCAAGGATGGCAGCGTTTGGAGTGATAAATATGAAATTGGTGATCCAGATTACTGGCTTTGGCGTGCCAACTGGCACAAAGGCACTGCTTATGGCGTTGGTTATGGTTGTGCAAAGGATCAATCCATCAGGCTTTATTCAAGCAAGGACGGAAAAAAGTTTGACACCCTTGTCGAACGGTTGTTTGATGTCGGTTATCCCAACGAAACTTCGATCGTTTTTGACAATGAAACCGCCTATTGTCTCCTGAGACGGGATGGCAAGCCCAACAATGGGTTGATTGGCATCGCCCAGGCACCTTACACCAAGTGGGAGTGGAAGGATCTTGGCACCCGCATAGGTGGCCCTCATATGATCCTTCTGCCTGACGGTAGATTGGTCGCTGTTGTGCGACTTTATGATAAGAAGGTTCGGACCGCACTATGCTGGGTTGACCCAAAGGCTGGCACCATCAAGGAGTTTCTTGCACTACCCTCGGGAGGAGACACTAGCTACGCAGGTGTTGTGTTTAAAGATGGTTTGCTTTGGATCAGTTATTATTCATCCCATGAAGGCAAGACAAGTATATACTTCGCCAAGGTAAAGATTCCCGCATCTAGCAGCAAAGTGGGCAAGAGCCCGGTTTTCGAAGCGCCGGGATTAACAGCACCTTTGGCATTCATTCAAAATGAGAATCTTTCCAAACCGCTTTCATCCACCGATGCCCGTGGCTTGCGTTCTATTGAGCCAAGTATATCTGTCAAAGATCCCAAAGCCTTTCGATTTGAAGCCCGTTGAGTTTTTATCTGTCATCCGTTACCCCAAGCCACCTTGAAGGTGAAAGAGTATTTTCATGAGATTCAGCAGAGTAAAGGAAAAGTTGCGAAAAGGTGAAACAGCCCTGATAACTTGTTGCCATTTCATCGACCCAAGTGTTTATGAGCTGGTGAGCCTGATGGGATTTGATGGCATATGGCTGGACCTGGAGCATCATTCGACAAGTGATGAGACGGCATCAAACCTAATGCGAGCGGCGCGGGTGGGAAGATCCGACATCATCGCCCGTCCCGCGAAGGGTGAATTCATGCGCATGGGCAGGATTTTGGAGGCGGGTGCCCAGGGTATCATGTACCCCCGCTGTGAAAGCGGTGAGGAGGCCTCCGAGCTTGTGCGCTGGGCCAAGTTTGCACCACAGGGTGAACGGGGCGTGGATGGCGCCAATGGTGACAATCCATATTGTGCGATGCCTATGACCCCATATCTCAAGGCTGCGAATGATCACACTTTGTTGATTGCGCAGTTGGAATCGCCCAAGGCATTGGATCAGGCGGACGAAATAGCCAAAGTTCCGGGTATTGATGTGATCATGCTTGGCCCAGGTGATCTAAGCGTGGTCGCAGGTATACCCTACCAGTTTACGCATCCAATCATCACGGATGCCTATAAGCGAGTCGCAAGTGCAGCTAAAAATGCCGGCAAATGGTGGGGTACTGTAAGTGGAACTCCTGAACACACAAGAATGCTGATGGATCTTGGTGCGAAGTTCATTTGCCATGGTGCTGACATCATCATGGTCAAACAGGGCATGGAGGCGATCCAGCAGCGTTACGCGCCACTGGGTTTCACCTTTGATAATCTTCTGGCGAAAGAGGCGGCTCAGTTGGAAAAATACAATGGCTGATAAAATCAAGCTTCTGGTCGTCGGGGTTGGATCGATCGGGGAAAGGCATCTCCGCTGCTTTGCAAATACCGGCCGGGTTGAGGTTTCCTTTTGTGAGACCAATGAGCAAAAGCGACACGAGGTCGCGCAACGATATGGTGTGGCCAGACATTTTTCATCCCTTGAAGATGGACTTGGGCAACTTCCTGATGCCGTGGTGATCGCCACCCCCGCTCATATGCACATACCCATGGCAACCAAGGTAGTGATGCAAGGTTGCCATGTTTTGATTGAGAAACCACTTTCAACCACAATTGATGGGGTTGAAAAGTTCATGTCCGTGGTGGCTGGTAAGAAAGTGGTTGTCTCGGTGGCTTATGTTTATCGCATGCATCCTGCCCTTTCACAAATGCGGGAAGCGTTGCGCTCTGGCAGGTTTGGAAAACCACTTCAAGTTGTCGCGGTTTCAGGGCAGAACTTCCCCTTTTACAGGCCTGCATATCGTGAAACCTATTATACCCGGCATGATTCAGGGGGCGGTGCCATCCAAGATGCGCTTACCCATGTGGTCAATGCCGTTGAATGGATTATCGGCCCTGTTGACAGGTTGGTGGCTGATGCGTCCCACCTGGCATTAACAGGGGTTTCTGTTGAGGATACCGTGAATGTCATCACTCGCCATGGCGACATTTTAGGCTCTTTTACACTCAACCAACATCAGGCTCCAAATGAAAATACCATCACCGTGGTTTGCGAAAAAGGAACAGTCAGGTTTGAATACCATGAGCATCGATGGCGCTGGTTGATTGAACCGGGTAATGCCTGGCATGATGAATCAGCGGGCCCCTTGGAGCGCGATACACTTTTTGTCCGGCAGGCCGATCATTTCCTCGATGAAATTAAGGGAATCAAAAAACAGGTTTCACCACTTTCCGACGCGATTCAAACCCTTAGGGTAAATCTTGCGATTTTGAAAAGTGTCGAATGCAGGTCCTGGGAAACCATCAATCAGGGGCAAGCTGAATGAACCAAATCAAATTATTAAAATCAGACTTTGAAAGAGACGGATATGTTGTTGTCAGGGAATTCCTGAAAGGAGTGGACCTGAAGCTCCTCAAAGATAATTTGGATCGGTATATCCGGGATGTGGTGCCACTTGTGGCTGCTGGTGATGCGTTTTATGAAGACAGGCAGCGTCCCGAAACCCTGAAGCAATTGCATCGCATCGAGCAAGACGCATTTTTTAAGGATTACCTTGATCATCCCATGTGGAGAGAAGCTGCTGAGGCGTTGCTGGGTGAAAAAGTTCATACACCGGAGGGGGCGGAGTGGTTCAATAAACCACCTAACACCAATCATGTCACCCCGGCCCACCAAGATAATTTTTATTTCTGCCTGAGACCAAGCCAGGTGCTGACCATGTGGCTCGCCCTGGATACTGTTGATGAGGAAAATGGATGCCTCAGGTATGTGAGGGGGTCCCACCTGCTTGGAATCCGGCCTCATTCACGCACCAAGACCTTGGGTTTTTCCCAAGGCATTTCAGATTTTGGAGAGGGTGACCTGGCGCATGAAGTTCCTGTTCATGCCAAACCCGGTGATGTGTTGATTCATCATGGGAACACGATTCACAGGGCTGATGCGAACAAATCCCCTACACGCCACAGGCGCAGCTTTGGGATGGTTTTCAAAGGGTTGAGCTGTGTCAGGGACGAGGTTGCATACAGGCGCTATTTGGATTCTTCAAACCAGCAGCATCAGGAAATGGGTATTAAAAAGTGATTCGTGCCCTTAGACAGGAATCATTTGAAGTTGAATGTCAAAGGGGGAACTTGTGAAAAAACTCTTTGTTATTGTCTCCTTGGTTTTTTGGATTTTGAATTCCCAAGTGGTTGTTGGATCTGATTCCGAGGAAAAGGAGAGTCTCAAAATGAACGCCCTGTTGCTTGATCGTTCTTTGAAGGTATTGGAGAAAGGTTTGGAATCAGAGGAGTTCTGGCCTTCCATGCATGCAGCGGAGGCGCTCACACTGGCTGGAAAAACAAAAGTCGTGATTGATGTTCTAAGCAGGAAACTTCCCGGTGAAACCAATGACCAGAGGAGATGCGGCCTTGCGAGGGAACTTGTCCGGGCGGGTGACCAAAGTGCCTTGCCTGTTCTATTTGATGTGTTGAATGATGCAAAGTCGATTGGGCGGATTCATGCAGCGGAAAGCCTTTTTAAACTCGGATTGGTTGGTGATGGAAAATCATTGAAAGCAGCCTTTGAACAAATGGAGGTTGCTCAATTACGATTATACGCCGCAGCGGCGTTGGCAAAGTCGGGGGATAAGAACGCCCGGATGTTTTTGTCCGAGCAGTTGGATTCGAATGATCCTCTTGTGAGGAACACGGTTGTGTTTTCATTAGCGAGAATCGGTGCCAAAAACGAGGTGCCCAGGCTGCTTGCCTTGTTGGAAAAGGAGATGGATAAGGCCGCCCGCGCCAATATTGTCAACGCTCTTGCAATGCTTGGTGATAAAAAAGGATGCGAGGAATTGGGGCCACAACTTGGCTCGGAGGATCCCGGGATTAGAGTTTCATCAGCGGAACACGCGGGCCTTGCTTCATGCGCAAAGTATGTGGATAAGATCGTGAAACTTTTGGACGATCCGGTTATGGATGTGCGAATCCGTGCCTCCCAATCGTTGATCTTGTTTTCCAAGACGAAAAAATAACTTTTGGCCCAGTGACAAAGGATGATGATTAGTGGACACCAAACCAATTCATGTTGAACAATCAGTGCGGCAGTTGTTCGATCTTTCCGGTAGAAACGCCCTTATAACAGGAGCGACAGGTCATTTGGGTTCCGCCATGGCAAGGGCTTTGGCTGAGGCCGGGGCTCGGGTGATAGTTTCATCTAGAAAAATGGATAAAGCGTTAGCTGTTGCGGAAACACTGGGTGGCCATCAGAAGGGTAATCACCTTGCGGTCGCAATGGATCACCTTGATGAGGCTTCGGTGGAGATGGGGTTCAATGAGGCGGTCAAACAATCTGGTCGCCTTGATATTCTTGTCAATAATGGCCATGACCCATTGAGCGCTGACTGGGAAACGGTGACAGGGGAACAATTTCAAAGACAACTTGCTAATGTGACAGGGTATTTTTTGCTGGCAAGGCATATGCGGGACCATGCCGTGGAGAATAATCATCCTGCAAGCATCATCATGCTGGGCTCGATGTATGGCAGTGCTGGTTCCTACCCGGAGGTTTATGAGGGGATATGTGCCGCCAGTCCCGCTGCCTACCATGCGCTGAAGGGCTCAGTGATTCATCTCACCCGGCATTTGGCGGTATATTGGGCGAAGGAAAACATTCGTGTCAACTGTCTAAGCCCGGGGCCTTTCCCATCCTCCAAGGCTCCAAGGGAATTGGTGGAAAGGCTGAACACAAAGTCCCCGATGGGTCGGATGGGAGTTCCCTATGAACTCAAAGGGGCGATTGTTTTTTTAGCCTCAGATGCGAGCAGTTACATGACAGGCCAAAATTTGATAATCGATGGAGGCTGGACCGCATGGTAGTTTTTCAGGATCAAATAAAAACACAGAGAAGACGCTGCCATGAATAAATCAGAGAGAAAAACCCGAGTGCCCCGCTCGATGGAACTGTATGAAAGGGCAATGCGGGTGATTCCCGGTGGAACCCAACTCATAAGTCGCAGGCCAAATCGTGTGGCATATGGTGTATCGCCTGTTTATGCAAGCAGGGCCAAGGGGGCCAGGTTTTGGGATGTCGATGGCTTTGAATACATAGATTGGATCAGTGGGATAGGTTCAATCCTGCTTGGTTATGCCGATCCCGTGGTTGATGACGCGGTTCAAAAGCAGATCTGCCTTGGCGCTATCTACTCCGTTAATCATGAATTAGAGGTTGAACTGGCTGAGGAATTATGCAGGTCGATCCCCTGCGCGGAAATGGTTCGCTATGCCAAATGTGGAGGCGAGGCCTGTGCCATGGCTGTGAGAATCGCCCGGGGCGTCACGGGGCGTGACAAGATTTTGTTCTGTGGGTACCATGGCTGGCATGATTGGTATATAGCCGCGAATCTTGCGGAAGAAGCCAGTTTGAATTCCCATCTTTTCCCCGGGATTGAACCCACTGGAGTACCCCGTGGCCTTGCGGGAACCGCCCTTCCCTTTTCCTACGGGAACCTTGACGAGCTGAGCGAACTCCTTGAAAAAAACAAGGGTCAAGTTGCCGCCATTATCATGGAACCCCTCCGCTCCAGCATGCCACCAGATGGTTATCTTGCCGGTGTCAAAACACTTTGCGCGGATCATGGCGCAATTTTCATCATGGATGAGATCACCGCGGGAATCCGCTACAGCACTGGCGGGGCGCAGCAATATCTTGGAGTGATTCCCGACATGGCGGTGTTTGCAAAATCCATTTCAAACGGATATCCGATGGGTGTCGTGGTTGGTAAACGCGAGTTCATGGAACCAGCGAGTAGGATGTTTATTTCAAGCACTTACTGGAGCGACACCATAGGCCTTAGGGCCACTTTGAGCACATTGAATGAGGTTCGCCGCAGGGATGTTCCCGGGCAATTGCAAAAGTTTGGCGCGGGATTGAAACGCGGTCTGAAAGTTGTCGCAAATGAGGTTGGCCTGGATGTTGGATGCATTGGTAATGATGTGATGCCCATGCTGCAATTTTCGATTGATGACCAGAATTTGAAAAATCAAGCAGTCACACTTTACATCCAGGAGATGGCAAAGCGTGGCTGCCATGGGTATGCCTCGTTTTACCTTAATGCCGCGCAGGGCGAAGCTGAGTTGGGACAGACACTTCAGGCCGCCCGGGAGACATTCATCATCATCCGTGATGGAATTGCCGGGAAAAGGGTTGCTGATTTACTGGAGTGCTCGGTGCAAAAGGATGCTTTCAGGCGACTTGTGAAATAATCCAGAATGGGGCGTTCCATGTTTGTGATTGAGGAAAAGGGGATCATATATGATGGCTCGACTGGGTCACACCAGGAACGAATCTCCTTCTTTACAACCCTTTGCAAGCTAGATTCCGGGACCATCCTGTGCGGGTTTCAGAATGGCCCCATAAAACATTCCGTTTCCAGCACGATCAAAATATGCAGGTCAACCGATGGTGGAAGTACCTGGTTACTCACGGGAAAATCATTCAGGACCGTGATTGATGGGGTGCCTGGTTCATTGAGCACCGCGGAGATGGTTGAAGTTTTTCCGGGTCGGGTGTTATTGTTTGCGACATGGTTTGACCGAAGTGAACCGGAACGACCCCTGTTCGATCCCGTCACTGAGGGAATCTTAAAATCAAGGCAATTTGTTTGCGTGTCTGTTGATGAGGGGCTTACCTGGGGTGATTGGCAGGAAATCTCCACGGGAGATTTGAGGGGATGCTCCTTTACCGGGCCAATAATCAAGTGGGATAATGGCGTCATCGCAGTGCCCTTTGAAAGTTACAAGGAGTATGATGATCCGGGTGAAAAAAAGCACGGTGCCTGGTTGTTGGTTTCATCTGATGGTGGGTATAACTTTTCGCGGCCTTTATTGGTTGCACAACATCCCGGACATGAGATTTATTACTGGGATCAAAGGCTTTGCCGGGGCATGGGAGATGGTGATTTTTTTGCCTTTTTCTGGACCCATCATCTAGGTAAGAAATGTGATCTACCGGTGCATTTTCTCAAAGGCAGATTTTTTAGTTCCCGGTTGATTTGTGAACCCATTCGGATTACTTCGATACCCGGTCAGATTTCCGCTCCATTACTTTTGCCTGATGGAAATTTGATTGTATTTGTGGTTAACAGGGAAAATCCCGGTTCATTGACGCTTTGGCACTCATGCGATGGAGGGATGTCCTGGCCTTCTGAAAAAAATCTGGTAGTTCATTCCCATGATGAGCGAGCGGTACTTTCCCAGGGTTTGAAAAACATAGATTTCAAACAGTATTGGGAGGATATGGGAAAATGGAGTTTCGGGCATCCGGTTATCTGCCAGCTTTCCGATGAAAAAATCCTCCTGGCTTGGTATGCGGGTGCGCCTGATTGCATGAGTATTCACTGGGCTAGGATTAGTCTGAAAGGAAAAGCCTGATGTTGAAGGATTGGGAGTACACAGATTTTGACCGGGAGCTTTTTGAGAGGGAGTTGGATTCGTTCGTCCCTGATGAGATTTTTGATGCGCACGCCCATTGGTACAGGGCTGATCATTTTGAAGCAGAAACTATTCCAGCCCTTGTAAAATCCGGTCCACCAATCGCGGGGGCAGAGGCATTTGATCGAGCAATTTTGGAAATCACCCCCCGAAGAAAAACGGATGGGTTGTTTTTTCCTTTTCCACATCCATCGATTCGCGATGTTTCAGCTCCTAACGAGTTTTTGTTCGAGGAATTACAAAAAAGGCCCGGTTCCCGTGGCCAGATGCTTGTCACCCCGGAAATGGACCCTGAGTTGATCAGGGAAACAGTCCGTAAGTGCCGTTTTGTCGGCTTGAAGTGTTATCATGTTTACAGTCCAAACAAGCCCACCTTTCAATCATTGATCCAAGATTTTCTACCAGAGTCGCAGGTGCGTGTCGCACATGAGGAGGGATTGTCGATCACCCTGCACATGGTTCGTCCGCGGGCGTTGGCGGACATCGCCAACCAGGAGACCATTAGGAGTTATTGTGACAAATATCCCAATATGAAATTGATACTTGCGCATGCCGCCCGTGGTTTCAACGCTCACCATACCATATTGGGCATTCAATCATTGAAGGGTGTGAGAAATGTATGGTTCGATACCTCCGCGGTCACTGATTGTGGCGCGGTGGAAGCAATCATCCGCACGATGGGGCATAAAAAAGTCCTTTATGGTTCTGACTTTCCAGTCTCGCATATACGGGGGCGATGCGTGGCGCTTGGAGATAGTTTCCTGTGGATTTCGCATGAAAACACGAATCTTGATGTTGCCTATGGGGAAATTGAACTGGCTTTGGTTGGTCATGAGTCTCTTAGGATGTTGAAAATTGCAGCATCTTCCACGGGACTGACTGACTCCCAGGTTGAAGATGTGTTCCGATTGAATGCAATGGAACTATTCAATCTTTAGCTTGGCACTAGGATTCAAAAGGTGGAATTAAACATTGAGGACGCGCGTTATTCAAGGATAATGTCAACACATGGTTTGATATTGCACTGATGAATTATGGTAACTGTGATTTTTGCTAGGAGTTGTTGGATGGGAAAATTAATCCAGTTTATTGGTGTGCTCTCCACAACTGTTATTCTTATTCCAAGCCCCCTGATCGCGGAGGACTGGCCCCAGTTCAGGGGTGCCAATTGCACCGGGATTTATAATTCAACCAAGGCGTTGCCAATTGAATTTTCAAACACCAAGAATGTCCGGTGGTCTGCCGAGGTGGGAGATGGTATTGGTTCGCCCGCAATCGCATCAGGGCGAATCTTCACTACCGCAATGACAGATGGCAAGGAACCTGATCAGAAACTTCTTGTCTTTGCCTTTGACCAGCACACGGGTAAAAAACTTTGGCAGCAGGAAATCCCCGCGGGCCCTAAGCCATTGCCTCCCATCCACCAGGTCAACAGTTATGCTTCCGCCTCAACTGCAGCGGATTCTGAACGGGTTTATGTTTACTTCGTAAGATCGGGATTGATGGCTTTTGATGCGAAAACAGGTGTGAAAGCATGGCAATACCATGTCCCTGAACCTTTTTTTATTTTTGATTGGGGCCCGGGAATGTCGCCCGTGCTCCATGGTGAAAAATTGTTCTTCGTTCAGGATGATGATCTTTCACCCGCCCTTTATGCCTTGGATAAGAAAACCGGGAAACTTCTTTGGAAGGATGATCGCAGCGACATGGCGGTCAGTTATTCCCACCCTGTGATTTGTGATTCCCCGACAGGTCCTGACCTGGTGGTTGCAGGGACTGGAAAAGTCCTGGGCTATGACATCGAAACCGGGAAACGAAAATGGGCCGCTGAGTTGGTCTGTAGAAACATCAAGACCACCCCTGTCGTGCTTGATGGGATTGTTTATGTCTCGGTTTCCAGTTCTGGTATCTCCTACCAATGGCGCGCCACCAGCGACCCGGAGGGCACAGGGAAAATCACCAGGGAATCCATCAAGGCGAGTCGTAAAGACAAGGGAGTTGGTATTCCTGATGCCTTTTGGAAAAAATTCGAGAGGGGGGATGTCAACAAGGATGGGGTTCTTGAAGGTGATGAGATTGACAAGGCTTTTCTGGATCCTTCCAACCAAGGGGGGATTCTTGACAAGGAAGTCCGCCGCAGGGCGGGTGATAATGTGGATTGGCGCAAGTGGGATGCCTCACTCCAAAATGAATTTTCCACCCAGGCCATCCGTGGTGGCGGTAAAGGCGATGTCACTAAAACCCATATTTTATGGAAGGCCATTAATCCCGCCCCTGATCACCTTGTTTCTCCCTTAGTGGTGGATGATCGCGTTTTTCTTTTTAAGACCGGGGGATTTGTGAATTTCCTGGGTAGGCAAAAAGGTGAACGCATTGGAAATCAGGAGCGCACCGGCAGTGCAAGTCCGATCCTGGCCCAACCTGTTTTTGGGGACAACAAGATTTACGCCACAGTCCAAAACGGGCAAATCGTGGTGCTTTCAAATTCCAAGGATTTCAAGATCCTCGCGACCAACAGCATGGGGGAGGACTGTGTCGCAACCCCTGCGATTTCTGATGGGAATTTATATATTCGAACCCGCACCAGGCTTTTTTGCATTGGTGGCTTGGAAACCAAATAAAGTTAACTTGTGACTTCCAGGGTTTCAAACATCCGGCTTCTTGGACATGGATAAGTGCCTTTGATTGAACTTGTTAGCACCGGCTTTATTTCTGCTATAGAATAATTCCTGAGTTATTGTTGTTGTTTTCTTTTAAGGGTCTGCCATGAAAGCCTTTGGACTTCCACAAGTTTCCCTCCTGTTTTTAATATTGACCGATCTTTTATCCTCTCAACTTTTCGCACAGTCCGGGAAAAATGATCCCGGCATCCTATCAGTGGACAGGATTTTTGACTCCAAGGAATTTGAGCTGGAAAGCGCCCCAGCCACAAGATGGCGCAAAAAGGGCGCGGTCATTGTTTCCCTTGAATCGCGTGACAAGACCCAGGTGATTGTTTCCAATGACTTGCATTCGGGTAAACAAGAAGTGATTGTTCCAGCAGAATGGTTGATCCCCTCCGGCAGTACCAAGGCGGTTAACATCGAGGATTATGAGTTTTCAGATGATGGTTCCAAATTATTGATTTACACCAATAGCAGGAAGGTTTGGCGTGTTAATTCCCGGGGCGATTATTGGGTATTGGATCTTTCCAGCAAGGGGCTTAAAAAGTTGGGGGGTGATATACCACCCTCCACGATGATGTTTGCGACATTTTCCCCCGATGGCAAATCTGTCTGCTATGTCCATAACAACAACCTTCTTGTCCAGGATCTTTCAAGCTTTAATGTCACCCCTCTCACAACTAACGGTTCCACGAAATTGATCAATGGGACATTTGACTGGGTTTATGAGGAGGAACTTGGATTGAGGAAAGGTTTTCGCTGGA
This sequence comes from Planctomycetia bacterium, assembly GCA_005786805.1. Classification (GTDB taxonomy): domain Bacteria; phylum Planctomycetota; class Planctomycetia; order Gemmatales; family Gemmataceae; genus UBA969. The sequence goes on along the minus strand of SYCV01000076.1, from coordinate 6,554 downwards.
GTCCTGATAGTTCTTCCATTGCTTATTGGCAAATTGATACCGAGGGTGTGAAGGATTTTTTGATAACCGATAGTTCCAAAGGCCCATACTCAAGCTTGATTACCATCGGATATCCCAAGACGGGTGAGAAAAACCCCTCCGCCAGGATAGGTGTTGTAAGTTCCAAGGGAGGTGCCACTTCCTTTTTGCAAATCCCAGGTGATTCCAGGGATCACTACCTTGCGAAGATGGACTGGGTTGAAAACAACATCGTTCTTCAGCAATTCAACAGGTTGCAAAATCGAAACACCGTGATGATCGCAGATCCTAAAACCGGTAAGTGCAACAATATATTGGTGGAGACGGACAAGGCCTGGGTCGAGAATGATAATGAGTTTCTCTGGATCAACAACAATCAAAATTTCATCTGGCTGAGTGAACGGGATGGTTGGTGCCATGCTTACAAGGTTTCCCGAAACGGGGACAAGATAACCCAGATAACCAAGGGTGATTTTGATGTGATTCACATCGAGGCGGTGGATGAAAAAAACGGCTGGCTTTATTATATTGCCTCACCTGACAATCCAACCCAAAGGTATCTTTATCGAATCTCGCTTGATGGTGGCAAGCCTGAGTTGTTAAGCCCCAGGGAAATGAAAGGCACCCACGCTTATTCCCTTTCACCCGATGCGACCCATGCGGTTCATCGGTTTTCAAATTTTAACACCCCGCCTTCCGCCCATCTGCTACATCTTGCTGATCATAAGGTGATAAAGACTTACACTGAAAACGCTGCTTTCAAGAAAAAGTTTGAGTCCATCAAAAAAGCTGGGACTGAGTTTTTCAGGGTGAAGGTTGACCAGGGGGTTGAGTTGGATGGTTGGTGCATCAAGCCTCATGATTTTGATCCCGCCAGGAAATACCCCGTATTGTTTTATGTTTATGGCGAACCTGCAGGCCAGACCGTGCTTGATCGTTGGGATGGCAAGCGCTTTTTGTGGCATTCCATGATCGCCCAGAATGGATATCTTGTGATGAGTATTGATAATCGGGGAACCCCGGCGCCCCGGGGAAGGGATTGGCGCAAGAGCGTTTACAGGCAGGTTGGAATTTTGGCTTCCGCTGACCAGGCCAACGCTGTCAAGGAACTTTTGAAAATCCGACCATACATGGATTCCTCGCGAATCGCGATCTGGGGCTGGAGTGGTGGAGGATCCATGACCTTGAATGCGATTTTCCGATATCCCGAACTTTATAAGACTGGCATGTCTATCGCCCCCGTTCCCAACCAGCGGCATTACGATACCATTTACCAGGAACGCTACATGGGCTTGCCTTCTGATAATCCCGATGGATACAAAAACGGCTCTCCCATAAACTTTGCCCATCAATTGAAAGGCAAACTTCTTCTTGTTCATGGCACCGGGGATGATAATTGTCATTATCTTGGAATGGAAAATCTTATTGATGAATTGATCAGTCATAACAAACAATTCACCATGCTCGCATATCCCAATAGAAGCCACAGTATCAACGAGGGTAAAAACACAACCCGGCATCTTTACGAACTGTTGACAAAATATCTTTTCAACAACAATTAGGGATGGAAGTAAAGTTTGAAGTGCCTTAGTATCTTGCGATGTCTGGAACCAAGTATTCAAAGGGTGTAATTCATGAAGATCAAGCGAATCAGGGCATACAAGGTTGATTTACCCCTTGTCGAGGGAAGTTATAAATGGTCGGGTGGAAAATCGGTCACTGTGTTTGATTCAACAGTGGTTGAAATTGAGACAGATACCGGGGTTGTTGGATATGGTGAAGTGTGCCCTCTAGGACCTTTTTACCTTCCCGCATACGCAAATGGGGTTCGTGCCGGTATTGTTGAACTCGGACGACATTTGATTGGTGAAAATCCCATTGAATTGCAGAAGCTAAATCGGTTGATGGACGCCGCACTCAAGGGGCACGCCTATGTGAAATCAGGAATTGACATGGCTTGCTGGGATATTCTTGGCAAGGTCACCAATCAGCCTGTTTGCACCCTCATGGGGGGAAGGTATGGGGAGCATGTGAACTTGTATCGGGCCATTTCCCAGGAAGCCCCGGAAGCGATGGCAAATAAGGTCGCTGGGTATCGTGCCGAGGGTTACAAGAGGTTTCAACTCAAGGTTGGTGGTGATCCAGCGGTGGACATTGCGCGTATTCTGGCTGTTTCCGCCAAATTACAACCCGGTGACAGGCTTGTTGCCGATGCCAATACCGGTTGGCTCATGCATGATGCGATGCGAGTGGCAAAAGCTGTCAAGGATGTTGATGTGTATATCGAGCAACCCTGCCTTTCCTATGAGGAATGTCTTTCCATTCGAAGGCATACAAATAATCCTTTCATCCTCGATGAGGTGATTGATTCAGTTGATGTGCTGATGAAAGGAAATTCAGACCTGGCCATGGATGTGGTGAATCTTAAAATCAGCAAGTTTGGCGGACTTACCAAGGTGAAACAGGCCCGCGACCTATGTGTTTCGCTGGGGATTGCAATGACTTTGGAAGATAGCTGGGGAGGGGATATCATAACTGCGGCGATTGCCCATCTGGCACAAAGTACGCCTCCTGAATTTCAATTCTCCGCCACTGATTTCAACAGTGATGTCTCTGTAAGTATCGCTGATGGGGCGCCCAAGCGGATTGATGGAAAAATGTCCGCAAGCATGGCCCCTGGTTTAGGGATTGTCCCAAAGATGAATGTGCTGGGCAAGCCAGTGCTGGAAGTCTCCTAGCACTTATTGGCTCTGTTTTATTTGTCTTTGTCCCATTGGTCAAACAACCTGCCCTCATGGTCGAACGCTTTTAAATTAAGGCGATTACCCAGGATTGTAACCTGGCAAAAATGATAGTCAGACCTGATCTCCGCCTTGAACCAGGTGGGGGTTGGGGCAAAGTTCTCAAGAGAGCCACCACCACCTCCACTGGTCACATAAGTGATGCCCTTGATGCGATCAATTTTTCCACCCTTGATTGGTAATGTTCTTTCGTAAACATGGACATGCCCATTGAAGACCATGTCCACGCCGTGCTTTTCGTAAAGCTGCACGATGGAGCGTACATTCTTGTCACCCAGGTTCGATCCACCCACCCAGGTGTCACCATAGTCATTGTCATCAGAGGAATATGCCGGGTGATGATGGTAAACAATTTTCCAAGTGGCCTTGGATGTCGATAGTTCTTTTTCAAGCCAGTTGTGTTGCTGGGTGTTTGGAAGGAGCGACTTGTTGCTGTCAAGCACGAAGAAGTCGGCGTTCCCATAACTGTAGCGGTAATAATATTCAGGCTTTGGGAGTGAAAAATAATTGTAGTAATGCTCATGGTTTTTTTCATGATTACCAATGGTTGGGAATACCGGAACCCTGCAAAGTAAATCAATGGAGGGTTTGAATAGTTCATTCACCCATTCTTTTTTATCTGGGCCATTATCCACCACATCGCCCACATGCATTAAAAAGTGGGGCCTGCGCTCCCAGATAAGTTTCATGACCTTGCCTGTCATTCGGGGGTTTTTCTGGGTGTCACCTATGACACAAAAAGAAAAAGGATCAGTTTCAACCACAGCGGTTTGGAAGGTTAACACCCCGGACTGGGAAACACCCCCGGTGTCGGATTTGCTTTCCACCTGGTAAAAATATTTGGTCGCAGGTTCGAGTTTATCCAGGAGCACCTCATGGATCAGCGAGGCGCCCTCATTGGCGGCTGACATATCCAGGGGAAGCTTGGTCCCGTATTTTACCGTCGAAGATGCTGGGCTTGAGGTTTCCCACATGATGGTGATTGAATTCCTGGTTGGAAATTGCAGATAGGGTGCGATCACAAATCCGGAAGGAAGAGGGACAGGGGCAAGGTTTGCAAGAGATGCATCTTTTTCAAAGGTGTCTGCGATTTGAGCTGGTGACAATACAGTGGCATAAAGGTTTATTTCCTTGAGGGCACCGACCAGGCCAAAATCCTCGTCATCATCGCGGTACCGGCCGATGATGAAAGGGGCTGCTGACGCGTAGTTTATCGACTTTGATTGTTCCTTGGATTCTCCCTCAAGCTTGCCATTGATGTATATGCGCATGGAAGATCCATCATAGGTGGCGGCAAGATGATACCATTTGCCTTTTTGATAACTGGATTTTGAACGAAGCGAGGTGATTTTTCCATCGCCATCATCCGCGCCAAGGGTGCTGATTACAAAGTTGAACTTTTCGTTGTCGTATCCAAGAAGCCAGCCTTTTTCGAAATTACCATTATCCTGCATGCAGCCGATGATACCTCCATTGGCTGTGCCTTCATCGATTCGAACCCAGGATGCGAGGGAGAATTTTTCATGGGGCATTCCTTGTTCAGCCCCGGTCGCATTTTCCTTGATAATAAACCCATCAGTGCCATGGAATTCGTAAAAGCTGTGGGCGTCAAGTTGCTTGTAGGATGGGACACCGATGATTTTCCCCGAGAACCTTCCTGCTTTATCAGATAGCCTCTGGCTTGAGACCCCCTTGGCATCGAAAAACCAGGAACTGGAAGCTTTTGGGCCATTGCCCTGGGCCGAAAGGAATTCAAATCCGGAAAACAAGGTCACCATTGTGATAAGAAAAAAAGATGAGAATATCAGGACCATTGCTCGAAGATTCTTTTTCATGGTAATTCACCATAGGGTTTTGATTGAGTGAAAGTCAGAAAATATATCTTTTAAATCGGGGCGGGGATATCCCTGCGGTCAAAGATTCTCCAGGATACCAAGTATCCTATGGCACCAATTGAATATAGCACAAGTAGGCAGGGGATTTGAAACAAAGTCTCGCCATGGTTCCATTCCGAGAAATTGACGCTCCATCCTTTTCCAAGGATCATTTGCTGGGGCTGATAATAATAAAAGATAGTCAAGGGTCGTAATGGCATCAGGGGTTCCCAAACTTGGGAGATCACATTAACTAAAAACATGATGAGAATAAGGAAAACCGCATATCCAAGGACGCGGAACCGGAATCGCCCTGTTGATGATATCGCCATGGTGATGCCTGTGATCGCAAAAACCAAGCCACCTGTTGCAAGAAGCCCTTTGCCAAGAAGTTCCGGATGCAAGGCAAGGCGTCCTTCACCCGGTGGCATTTTTTCGGGGGCAGGCGCCATTGTTGTGGGGTCCTTTATTTTTAACTTCAATCCTGCGATTCCAAGTTCAATATCCATCTTTTGCATCTTGGGCAGGTTGTCATATTCTTTTAAAGTGAGTGGGTTCACCAGAAAATAGCCCAGGTAGGAACCAAGCCACATACTAAGGCAAATCAGTGGTATGGTGATGAGATCAACAATAAGGTGTGCGAGCACCAGGGTGCCCCTTCCGATTGGCTGTGAAAGCAGAAGTTCCATGGTACCCCGGTCGATTTCGCCCGCAAGCGCGCCGGCTGCCCTTCCAACCGCCCATATGCAGATAATGGTTTGCACCAGGGGGTGAACATAGGCGATGGTGAACATATCCATGGCATTGTTTAGGTCGATGGTTTCACCGCCGATGATTGATCGGATAAGTTTTCCCGGGCCATCAAAAACGACTTTTTCGACCTGCTTGACATCGATACCGGAATATCCCGCCATGCCATAAAAGAAAGGGGCGAGTTGAGCGATGATTCGCTCCATGATTTTCGCCCAGAAAACTTGGAAAAGGCAGAGGAGCGAAGCGGTTACCAGCAAAGCCAGTCTCAGGTCGCGAAGAAGTTTGAGGACAAGGGTGAAAATCACGCATCATCTCCATGAATTTTGCGATAAATATTTTCAAGTCCAAGGGGTTCCATGCCAAGTTCGAGAAGTTCAAGCTTTCCGATCCATGCCATGAGTGGTTCAAGTGCCCCGTTATGCTCCAAATGAAAAAGGGTATCTTCCTTGCGGATCAACTGCAGCCCGGGTAAATCGGGCACTGAACTTTCCCTGGCTAGCCGTAATCGAATGCGCCTCCCGGAAGTTAGCTCGTCCATTGATTGCTGGTGAACCAATCGGCCTTTCCGCAAAACTCCGACACGATCGCACACGGTTTCAACCTCGCTGAGCACATGGGACGAGAAGAAAACAGCCTGCCCTCTTTTTTTTGCAGCCTTGACCTCATCAAGGAGTGCTTCGCGCATGGTTGGATCAAGTGTGTTGGTTGGCTCATCCATGATGATGAGTTCAGCGTAAGGATCGAGAACCAGAAGAAGAGCTACTTTTCGTTTCATGCCACTGGACATGTTTGCCATGGGCGTATCGATGTTGATATCAAAAATGCGGGCCATTTTATCAAGGTCGGGGCGAACAGGCCGGTCACGCAGGCCGCTGAGGAAATTGACCAATTGTCTGCCTGACATGTTTTCGTAAAGTCGAAGCTCACCTGGCAGGTAGGCGATTTTTTTCCTGGCTGCGACTCCATTAGTCCAGCAGTCGTGCTCCGCGATCATTGCCTTGCCGGATGATGGTTTGAGAAATCCCATGATCAGACGGAGAGCGGTGGATTTTCCCGCGCCATTGGGCCCCAACAGACCATATACTTCGCCGGGGGAAATATGCATATT
>SYCV01000075.1 GCA_005786805.1 Planctomycetia bacterium | reverse complement strand
TTTTCTTGGCAGGAACGAAACACTTTCTGACTCTGCAACACTTCAGGCAGCGGACAAGGCTTATGTGGAAAGCAATGGCAGTTTCAAGGCATTGCTCGTATCGCTTTTATCATCCGATTCTTTTTTAGCCAAAACATCAAAAGACGAAAACAGTGGAGCTGTAAAATGAACACACTAGCCTCTCGAAGGGAACTGATAAAGGGCCTGGCGCTCGGGTCAGGCGCATCACTTCTCAATCCCGTTCTTTTACAACTTGCAGCCCATGCCAAAGGGGATGCCTCAGCAATTCGCAGGAGAATCGTTTTTGTGGTTCAAGGGAATGGCATGAACCCAAACCACCTTGTTCCGATTGGTGTGAAAAGGCGACCCGATGGCAGGAATGAAAGACCCAAAAATGATGATCCCATCGAACTCGGCCTTAAAAATCTTGAACTCAACCCCGCTTTGAATCCATTGGATCCTTTCAAGGATAGATTAACCTTGATCCAGGGATTGTCGGGGCGAATCGCTTTATCCGATCACTCAACAAATCATGGTGCCTTGGGATGTTACCCGGCAAACAAAGGGCCGATGGCCCAGACAATTGATCTTGCATTGGGCGAGGCGCTTCCCGGTATCATGCCCCATCTGGGCCTGGGATTGATGAACAAACCGGAATTCACGATGAATTATAATTTTTCCGCATCCGGACCGGGCAAGGCTGCTCCCATCCAATGTTCACCCGAGCTCGCCTTCAAGTCACTTTTTGGAAGTGTCAACGATGGTTCCGGCAAAGAAGCCTTCGACAGGAAAACAAATCTCCTGGATTTCATGGCTGAGGATGTCAGAAAATCACGCAACGCCCTTGCCACCGAGGAAAAACAAAAATTTGACCAATACCTCGAGGCGTTTGAATCCCTGCGGGACAGGCAGGCAAAAGTTGATTCAATTCGTGACAACCTCAAGGCAAATACCCCGAAGCTTGAACATCGTTTCATGAAACCAACAGAGACAAACAGACTGGAGGCTCAATTTGAAATTGCAGCCGCTGCCTTGATCATCGGGCTTACCAATGTTGTGACATTGGTTTCCGGGGGAGGCGGACAACATTACATTTCCTATCCCGAGCTTGGAATTCCCGTTGATGGGCATCACTATGGCCATGGGGGTGGCGTCGAGGGAAAAGACCATGAGGATTGTTTCAGAACCGTGAGACAATACCACGCGAAATTAATCTCAGGTCTAGCATCAAAATTAAACACTGTGAAAGAGGGCGATGGCACCATGCTGGATAACACGCTGATCATTTACATCAGCGATTCAGGTGACGCGCATCATCCAACGCTTTATGAATGGCCCGTGGTGATGCTTGGAAACCTTGGGGGAAAATTCAAAAAGGGAGGGCGTTATTTGCAGTTGCCCCAGTATCAGGCCCCAAAGCATCGAACCATGGCGAATTTCTACCTCACACTTCTGGAAGCCGCCGGAAAGCCCCGTAAAAAGTTCGGCATCATGGATCCGAACCTTAAGGACATTGATCAGAATGGCATTGTTTCAGAACTGCTGGCTTAGGGAAAACCAATTCTTTTGCGTGAAAAATCTGGTACCATATCAGACATATCAATGCGTTGATAAATTATTGGCAAACCCACCAGAATCACAATTTTGAGCGTGACATGTCAACCTTAAGCCAGATGATCATCGTGTTATGCGCCCTGGTTGATTCGGAAAATAATCCCATCATTGATTATCAAAAAGATATCAAGCCAATATTTCGCGAGCGATGCTACGCATGCCATGGTGCGTTGAAACAGGAATCCGGCTTGCGATTGGACACCGCCGCCCTGATGATAAAAGGGGGAACAAACGGCCCAACTCTCGCTCCCAAAAATTTGGAAAAAAGCCTGCTGTTTCACAAGATTAATGAAAGTGATCCAAGTCTTAGGATGCCCCCGGAGGGAAAACCTCTCGAACCCAGCCAGATTGAGAAGATTAAAATTTGGATCAAAAACGGCGCGCCAGCCCCGATGAATGAAGTGCCTGATAAAGATCCCCGCCTGCATTGGGCTTTTCAAAAATTAACAAAGCCCGGTCTTCCCGCGCCAAAAGAACACTCAACTTACACGAACCCGATTGATTGGTTTGTCGCATCAAAGCTTGAGGCCGAGGGACTGCAGATGCAGAAACCCGCGGACAAGCGAATTCTATTGCGCAGGGTATACCTAAACTTGGTCGGCATGCCACCATCCCCCGCCGAAATGGAAAATTTCCTCAACGATCGCTCGCCTGATTCCTATGAAAAAGTGGTGGACACATTGCTTGCGGATCCCCGCCATGGTGAAAGGTGGGCGCGCCATTGGATGGACATCTGGCGATATGCGGATTGGCATGGCCGCAGGTATGTGCAGGATGTCTGGAACAGTGCCCCCCAGATATGGCGGTGGCGTGACTGGATCGTGGACTCCCTGAATACAAACAAAGGTTATGACAGGATGATCCACGAGATGCTCGCAGGGGATGAATTTTACCCGGAAGACCAAACTGCCTCCCACGCCACCGGTTATCTTGTTCGCAATTGGTACGCCCTTAATCCCAACGATTGGATGCGAAGCATTGTCGAGCATACGGGCAAGGCATTTTTGGGGCTGACATTCAATTGCGCGCATTGCCATGACCATAAATACGATCCTATCAGCCAGGAGGATTACTTCAAGTTCCGCGCTTTTTTTGAACCCATCAGTTTGAGACAGGATCGTGAACCGGGTGAAGCTGATCCCGGACCATTCCAGGAGTATGATTACTCGAAACTCCGCCCTGTTCAAAGATTGGGCTCTGTCCGGGTTTTTGATAAAAACCTTGATGCCAGGACTAAATTTTACACCGGTGGAGACGAGAGGAACCCCGTCAAGGATAAAAGTAACATTCAACCCGGGGTGCCCGCATTCCTTTCAAATTTCATGGGCGGAATCGAACCTATCAAGCTTCCCGTAAATTCCTGGTATCCGGGCTCAAGGGATCATGTTCGAAACGCGGTGATAAATGACGCAAAAAACAAAATACAAAAAGCTGAGGCTGCATATGCCGAGAGCCTGAAAACAACCAAACCAATTCCGCAAAACCTGCTGGATGCCTTGAAAAAAGCGGAGGTGGATTATGCCCGCATCAAAGCGGAAGCGTTAAAGGGTGATATTCCGGGCGCCATTTCAGGTTCACAATCGCTTGTTCTTGATGCCAAATCTGGAAGGCGGGTTTTGCACAACCCGCTGGCTTCACTGAAATCCCTGGAAAATGGAACCCTCATTGAATTCAAGCTGATGATCCTTGATGATGCACATTTCAATTTTCAACTTGTAAAGGATTTTGCCAAGGGCTTGACGGCGGGATATGTGGGTTTTGAGAAAGGCCGCATCACCTCCTACAAGCCTGGATCATTTTCTGAATTTGATGTTGGGTCCTATGATTTCGCCAAAGGTCGTATTGCATTTGTCATTCAAATTGAGATCCAGCCAAAATCAGATCAATGCATTCTTTCCATGAAATCAATTCCTGAAAACAAAACCATCATTGATAAAATCGCTGTCGCCCTAAACCAATGGAACCCTGTTGGTAACCAGGGCAAGGGTGTGCTATTTGACGCGAGGACAGGCAGCAGAGTTGCGATCGATGACTTTTTCGTATTTTCACCAAAAAGGGAAAAGCTGGTTTCTTTTGACTTTGAGCAAAACCCATTTGTGAATGGGAAAGATATTGTCGGGGCACTGGGATGGGAAAGTTCACAGTTAAGCGTTGCGGGTGCCCGTTCATTTGTATCCTCAACGGAGTGCAATCCCCTGCTGCAAACCGCAACGCTAAACCTTGAAAATGCCAGACTTGATGTAAGAAAAGCTGAAGGCAAACTTCTGGCTGCAAGATTGGAGCTGGAAGCCACCAGGGCCGAATTAAAAAGTATCGAGGGGCGAATCCGGGCTGATAGTGAAAAATTCTCTAACAACGACCAACGGAGCATTCAAAATGCTGCACTAAAAGCCTCAACTTTGGAAAAAACCGCATCCGTATCAAGGGCTGAAGCTGATATTGCCATGGCTGAAATTCTATTGCTTGAAGCGAAGGAAAAAATCCCGCCCTCCAGTTCAAAAGACTTGGATGCTCTTTCCAAGAAACTTACAACCGCAAGAGCAAATCTCCAAAAAGCGCAGGCCGATCTTTCCAACCCAAAACTGACTGAACAATACACCTTATTTTCACAGGTGTTTCCCGAAAAAAGTTCCGGTAGAAGAAAAGCGCTGGCCCTGTGGATCACGGATCATGGGAATCCCCTTACCGCCAGGGTTGCTGTCAATCATATCTGGGCCCGGCATTTTCATGTTCCATTGGTTGATTCGGTTTCTGACTTTGGTAGAAATGGTAAAAACCCAACCCACCCGGAACTACTTGACTGGCTTGCAATCGAGTTCATGGAATCAGGCTGGAGCATGAAGCATCTTCACAAACTCATGGTCACAAGCCGGGCCTACATTCAGGCTTCAGCACATTCCAATAACAACCGGGCGCTGGAAATCGATCCGGAAAACCTGTTGCTTTGGCATATGAACACTGGTCGCATGGAAGCCGAGGTCATCCGGGACAGCATCTTTCATTTGTCTGCAAACCTAAGCCAGCAGATGAAAGGGCAGGAACTGGAAAATGACCAGGCCCTCACCACATTCAGACGAAGCCTTTATTACAGCACCTACCCCGAGGATGGTGGAAAAAGCAGGTTTGCGGAATTATTTGACGCGCCCGACACCTTGGATTGCTACAGGCGCACGAGAACCATCGTTCCCCAGCAGGCACTGGCCCTCACCAACAGTGATATCATTCATAAGGCCGCCGGGAGCATTGAAAAAGAAATCTGGACTCGGATCAAAAATCCAGACTCACCCAAAAACATCAATGCGATTTTCATCGATTTGGCGTTCAGGAAGATAATTGGTCGTGAGGCAACAAACGCGGAAAAAGCAGCCTGCCAGGATTACCTTGGTGGATCGGATGCCGCGCAAAGGGAATCTTTGCTTAGAATCCTCATGAATCACAATGACTTTGTAACCATCAGGTGAACACCATGAATGAAAACAGCCTCAACCTCGGGTCAAGTTCACGAAGGGCGTTTCTTTCAGACTTTGGACTTGGTTGTACCGGAATGGCACTCGGTGCCATGCTTGCGGATGATGGGATTGCGAATGCCCAGGCAAAAGCGGAATCTCCCTCCGGTGTTCCGCATGTTAAACCCCGGGCAAAGTCGGTTATCTGGGTGTTTCTTTCCGGTGGCTACAGCCATATGGAAACATTCGATCCCAAGCCCGCCTTGAACAAATATTCCGGAATGACTTTTGACAAGACTCCCTTTGAAAATCCATTGAACTCCCCTTTGCATAAAAAACGATTCAGATCGGTGGCATCTGAGGAAATCAATGTGCGTGATGTCTACCCGACCATCTATCCCATGCAGGTTGGTTTTAAAAAACATGGGGATAGTGGCATCGAGATCTCGGATTGGTGGCCTAACCTTGCAAGGCAAGTCGATGAACTTTGCCTCGTGCGCAACATGTGGACTACCGACAATGACCACGCAGCGGAAAACCAGATCCATACCGGCAGGCATCGGCTCGATGAACAGCAACCATGCATCGGCTCCTGGGCGCATTACGGATTGGGAAGCCTGAACCAGAATCTTCCCAAGTTTGTGGTGCTGGGTGGTCCAACCCGGTCCACGACGCAAACTTCCATCGATTCCCTATACCTTGGTCCCACTCATGCGGGAGTGCCAATCGCAATCGATCCAAAAAATCCCCTGCCCTTCGGCCAGCGCCAATCCTCACAAACCCTCGAAAAACAGCGGGAAGAATATGCCCTCATTCATCGTCTAAATGGCTTGGCCGCTGTTGAATACCCAAAAGACAGGGAACTTCTTGCCCGTATTCATTCCTATGAACTTGCGTTCAGGATGCAGGCAGCGATTCCTGAAGCCGTCGATTTCTCAAATGAAACCATGCACACCCAGCGCCTATACGGCCTCGACAGGGATTCCACCAAGGTCGCCGGCCAGCGACTTCTTGCAGCCCGAAGGATGGCTGAACGAGGTGTCCGCTTTGTCCAGGTTTTTCCATCAAGCTATGGCGCATGGGACTCCCACCAGAATTTGAAAACCAACCACACTCGCCTTTGTGAGACCATTGATCTTCCAATTGCAGGATTGATCATGGATCTCAAGCAACGCGGGATGATGGATGATGTGCTGGTCGTCTTCTGCACTGAATTCGGTCGCACGCCCGGGCTGGAACTCAGGGGCGGTGGAAAGACCGGCAGGGATCACCACCCCAATGGATTCACCATCTGGATGGCCGGGGCAGGTGTTAAAAAAGGCCATGTCCACGGCGCGACCGATGAACTCGGCTATCATGCCCTGGGCGAAGGGCATTATGTCACCGATCTTCATGCGACCACGCTTCATCTATTGGGCCTCGACAACAAAAAACTTGTGGTGCCCGGAAGAAAACGCCTTGATATCGACCATGGCTCGCCCATCCTTGATATTCTTGCCTGACCATTGCCGCTAACAAGGTCCACACCCTGACTCAAAAAGGCTTATCACCTAATCGCAAGAATTTTTTATATCTGATTTAATACTACTTGCTTTTCAATTGTTCCCTGGCAATCGCCAAGGTGGAGAGCATGAATCGACCAATGTCATCTCGCCTTTCGCTGTATTTTGAAGATTCTTCGGGCTTGCCATCAAACGCCTTGGGATCTGCAAAAGGAACAGTTATCCGTTTTTTCGCGCCCATCACGGCAGGGCATGAACCATCGGCTTCATCGCAAACCATAAGGGCGATGAAATCTTTTTGAGGAGTCCTCGGGGCGCTGTAATGCTTTGAAAATTCAATGCCCCTCAGAGTTTTTTGTCCCCATATCACATTGTAAACAGGGTTTTCTTCCCCCTTGGGACCTGGTGTTGCTTTCTCGCCCGTAGGTTCAATTTTAAACCCCACTTCTTTGAGTGCTCGAATCGACCTACTGTTAAAGGCACTTGCAATCGTTCCACCTGAATAAAATCTCAGGTCAGAAAATCCATGATATGCCGCGGCGGCATTGCCCATGGCCGCACCCATCATGCTTCGTCTCGAGTTTCCCGTGCATACAAGTATGATTGAAAGCTCTCTCCCGGGCTGGTATTGCTCAACAATTACTTTTGCCAATTCTTTCCGCGCCTCTTCATGAATGGCGGCAATGGATTTTCCATCTTTTGAAATGCTCTTAAGATGATTCGTGATTGATGGGAATATCATGGTTTGAAGTTCAGGCTGGTCTTTTTGCCCCGATAACAATAATCCTGAAAGTAATACTAAAATCATTTATTAACTCCTTTTGTCTGATAATTATT
>SYCV01000074.1 GCA_005786805.1 Planctomycetia bacterium | reverse complement strand
GCCATAACGGGCGATCAAATACTCGCCCAGTTCCTCGCGTGTGATGGGCATGTTTTCGTAAACATAAGCAACCACCCTGCTGGAATAATCAGAGCTGGTGGAAGGGAGGTTACTATTCTGGAGTGATTTTGGTAGCGAAGGTGGAGCGTTCGCGGGCTTAGCCTCAGGTTTAACCTGAGGAGATTCCGCGGCAACCTTTGGCTGTGGAACTTTTCGTAATACTAGCATTGCAGTAAGTGCTACACCAAGGGTCAGCACCCCGAGACCCAATCGTTTTTGCCAGTCTTTGTTAGCGGATAAATTTACATCTGAATTCATGGGTCCTGCCTCCGTGCAATGGTCGAAATTCGGGCGTGTCCATTCACCCGAATGTGTATCTATAACTTTTATTTGACAAATGAAGCAATACCGACTGAAAAGGGAATTTGAAAAACAGTCCAATACTAAAACTTGCATTCATATTTTATGCAATTATCATGCTTACCAAGGCTGGTTTTTCGAGGTAGACTACCAAGGTATCGTATTTTCTCATTTAATCAGAGGTGTTAAAAATGTCCGTAACAGGTAAAAAAGCTGTGAAAAAAGCCAAATCTCCCAAAATCAGGCAGACCAAGCTTCTCATTAATAACAAATGGGTTGATCCGGTGGAGGGAGGAAGTTTTAAAACTTTAAATCCAGCGACCGGCGAAGTGATCGCAAAGGTTGCCGAGGGATCTGAAAAAGATATCGACCTTGCGGTCAAGGCCGCTCGAAAAGCCTTGGAATCCGGCCCATGGGCGAGAATGGATGCAGCTGATCGTGGTAAACTCATGTTCAAGCTTGCGGATCTCATTGAAAAAAATGCCGAGGAACTGGCGGTTCTCGAATCTTACAACTGCGGCAAAACCATCACGGATGCCCGTGGTGACCTGGTGGGCACCATCAACACTCTTCGGTATTATGCCGGCTGGGCCGACAAGATTGAGGGGCGTACTGTGCCTGTGCGCGGGAAATTTCTTTCCTACACCCTGCGCCAGCCTGTCGGGGTGATTGGTCAGATCATCCCATGGAACTTCCCACTTCTCATGCTTGCATGGAAATGGGGCCCCGCCTTGGCATGTGGAAATACAATCGTGATGAAGCCTGCCGAGCAGACTCCGCTCACCGCGCTACGGGTCGCTGAACTAGCTGTTGAAGCTGGATTCCCAGCGGGGGTCATCAACATGGTGAATGGCTTTGGTGAAACCGCGGGCAATGCGCTTGTGATTCATCCGGGCGTGGACAAGATTGCCTTCACCGGCCATGTTGACACTGCAAAAATCATCCAGAAAAAAGCCGCGGACACCCTTAAGCGCACCACCTTTGAACTTGGTGGCAAAAGCCCCAATGTGGTGTTTGCTGATTGTGACATGGACCAGGCGGTTGAAGGTGCTTTCCATGCGATCTACTTTCATTGCGGCCAGTGCTGCACCGCGGGAAGCAGGCTATTCGTCGAACAAAAGATCCAGAAGGAGTTTGTTGAGAGGCTTGCAGCCAAGGCCAAGCAGCGCAGGATGGGCGATCCCCTCGATGAATCAACCCAGCAGGGCCCGCAGGTTTCCCAGGAACAACTCGACAAGATTCTTCATTATGTGGATCTTGGGCAGCGAGAAGGGGCGAAGTTGGTCAGTGGCGGCCAGCGCAAGGGCGCCAAGGGTTATTTCATCGAACCAACCATCTTCGATGGCGTGAGGGATGAGATGACGATCGCCCGGGATGAGATTTTTGGGCCGGTGGTCAGTGTCCTGCCTTTCAAGGACATGGAAGAGGTTGTCGCCCGTGCGAATGATACCTTCTATGGCCTCGCGGCAGGGGTCTGGACCAAGAACATTGACAAGGCGCACAACTACGCCGCAGCAGTCAAGGCTGGTACGGTCTGGGTGAATTGCTATCACATCGTCGACACGACAACGCCTTTTGGTGGATTCAAGATGTCGGGCCAGGGTCGTGAGAATGGCGAGGCAGCCCTCGAACATTACACCGAAACCAAGACCGTGACGGTTAACTTGGGCTAGTATCCATAAGTTTTAAAAAGGGCAGGGGGTAAGATGCACCTCCGGCCCTTTTTTTTATTGATTCAAGAAAAGTTTGAACCACCTAGATTTTTTTATAAATCAAGATTGGTTCACCCTTGCCTTTCACCTTGGTGGGGGGGAGGCTTTCGAATTGCTCCTTGAGTGAGTCATCCAGTTTATCGTAAACACTCTTTGAAATAAGCAGGTCGGAGCCAAACTCCTTGTTGAGGCTTTCAATCCTTGACGCGGTATTCACGACATCGCCGATCACCGTGTATTCTTTCCGGGTGTCAGTGCCCATCACCCCCGCGACCATCGGGCCGAAATTGATGCCTATGCCAAGCTTGGTGATTTCACCTGTTTTGGAGGCATTGAACAAATTTAACTTGTTAAAAATCTGAATGGAGCAAAGCACAGCCGAATTGCAGGGGTTTGGCAGGCTGAGGGGCGCGCCAAAGACAGCCATGAAACCATCGCCCAGAAATTTATTGACGATACCACCTGCTTTTTCAACTTCCGCGACAGTGAAGTTGAACAATTGGTTCAGGAAATCCACCGCCTCCTCGGGAGGCATGGTTGAGGAGCGATAAGTGAAGTTTCGGATATCCAAAAAAAGAACCGAGGCGTTGATGTTGTCCCCGCCTATTTTCAAGTCTTTGGATATGATCTGCTCCGCTACATCCTTGGAGACGAATCTTCCAAAGATATCCTGTAGCTTGTTTTTTTCCGAGGATGCCGACATTGCTGCAACCACTATTTTTCGAAGCAGCATCGCTATGATTCCCATGATCAATCCGCAAACCAGTAGATCCACAAAACCCCAGACATAATCAGCTATGTTTATGTTTTCACCATCAAGTGGGAAAATCAGGAAGAAGAGAGCCATTCTTCCCAGGCTGGCGATCAGGGCGGAAAAAAAGCAAAGCCAGAATCGCAGATAAAGAATGCTTAGCAGCATGAAGGGAATATGTTCGATCAACGCCACATTGTCGTAGGCTTTTTCAAACGGAAACTGCAGGGATTGAATCAGGATGCAAACGAAAGGAAAGGAAGATTCAACGGTGATGGTGAGAACCTTGTAAAAATAAGGTTCAATATCAACCTTTGCCCAGTATTTTAAACGTATTTTTTGGTACCAATTCTCGTAAAACATCAATATTATCACTGTAGCGATCAACTCCAGCAGATATATCATCAACTTCTCGGAGTTGTTCTCATAATCTTTCAAATGCATGAAAAAAAATGTTGAATGCAAGACAACCGCGATTAATGCTATCATTTGCACCAGTCGGAAACGCATATGGATGGCCAGGTCTTTTCCCTTCCAGGTTGCTGCGAATGAAGTGGTTAATTTCCAACCGGAATAATTGAGGATGAACCTGGTGAAGTTTGAGTCCCCGGTTATTTTCTGGAAAACTTTTGATAATTTTGAACCGGGATCGTTGGTGTTGGACATTTGTGCCTGCTGATTTTTTTAACTTTTATGAAT
>SYCV01000073.1 GCA_005786805.1 Planctomycetia bacterium | reverse complement strand
GACAACAATTTTACCACCTTCAACCTGACAAACTTTAACTTTTTTACCCTGTAAAACAAATCCTCCATCAGATACCACATCCAGCAACTGGTCTCCAACTTTAACTTTTCCTGAGGGGTGCAAGGATGTCTCAGCAACCCCAATCGCCCCGATCAAGCCAGTTAGTTCCTGATCTGATTCAAAATCAGGAAACGATGATTGGCTCTCATTGTTCGCGGGCAGAAGAAAAAGCTTGCTTGTCATCGGAAGCGAGGGCAAAAACCTCGCAAGAATTACAGCCGCAAAAACCGCACCCATGCAACTTATACCGTAAGGAGCAATCACCTTGCCCAAGCCGACCCATTCATCGGGATTCTTGGGCCAATGCCCGTAAGCCACCAAGCCGAGACTTCCAAGAACAAGCAGGATACCTGTGATCCCAGTCGCACCAAATCCCGGTATGATGAAAATTTCCACCCCCAACAGAGCCATTCCGAGCAAAAATAAAAATATAGCAAGCCAGAATATCTGGCCCGAAAACTGTGAATGGGACCAGAAAAACAAAACAAAGAAAAGTGCTGACAATACACCGGGCAGACTAAGTCCGGGCATCTTGACTTCCAAGATAAGACAGGTGATGGCAAGCATCACAAGGACAACCCGTGTCCATGGATGGGTTAAAAAATCCGCGAGTTCATCAAGCCAGTCGGTTCCTGAAATTGGCACACCATCCGGCTTGAAATTCTCGGAAGCCAAGGCGGCATCAATGTTTTTCACCATGGTATTCGCCAGGCCGATCCTTGCATCCAAGGCTTGCTCCGCCCTGATTCGCAAGGGTTTATTCTCATCCTCAACCGCATATGGCTTGAGTTGGTACTCAAGTTTGTAAGCAGGCATATTGGGGAGCCCTTCAGAATCAATGATCCTAAATTCCCCAGAGACCTTGTGTACCACCAGGGCGAGCCTGCTCGTTGAATTTAAAAAAGCCTCCGCAAGCAATCCAGCATCCGATCTGGGGACTAATTTATCCTGCAGCAGTTGATCAAGGTGGGAACGGACCCGCAGCTTTATTTCCGGGTTGGGAATATAACCCTCATCTATAAACCCGAGGGAAGATCCCTCCTCCATGATCAACCTTGAAGAGGCCAGGGACATGATCAGGGAAAGATCCCTGGCGCGGACCGTGTGAAAAGCAATTGTTTTGACCGGATTCATGCGCTGGGATTTTTCCAAGTCCCTAATGAAGCTGGAAATTTCAAGGGCGGTCTCCACTTTTCCACGCCCACATTCAAATTGAAATATAAGACAATTTGCCCCCTGCCCCAATGCCCTGCTTACCCTGCGCTTGAACCTTTCAAACAACTCCGGGGTGATTTCTCCCGTGAGCACAATCCGCCATGGAACCAATTCCCTGTTTGAAGCAACCGCATCTCCCAGGTTTTTTGCCGACAAACGCAGTATGGCCGCCAGGTCGGCAAGTGAGTTGGCAGGTTCCTGCTCGGCAATCCCCAGAAGTTTGGCGGTGGTGAAGTCATAACGCCCCTCCTTGCCGGCCTGGATGATGATCTCACCCATGGGGTCTTCAGCCCTGTCAACAAAGATTTCCCTGCCCCTTGGATTGGTGGCCCTGACAAGTACCAATTCCGGGGAATACATTTTCCGAATCACCACGCGGGAAAATCTCCCCGATGTTATCTCATCATAAGCGGTACGGGTTGTGTTGCTTAAAAACTCCCCGCCATCACCCACCACTCCTCCAACAACGGCCTCCTTGGAATAATAAATGCTGTCACAAGCGACCAGCGGAAGAACAGCATGCCTGTTTACCTCGCCATGCACCCAACCGATGATTGCAAGACTTCCCCTGTTTTTCAACATCCTTAATGACTGGGCAAGGTCGAAAGCCGGACCAAACTCGGCCCCAATGGATTTACCTTGCGAATTGAAATCGAAAATCAATTTAAAAACAGGTCTTTCAGCAGCGGGAATCCCCTTGGTTTCATGGGTGAACTTATCAAGCGATTCCACCGCAAGGTTTCGGACTCGTTTTACCCCCTCACTTTCAAGAGGAGATGGGACAGGTATCACGATTGCGGGAAAAGGGTTGTTTGCAAACGCGTTCGAGATAAAAAACAGGGCGGTACACAATAAAAGAAATTTACCACGGATGCCAAAAACATCTGAGCCAGAGAACTTGTATCCTACTTTTGCCTGCATGAGAAAACCCATGGGATGGTTGATACTTTCTATTATATCTTCCCGGAATGATTTGATTCAAATTCGCCATCTTCCCCGACCAATTCTTCAGTTTGTTTTCCCCACCTTGAAAGTATCAACAATATTGCGGCGCAGATCAGATACCCTCCGGCCCAATGATAGGGCGTTTGCACCTTGACCACATCCACGAACGGCTTCTCAATCGAACCAAGGATCACCCAGGGAAATCCAATTGCCTCGTCAGCAAGGGGGGAATGAATCACCCCGAAAAACGATAACAAAGCCGCCACCAGGCAATAACAACAAGCCTTGGCCAATTTGTCATCGAGGATGGAAACCATCAACGCCGCCCAAAGCATACCTGAAATCAAAAAGCCATTGGCCAGGCAGCGAAGGGTTTGAATGGCATTGATAGCGTCAGGTCTTTCAGGCAGCAACGGGGCATAAATACTTTTTAAAAGTAAAAGCCCCAGATAAGCCAACGAAGGTAAAATCGCCAATGTAAGCGCGGGATAATGCCTTGGGTTTACAACCCTGAATGTCTGGGATGTGATTTCAATTCCGACAAAAACCAGGATTGGAAAAAGGACAACCTTCGGAAGCAGATGAAAAAGAACGGTGAGGCCACCCATGAACCCCGCCAAACCTATGAACAGGGCGGTCAGCAAAGTATAACCTGAAAGCGCTCCCATTTTTTTGTATGCTGGCTGGCCTATGTAGGGGGTTGTCTGGATCACCCCACCCGCGAAACCAGCAATCAACGAGGAAAAAGCCTCAACAAACAAAACCGATCTGGTGTCATACTCATCCCCCGCGGATGCCGCACTCTCGGTGCAGTCAATTCCCCCCACTATTGTCGCAAGGGCAAAAGGAAAAATCATGGGCATTCTGAAAAGGACTTCGCGAAAAACTGTTTCCCACCAACTACCATCACCAGCCGAAAAAGCCCAGGGTATCTGGAACCCAAAATGACCCACGAATTCAAATGGTTTTATGGCATCCACGATGGTTACATCAAAAATCCTACCCGCAAAAATCGAGACAGCATAAAGAAACAAACCCAGCAAGACTGAGAATAATGTCCCCGGAAATTTAAAAGGCAAAACACGATGCGCGAGCAGGCAAACCAATATGACCAATAAACATGGTAGACCAACCACGGGCATGCCTGCAATATCCTCGCGCAATGGCATGAACGATATCAGCGTAAGGGCAATCGCAGCCAGGGAACCCAATAATCCAGCACGGGGCACCCATTGCCTTACCAAGTTTCCAAATGGGGAAAAAACAATCTTGATCAATCCAATGAGGATCAAAACCCCCAATCCAACATTCCAACCAAAAGTCATGGCCTGATCGTGGTTTTGGGGAAAAAGCTCATTGCCTTTTGCAAGCGCGGGTAGAAGCACTAGAAACGCCATGCCAAAAGTACTGGGAGTATCAAGTCCCAATGGCATTGCAGTCACGGTGTTGCTGTTCAGTTTTTTCGCGAGGAAATACGCCATCAATGTGAAAGCCAGATCCCCTGCAAGCACGCCTAGCGCGGTGCCGGGTAGCATTCGGGTCAAAACGAATTCAGGCGTGTAACCATTTGGGATTCCTGCAAAAGTGAGAAGACTAAACAAGGAGATCATCACAGCAAGATTATCGATGGCCAAGCCAAAAAAGGCGTTCCAATCCCCACGAGAAAACCATTTCATATTCTTTTCCAGAATTCGAGGCTTAAACCAAGATCGTAAGTCTACAATTTGATTAATACCATGATGTCGTGCCAAAGTGAAAAGAAAACCGTGGCCCAATCCCACCAAAAGAATCAAGCGAAGAGCTGAAAAGTGTGCCGGTTGTAATGATTTTTCGAATTTTACGGTGACTCCAAGGAAATTTAACATTTGTTAAGCATATAGACCTCAAGGCACTATTGCACACCTAATAATTATTTAGGTAATATGGTTAAAATAAGAGCTTTAGTAATTTTGGGTGCTTTTAAGTTTCTTAGGAGGCTCGCTCAAGGTGCTTCTTTGAGCGTATCTAACATGCGAAGAGTTGTTGTTACAGGTCTGGGCGTTGTAGCTCCAAACGGAATTGGCAAGGAATCGTTTTGGAAAAATTGCGTGGAAGGAGTCAGTGGAGTAGGCCCAATCAAGACATTCGATGCCTCGGCTCATCCGGTAAAAATCGCCGCGGAAGTTCCTGATTT
>SYCV01000072.1 GCA_005786805.1 Planctomycetia bacterium | reverse complement strand
ATTCTTGAATATTCTGACAAAGGCACACCCATTTCACGCCGTAGAATTCTTGCTTATGAATATGATGGCCAATCCAACCCGGAAATTTTCGCCAAGCAGGCAGAAAAGCTTATCACTCAGGAAAAAGTGAAGGCAATCTTTGGTTGCTGGAATTCCACCGACCGAAAACAATGCCTCAGCATATTTAATCAAAATAACAATATTCTCTTTTACCCCACCTCTTATGAGGGCCTGGAGCAAAATCCCAATGTGATTTATCTTGGGGCAGCACCAAACCAGCAACTCGAATTCGCCTTCAACCATGTGATCAATAAACTGGGCAAAAAGAAACTTTATCATGTCGGGGTCAATAGCGTTTACTCCAAGGTAACTTCTGAAATCCTCAACCAGCAAATCAAGGAAATAAAGGACGAGGACAAGTCAGTCAAGGCGACGATTGTGGGTGAAAAACTCCTTGACCAGGGCAACTTTAAATTCGAGGAAGTCATCAAGGCGATCGTCACTGCAAAACCTGACATCATTATTAACACACTCAGTGGTGATGCGAATCGCGATTTCTTCCGCGCACTCAGAAACCAAGGCATCAAAGGTTCCACCATCCCGACACTTTCATTCCATATCAGCGCTGAAATACTTCAGGAACTGGATGTTGAAAGTTGCACCGGGGATTATGTGGGGTGGAATTATCTCCCCTCCATTGAAAGTGAACAAAACAAAGTCTTTCTAGAAAAAGTCAAAACCAAGCTTGGTAATGACACCATTGTGAATGACAGCATGGAAGCGGGCTATTACGGGGTTTATCTTTGGGCCCAAGCAGTCAGGGAGGCAAAGTCATTTGACCCTGAAAAAGTGCTTCCTTTCCTTCAGGGTCGATCATTCAAAGCTCCGGGAGGAACGGTTGAAATCGACAAGGACACTCTGCACACCTACATGGTTCCAAGGTTTGGAAAAATAATCGGCCCCGGAAAATTCGAGATCATCCAAGGCAATGAAGGCAAACCGGTAAGGCCCATACCCTTTCCCAGATACCGCTCCCAGGAAAGTTGGGAGAAGTTTCTTAACAACCTTCATGCAGGTTGGAATAACAACTGGTTCGGCACTAATTAATCGCTTGATCAACCGCCTTTGTCAAACTCTTGCCCATGATCAGAAAATTATCCTCCTAATTCGCCTTTGAACAAAATTTATTATTGTTTCATTCATTGAAAAAGTTATATTCGAAATACTTTCCGTCTTTCAATTACTTTAATTAAGGAATATGACTGTGGGTCACAAACAAACCGAAAAACACCGCTTTGGTAAATCCTCATATCATCAAATCGGCTTGGTCCGTGGACAGTTTGGGAATGTGCCATTTGCTGAATGGGTTAAATTCCTTCAAGAATCCAACTTCGATGGCTGGGAAGAAGCAAGCTGGGAACTTGATCTTTCCCGCTGCTCAACCGATGCAGGGGCTGAAGCCTATGCCAAGGAAAGGGTGGACCTCGCCAAGAAACATGGCTTGGAAATTTTCACCGTGGCATCCCACCTTCAAGGGCAGGCCCTCGGGGATGAACCCAGTGCGAAAACACTGCAATTCGTTGGTGGTGAAGCGGTTGAAGCCTACAAGTCTTGGCGAGCCAAGGGTAATAATCCTCCGCGAACCGACCCTTATTATGTGCCTCCTGATGTGGCGAAATTGATCCAGGACAAATCCAAAACCGATTTGATCAACATTGTCAGACTTGCTCATTTTCTAGGGAAATTGCAAAACCGGAAAGTTGCCGTTCCAGGATTCGTCGGGTCCCCGGCAGGCTGCTGGAGCCATTGGTTTTTATTCCCACCCCTGCCAACCAGCATCGGTGGATATAATATTCCAGATGTCAGGGATACCAGCCTTGAACTGCTTGTCGAAAGGTTTGGTCCGGTTTTGGATGCTTGCAAGAAATATGGCGTGACCTTCGACCTTGAGTGCCATCCCAGCGAGAGGGCGATGGGTGATCTCGAATCCGCGAATGATTACCTCAACGCAATGGACAAGGCTGGATATCAAAGCGTTGTTGGTTTCAACCTCGATGGATCCCACATGGAATGGCAGAATGTTTCTGTAATTCAGTTTATCCGCGAATTCTCTGAAAGAATCCATTGTGCCCATGTGAAAGGTGTCCAGGTAATCAGGGAACATTGCAGGGCCGGCAGGCTTGGTGGGCATCGTCCCATGGGGCATTGGACCAATGGTTGGAACTTCGTCACCCCGGGAACTGAAAGAGATGCGAATTCCCTTGAAGAAATTTTTGTGGAATTAAACCGGGTGGGTTATGATGGAGCAGTAAGCATCGAGTGGGAAGACAACGATGCGGAACAACATGCTGGCGCAAGGTCTGCGCTTGCAAATTGCAGAAAAGCCGATCTTCCTCCCAGTGGAATGCGGCATGATGAAATGCTCAAGGCATGATGTAAAGCCTCTGCTTGAACAATGATTTAAGCCCCGGGGAACTATTTCCGGGGCTTCTTTTTAAGGTGTGACAAAATGATATCTCTATTTTTTTCATCAATGTTGGTAATCAACGCTGATGCCGCTGAAAAAAACCTGACACACACCAAGCTTAAACCTTCCCGTATCGAAAAAGACTTATGCGTTTATAAATATCGAATTTACACAAACTCACCCCTGTGTCAGGCATTCAATGACCAGGGTTTGGCGTATCTATATTCCTACGCTTGGATGGAAGCCTCCAGAAGTTTTGAAACCGCATTGAAACATGACCCTGATTGCGTGATGGCACATGTGGGTCTTGCCAAGGCACTGGACCGCTGGGGTAAAAAGAGTGAATCCACCAAGGTTTTGAAGGATGCCAAGCGCCTTGAGGAAAAAGCTGCCCCCAATGAAAAAGCCTTGCTGCAAGCGGCGTTGGTTGAGAATGGTTTGAATGAAAACCCACCCGCTGCCGGAGAACCCAGGCAAAAAGCCGCGGCTCTAATCATTGACCAGGCACTCTCGCAATATGATGAGGACCAGGAACTTTGGTTTGCCCGCGCTCAAATCGCTTGCAATTACGCCACATTTGGGGGAAACGCAAGCTCTGCTCCATACTACAAGGCCTTGCTTAAGATTAATCCCCTGCATCCGGGCGCCAATCACGAACTTATTCATTTTCACGAAGGTCAGCAACGCCCGGCATTGGGCTGGCCCTATGCGGAAGGTTATTTGAATTCATCACTTGGAATTCATCACGCCAACCATATGCAGGCCCATCTTGCAACCCGCCTGGGGAAATGGGAAAAAACCAGTGATAGATCCGCCAAGGCTGTCCAGCTTCAAACCGCATATCATAGGGACATGAATGTGAAGCCTTCCGAGGATCATCAATTCCAACATCATGTTCAAACGCTGCTTATATCTCTTACCCACGATGGCAGGTTCAAGGAAGCCAGGGAATTAAATGATGTCAGGCCTGACAAATCCCGCCCATCAGTAGCATGGTTTAAATTCCTCATCTCCAGCAAGGACTACGCGGCTGCCGAAATCGAAGCGAGAAAGTTCCTTAAAACAGAAAAAAACACCGCATCATACTTGATGGCGATCCTTTTCCTGGCACAAAGAGACCCCGAGGGTGCAATGCCATGGGTTGAATCGCTGCAGCAGGCATGGATAACAGGAAAAAAAGAAAAACAGCAGGAGTTCCGCCTATGGGAAGTGCAGGGATTACTTCTTGCAGCCCAAGGACAGTTCAAGTTGGGCGCAAGACTATTAAAACGGGCTGTTGAAAAATCCAAAAATGATTATTCCCACCATGCATGGGGAAATGGTTCAGTATTCATGGAGGAACTTGGCTTCATTGCACTTGCCGGAAAAGATTTTGCAGAAGCAGAAGAAGCATTTCTTGAAGCACTTGCGCATGACCCTGGCAGTGTGCGCGCTGCCCTTGGCCTTCGAAAATTATGTGAGTTATTGGGAAGAAAAGAAGAGGCCAGCGACTATGCCAAGCTCGCTTTAAAATGCTGGAAAAAGGCTGATTCGGGAATCTTGGAAAAGGAATGGGAATCAATTAATTCATTGGTTTCTGGAAATTCCATCCCCACTGCAAAACGCTAATCAATCACCATGAGCGGTTTCAAAACTTTCGATTCCCATCATTTATTGTAAAAGATATATCCAAATTATTAATTCTTGATCATCATGGATTTTCATGAGCATTTAAATGTGGTGGGAATTGCTTTCAGCCAATCATAGTGATAAATTTCAACTCCGAGTGCCATTTTACATTTTTAAAAACTATGCTTTTAATTGAAACCGCCGGATGTCGTGTTTAGAAACTATTTCCCTTGGATGAATTTAGTGGGACAAATTAGAAAAAGCCTTGGAAGAATAATCCTCCAAGGCTTTAAACAAATAAATGTTTGCAAAATCAAAAATTAAATGACCCAACCTCGACTGACATAATCTGAAAGCATCATTCCCAGCATGATGGTCAGAAAGAATATCGAGGCCAAAATGATGACCCAGGTAAGAGGGCTACTGCTGTAGCCATGCATGAAGATCACCACAACAAGCGCCGCCTTGACTACTGCGATTCCCAGCGCGATGGGTGTGCTCCACATGCCAAAGTTTTGAAAACCTGCAAAAATTGTTAACACTGTCAAAAGCATCAGCATACCAAATGTACCTAAGTACAAAGTAAGTGATGCGGGTTGATGTGTTGAGTGTTCTGAAGAAGCCATTGAATTCACCTTAAATATTAATGACCCATGTGGGCGCCAAGAAGATACAGGAGCGGGAACAAAAAGATCCAGACTATATCGACAAAATGCCAGTATAGACCAATATTTTCAACAGGCGAGTAATAATCGGGGGAGTATGCGCCTTGATATGCGAAGTATGCGATTATCCCAATAAGGACGAAACCAACAAGCATATGCAGGGCATGAAGACTGGTCATGCAGAAATAAAGAAGGAAAAACAACCTGGCCTGCTGGGATTCCTGAATACCCTTGATCCCCAGGCTTGGATGATTATCGGGCAACACATCCTTTGGATCAGGAAGGGCATGGGAATGACCCTTGTCATGTTTTTCCATTTCCTTGGCCTTCTTTGCATATTGCCACCAGAAGAAGTCCTTACCTGCCCAATCTTTTCCGGGCATCAAGCGAATGTTGTAATCGTGTTTCCATTCAAAATACTTAACACCAAGAAACATCAATCCAAAGAAAATGGTTATAAGCAGCCATCGGCCTGTCCAAACAGCTTGGCCGGTTTGAGAGCACCTTACAGCAAGTGCCATGGTAAGACTGCTTAAAATCAGGATAACCGTGTTGGTGGCACCGAGGGTTATATCCAGGTGGTTACTGGCTTCCTCAAACATGGCGGAGTACTTGTAGCGATATATGGTATAAGCAGCAAACAAGCCGCCGAAGAATAAAACCTCGGTCAACAGAAATGCCCACATACCAAGTGTGTTGGCATCATGCTGCTGCTCCAGCGTGTCAAAGTGATGCGCCAGATCTTTGTGATGGTGATGCTGGCCGTGGTCTTGCACGGTTTGATTAGTGGCTGACAACCGCGGCCTCCTTTCCATGAAAATTATAGGGTTCTTCAGTTACAACAGGGGTCTTCTCAAAATTATGGGGCGAAGGTGGAGAAGTAGTATCAGTCCAATCCAAGGTGGTGGCACCATAAGGATTGGAGTTGGCCTTTTCGCCAAAGAAAAACGAAAGAGGCATGTAAAACATAGGCATTAGATAACCAATCGCAAGGATGGATGCACCTGCCGTTGAAAACACATTAAGAACTTGGAATTCATCAGGATACTCATAATACCTTCTTGGCATACCAAGGTAACCAAGTATGAACTGAGGGAAGAAGGTGAAGTTAAAACCAATGAAGGTGATACCAGCACTAAGCTTGCCCCAAAATTCAGAGTAAAGCCTACCTGTGATCTTAGGCCACCAGAAATGCACACCAGCCATATAACCCATGATCGCGCCACCAACCATGATGTAATGAAAGTGAGCGACAATGAAGTAGGTGTCATGAAGGTGAATATCCGTTCCCAAGGTCGACAGAAACAAGCCGGTCAAACCACCGATGGTAAACAAACCAAGGAAACCAAATGCGTAAATCATCGGGGTGTCAAAGCTTATGGAACCACCATACATGGTGGCCAACCAGGAAAACACCTTGATGCCCGAGGGGATCGCAACGGAAAAAGTCAAAAGCGAGAAAACCATCGCGGCATAGGGTGATATGCCGGTGGTGAACATGTGATGGGCCCACACGATGAATCCAAATACCGCGATTGCAATACTTGAGAAAGCGATGATGTGATACCCAAAAACCGTCTTCTTGCTAAAGGTTGAAATCACCTCGCTGATCAAGCCAAGTGAAGGAAGGATCATGATGTAAACAGCAGGATGCGAATAAAACCAGAAAAGGTGCTGGAAAAGAATCGGGTCACCGCCAAGCCGGGGGTCAAAGATACCAACACCCAGCGTTCTTTCAACTCCGAGAAGACCAAGAGTCACCGCGATAACGGGTGTGCCCAGCAATTGAACAACACTGGTCGCGTAAATGGCCCATATAAACAAAGGCAATCGAAACCATGTGAGGCCGGGGCACCGCATACGATGCACGGTTACGACAAAGTTAAGACCGGTTAGGATCGAGGAAAAACCAACCACAAAAAGTCCCACTGCCATGACAACAACATAGGAGTTGGAATAAGTGGAACTGAATGGCGTGTAAAATGTCCAGCCAGTATCGACACCACCCAAAAGAAGGGCGGTAAGTGCGATCACACTTCCTGCGAAGTAAAGGTAATAACTAAGAAGATTTAATCTAGGAAAAGCAACATCCTTCGCGCCAATCATGAGAGGCAGGACAAAATTGCCCATGACTGCAGGAATAGAGGGAATCAGGAAGAAAAACAACATGATGATACCATGGGCAGTGAAGGCTTTGTTGTAGGTATCAGCAGCGAGCAAATCACCCTTGGGAGTGAGCAATTCCAAACGAACAGCGCCAGCGAGCGCCCCGCCCAAAAGAAACATCAAGGTGATGGTCACCAAATAAAGCAAACCGATTCTCTTATGATCCAAGGTTAACAACCAAGACAGGATGCTATGATCATGATTCAGATAGTTCACTGATTCATGTGAACTGTCGTGATCAGAGACCTTCTCATAAGGCCTGGACTCAAGACTTACAGTAGCCATGACTATTTAACCTCCTTGGTCGGATTATTCTGAATTGTGGCAGGAGTTGGGGTTTCTTCCGTTCTAGGCGGAGTCTGCCCCTGATTTAGCGATTTAATGTAAGCGATTACCTGCAATAATTCCTCCTCGGTCACCAAGCCTTGATAGGTCGGCATGATGGATTCCCACCCGGCTGCAACCTTGGCATTTGGATAAAGAATTGATTCCCTGATGTAAGCATCATCAGCAAACACCTTGGTGCCATCCTTGACCTTCATCCCATCTATAAGAGAGACAGGAATGTGTTTACGATAAATACCTTCAAGATTTGGAGCCTTTGCTTCAGCGTTACCAGTATGGCAGGTGACACATTGCAATTTCGTGTATAATTTTCGCCCTTGAAGTGCCTGACCACTTTCAGCACCTTCGGACAACCATTTCTGGTAATCAGCCTCCTCCATCACAATGACTTTACCAATCATCCTTGAATGCTCGGTGCCACAATATTCGGAGCAAAACAAATTGTATGTTCCGGCCTTGGTCGCCTGAAACCACATGCTTGTGTATCTGCCAGGAACAACATCCTGCTTGACGCGAAACGCAGGGATAGAAAAACAATGGATAACATCTTCAGAAGTAAGTGTGACCTTGACTGGCCTGCCGATTGGAACATGCAGCGCGTTGATTTCACGCTGGCCCTCGGGATGCTGGATTTTCCACATCCACTGCCTGCCAACCGCATAGATGTCCAACGCATCAGCGGGTGGAACAACGATGCTGGAATACACCTTCACGCCCCAGGAGAACATCACAAGGCAAATCAACACGGGAATAAGTGTCCAAAAAATCTCGAGTGGGACGCATCCAAACCATGGGGCAGGTACATAGCTTTCCGATTTTCTCCTGAAAGCAACTGCGAATCCAACGGTTAAAACACCAACCATAATGGTGATCAAGACGGTCACAACCACGATGAAAAGGGTCAACATGTCGACTTCGGGAGCCACTGTTGATGCCTGATCAGGGAACCACTTAAACTCTTCAAACATGAAGATCACGCCTGCCTTTCATTAGATGAACCAACATTCTTTGGTTGGTCATCCAGCACAGGTAATCCTGCGCTGTTAATTGCAACACGGCCTTTTTTGGGGCCCGAAAATAAACCTACCAGCGGAGACCAAAGCCAGAAACAACCTATGCTGAAAATCGTCGCAAGTGCCCCAGCCTGAACCAATCGGATCACCAGCAAATTATATTGGCCGGTGTGCGGATCGTATGCGTAACAAAGAAGCTTGATCTGGTCCGCAAGGGTACCAATATTATTCTTAGACGACTCAACCAATGAAAGTTCCAAGTCTGTTGGCATGTAACGAATTCCAAGAAGATAACGCGAAATAACACCTTCAGGGGTAAGAACCATGATCCCTGTCGCATGGAGGTATTCATCGCGTTTCTCATCATAAATAAACCGATAACCCACACTATCCATAACCTGCTTGATGTTTGCCTCAGACCCGGTAAGAAAATGCCAACCTCCAACCGACCTTCGTCTTCCCAGGGTTGAAAGCATGGACTCTTTTTTCACAATGGCGTGTTCGGGATTTTCCGTGGGATCCATGCTCAAAACAACAACTTCAAAATGATCCGAAGGCCTGAATTTTGAGTCAATCTTTTTAAGGCCGTCAAACATTCCATTGAGAACACGATTGCAAATTAGTTTGCACCGGTAATAAGCAGGCACGAATATCACAGGCTTGCCATCTGAAAAATAATCCCCCAGCTTGACAACATTTCCGGACTCATCCTTGAATTCCAGATCAAGTGGAACCTTGTTTCCAAGCTTTTGATCAATTCCAATCTTTTCCTGTATTTCCTTCGGCAACCCCATCTTGGGATCGATATCACCCGGGCCTCTTGGAGTTCCACGCAACCCGGACGACCCATCCGCATGAACGGATGGCAGGCATACTGCCAGGGTCAAACAAAGGGTGGCGAAAAAATTCCTCACTTGGCGTTTCCTAAAGGCTTTCTTCCTGCACTTGAATTACTGGGGATGAAATCTTTGCTGTCTGCCGATTCATTTTTATTCTTTGAATGGAACTCCTTGTTTTGCTCCATGTATTTCCTTGCAAAAGTTTTGATTCCCTCATCAACCTTCAATCGATTCAATGTTTCCTCAGAGATTTCCTTGGTCACCTTTGCATAGGTGGGCCATCCGGATATACCACTCATCATCGGATACATCGGGTCAATGCCTTCCAGACGGGAAACGATGATCTTTGATTTATCACCGCGTGCCACCGCGGCATCGCTTGCAGCCTTGCTGGTTCCCTGCTTGTAAAGATTCACATCAGCACTCGCATAGGAAGGCCCCGGGTGCGCCGGCCTTAAAAAACCAGTTGTGAAAATCCTGTTGTCCTGTCGCTTCTTGAATGTTTGTTCAATTTGTTCCCTGGTTTCCTTGAAAACCAAATCCTTTGAAAGAAATTCCTCGCGCTCTTTCTTCTCTGCCTCCTTGATGACTTTGGCAAGCAAGGCTGCTTCATTTTCAGTCACTTCCTTGGCAATGAGAGGGTACTCGGAAATCTTCTTGGAATTCTCAAACGCGACAAGAAAATCATACAAGTGTAGCGCGATGAAAAACCCCAAAAGCACTGCCAATCCAAGCCCAATACCAGT
>SYCV01000071.1 GCA_005786805.1 Planctomycetia bacterium | reverse complement strand
GGTCAATGCACTGCCTTCAACATCCGAACCGGAAAGTGCTCCAGTGTAAGTCGTGTCTTCGTTCGTTGTGATCGTCTGCGCATTCGCCACAGGCGCATCATTCACCGGCGTGATATTCACAGTTACGGTACCCGTCGTGCTATCCAAACTCCCGTCATTCACCTTGAAAGTAAAACTATCTGAACCATTTGCATTGGCACTCGGAACATAGGTGAATGCACCTGTTGCCGGGTTCGTAATCGTCACCACGCCCCTGGCACCTTGTGTTACCACGGAGTAAGTCAATGCACCACCTTCAACATCCGAACCGGAAAGTGCTCCAGTGTAAGTCGTGTCTTCGTTTGTTGTGATCGTCTGCGCATTCGCCACAGGGGCATCATTCACCGCTGTGACTTTCAAAGTCACTGTGGAAGCCGTGCTGTCCGAAATTCCATCATTGACCACAAAAGATACCACGCGATTGCTGGTAATTGGCGTGTCCGATGTGTTCGTATAAGTGACAGATCGCAATGCAGCCTGCCATTGGGCCAGAGTTGCGGTTGCCCCAGCAGATGTCAACGCAAGCACACCTGTTGAAGTACTAAAGCTGCCGGCGATCTGACCGTAATTCTGTGTATTACTTACAAACCCAAGAACATCCTCATTATTCCTGAAGCCATTACTTATGGAGACAGTAGCAGAAGCTAATGTGGGATTATCCAAATCAGCGAGGGTTAAACCACCATTAAGAATCGTGGGATTCTGTTCCAATGCCTCCACAGGAGCGATAACACTGGAGATGTTTAAATTATCAACACTGTGCTTGTTCGTTGCTCCACCAGTTCTACTAGCAAACCCAAATTGCCAAGAGGCTTTATTAGCATTGCCATAGGCAGATCCCAAATCCAAATTAGATACAACCGGCATTCCACCAATAGACAATGAAAGCTTGTTGGAACCATCAACATTTACAATGATTCGTTGATAATTAGGATTTAGAAGAGTGAAATTTGATGATTGAAGGAGGGCACCATTAAACTTTACCTCCACCCTCTGGGAACCGTATTCAATAAAAGATACTACCAATCCTGAATTGGTAATTCCGTATTCATAAAGATTTCCAAGGCCATTAATGGGACCATAATTAAAACTAGTTCCATCGGCCCCAGATCCATCGGCAACCCGGTAATCAAACTGTGCGGAAAACGCGGTGGGATTGGATGGAAGGGTGTTGAACAACAAATAACCATTTTGGCCGCCTATTGCGGGAGTTAAAACACATTCACCATTGGAAATAGTAGCAGAGCCAGAAAGGGTTGAATTGGCAGGCGCAGTCGTGAAATCAGTGGAGATATAGTTGACGACCGCATCAATGCCACCGATAACGGGCGCATCATTCACCGAAGTTATGGTGTGATTTACGGAAACAGTCTGTTGGGAGTAAGAAGAAGTGCTACCAATAGCATTACTTAGATTAACCACGGCACCACTAGTGATTGCCGCACCCCCGGTTTCAATAATATTGGCGGAAAGTGCGGTTGACTGTCCATTGTAATTTGCAGCAGGGACAAATCGAAGATAATCAGTCGCCCTCAAGGTTATGGCGGCACTGCTGGTCGCAGATGACAGATTCGACCAGGTGCTGGAATCTGTCGAATATTGCCAATTGCCCTTGGAGGTGTCGACTGTGTACGAGGAAATTGCAATCCCTGCAAGGGAGGCCACCCCATTGTCCAATGAGTCATCCATAACATATATAAATAAATCAGACACCCTTGCCCCAGGTGCTGCATTTCCGACATCTTCCAAAACCGAAGCAAGTGTAACCGTGGACGAAGTAAGCCGGGGAGCATCATTGACCGGAGTTATGGTATTACTAACTGCCACTGTGCTTTGGGAATAAACCGTGGAGGCACTAAGGTTAACAGTGGCACCGCTGATAATTGCCGAACCGCCAGATTCAATCAGATTGGCGGAAAGTGCGGTTGCCTGACCATTGTAATTTGCCGCAGGTAAAAATCTAAGATAATCAGCAGGCCTGAGAGTCACAGCGGAGCTTGCGGTAGTAGTTGGCAGGTTTGACCAATTTGATGCGTCCGAGGAATATTGCCAGTTGCCCTTGGAGGCATCCGCCGTGTAATTGGAAATGGCAACACCTGCAAAAGTGTTTGCAATACTGCCATCACCGATAGAAATGCCACTGTTGAAATTGTCTATTCCCCAGGATTCATCATCAGCCCCTTGATTCAAAGTCGAATTAAGCCGAAGGGTAAGACTAGCCACACCGGAAGGCACATTTAGTGTGACAAGAAATTTTTGATCATCCCAACCGGCGTTGGATTTGTATCCGTAGTCAACAGGGGTCATTGTCCAAGTGTAACCGGATACGGACCCAGATAATGTGGATGTGATCTGCTGGTTGCAAAAAAGCGGTTGCTCGATAATTAAAGAATTATTTGCATACAGCCTGAAAGATTCACCATCCCAAGAATCAATACGCATAAATTCAAAACTAATCGTGGTGGAGTTACCACCCGTGGCAAAGGTCTTGCTGATTTCTGAGTTCATACCATATCTACCCAGAAAACTTCCCCAATCTTGGGAACTATCAAGCATTCCATTAGTCCACCCACCCGTGGAACTAGAAAAAGTTTCGGTGACAGGAAGTTGCCTCTGGTTATCAGCGGAATCAGAAAAGAGAGAACCAAAAAGACTTTGAACCGTAGCACCAGAAGGATTCACACTGTCTTCGACAATAGATGCAAGGGTGACACTGGAAGAAGATGTGACTGGCGAATCAT
The DNA here is from genome assembly GCA_005786805.1 of Planctomycetia bacterium. Lineage (GTDB taxonomy): Bacteria > Planctomycetota > Planctomycetia > Gemmatales > Gemmataceae > UBA969. Next base: position 19,418 of record SYCV01000071.1, on the reverse strand, counting down.
TCACCGCGGAGACATTAACAGGGACCTGTATCGCAGTGGAAGATGCAAGGAAACCATCAAATGCCTTAACGCTAAATGCATTAAGTGTGCCATTTGCGTTTGCAGCAGGAGTCCAAACCAGAGTTTCACCCGGGTTAAGCGTAGTTGTACCTGCAAACACCGCCAAGTTATTCTTGGTTAATGTCCCACTGATTACGGCTTCAATACGGAAAGAAATTGAATTTCCTTCCATATCAGCCTCATTTGCAGCCCCCAATAAGGCATTGTAGGTGATGGTATATGATGAATCTTCGGTTGCACCGGAAAGATCACTGATAGTAGTAAGGGTTGGAGCTGTGTTATCCGTACCCAAAAGAATGCTGATATTGTTAGAGCTAAAATTGGAGACAACAATATCGGGTTTACTATCATTGTTAAAATCCGCGGATGCCACGGTGAATGGATTCGAACCCACTGCAAAGGTCATAGGCGATTTGAAAGCACCATCACCATTACCCATCATCACCGAAATCGTATCGGAATTAAATTGCGGGAGCTGAAGATCAAGTGCTCCATCGCCATTAAGGTCGGTCGCTAAAATAGATGCTCCAACGCCAGTGGCTGAAAAAGCCTGCGCAGCCTTAAAGGTGGCGTTACCATTGCCTAAAAGCACCTGGACAACATTGGTTCCAGTTCCAGCGATGTCGGCAAAACCATCCCTGTTAAAATCTGCAACGACAAGTTCGCCCATGATGGCGATTGTTGAATTCGAAGTGAAGCTGCCGGTACCGGTGCCTAAAAAAAGAGTGTTAGTGGGCACATTTCCAGGATTACTGTGAACCACCATATCCGGTTTGCCATCGCTGTTGAAATCTCCCAGCACGATACGATTGGGAATAGCGGATGTCGATAATAGGGTGGGATTTTGAAAAGTACCATCACCCCTGCCAATAAAGATGCTCACATTACTACTGTTTTGATTAGTAGTGAGAACATCAATTTTACCATCACCATTCACATCGCCAGTGGTGATAAAAGAAGGAGAGATGGAACCACCCGCATTAGTCACATCCTGCCTATTAAATGTACCATCACCCCTGCCAAGAAGGATTGTGATATTTTCACCACAGTAATTTGGAGTGACAAAATCAACTTTGCCATCACCATTAAAATCGCCTGAACCAAGCCAGTTGGAGTAGGAACCTGTGGCAGTATCTTTTCTAGACTCAAAGGTTCCATCACCCTTTCCAAGGAACACGGAAACAAAGTCATGTCTGGGGCCAGCATTAGGTTCTCCGTACCCGATGTTTTGAACTACAACATCCTGTTTGCCATCATTGTTTACATCTGTGGTAATAACCTTGCCACCTTTATTCCAAGTGGCGTAGTTGGTTTGCACCTTAAAGTAAAGAGGAGGGATGTATTGGGAGTTTACAGTCACTATTACTGGAGAGCTATAGGAAAACCCATCATAAACACGGAATGAAAATGAGTCTGCCCCGTTTGCATTTTGGTTAGGTACATAAGTGAAAGCACCAGAAGCAGAGTCGGTTATTGTTACAACACCATTCGCCCCCTGTCCAGCCAAGATATATGTCAGGGCATTTCCTTCAGCATCAGAACCCGTGAGAGTGCCTTTATAGGCTATATCCCCAAGTACCGAAATCGACTGTGAATTGGCAACGGGGGCAGTATTGTTGACAACAAGATTAACCGAAGAACTAACAAGATTATAATTTAAAGAGGACGGGCTTGTAGCTGTTAACGTATGTGTTCCCGGGCTAAGTATTGCCCCAGTAGAAAGATTATAAACGAGAGTCATCCCGCCATTGTTGGATGAAGCTGCACTCAACTGCAATGAAGACAAGGGGGTTCCGTAACTAATTGCCGCTGGCGTGTTGTAAGTTATTGAAGGAGTTGCCTTATTTACAACAAGCGAGACCGAGGCAGTCGCTGCATTGTAATTTGTAGTTGCTGGACTAGTTGCGGTGAGTGTGTAAGTCCCAGAATTAAGAACTGAGCCTAAAGTGTAATTATACTGGAGAGCAGTCCCCCCATTATTGGAAGAACTGGCGCTTAGCTGAGTGGCAGACAAAGGTGTGCCATATGTAATCGCCCCTGGGGTAGAATAGCCTATTGTGGGATTAAGCTTATTTATATTGAAAGTTACAGACTGACTATCACTGGAAAATCCGTTCGTAACATTTATTGTGGAATAATAAGTCCCAGCTATTTGAGGGGTACCGAATACCACCCCATTGGTTGAATCAATAGATAGGCCTGCGGGTAAATTAGTGGCCGACCATTGCCTTGTAGCTGTGCCAGTGGAATCATAATTAATACCCACTGACCCATTCAACGGCTTTAAAACATCAGAAGCAACAGAAGCAGGCCCTACAACAATAGAGACCCCATCAATCACCTTGTTTACATATCCAGAAGTCTGCCAGGTTGCGTCATTGCTGTATGGACTCAACCTAAACTTATTATCTCCAACATCAAATTTCCCAGTATACCTAAAAATCCTTCCATTAGCATCAGTGATATTTGATTTTGAATCTACAAGTGATCCATTACGGAACAAATAAAGCGTTTGAGCACCATTCAAATCATTAACATCATATTTGATATCTATTGTGCCAGTTCCATTTTGATTATTCCAAAAATTATCAATGGACTCATTGCTTGTTACCAAAGCCAACCCTTCAGCTTCATAATCCGACAAAGAAGCAGAAAAGAGGTGGGTTATCACACCAGATGAATATTCCAATCCAATATCACCACCCATCCCGGTGGTATTGGAACTTGCAGCAACATCGGCATCCGTCAAAGATGCCAACCTATTTACAAACGCCTTGCCCGAATCCGTGTTTGCAACCGAACAACCATAGAGAAGAATATCCGCATCTGTTGCCAGCGATTTTCCCCATGATGCAACCTGCATCGCACTGGAAGTTAAATCTGTCGCATCAAACGCCTGATTTCCAAACCATAGCACACCATCACTTCCGTGGCTGATGATTCTAAGCACGGGCACATTGGAAAGGCCTTCAAGCGCGGTTGTAAACTGACTGACCACATCGCGGTTGCCATAGATTGAAACAACCAAAGAGCCTTTTAATTCGTCAGCGGGAATGGTCGCGATCAGGGAAGAGTCGATCAATACAACCCCTTTGGTCGAGGCGGCCTGCATTGCAATCGCATCAAACTTATTCACAGTTTGCAGAGGGGCATGACCCGAGGAATCATTGGAACAAAGAAAAATCTGGCTGGCGCGGCAATCAGGCAAGTTTTGCTGGTATGAATTATCATCGATGAGGGCGATTGCATCCGAGGCAGATTTGTTTTCAGTCATGCCCATTCCAAGATTTTGGAAGGCAGGCAAGATTTTGGCATCGGGGGTCAATCTGACTTCAAGGGGTTCGACAGAAAGTCGGCCCGCCCTGGGGTGCTTTGACCGCGATAGAGATTCAAAATCGAACAGCGACTTGAACCATTGTTTTATTTTAAACTTTTGCACAAAGATCCCAACTTAATTGGAGCAAAATTAAAAATTACAGCATAACCAAATCAATGAATTTATCTTTATAATTTTCCACTATCTTAAATAAATTCATGAGATACATTCTCCACTTTTTGTAAGCAGAATGCGATACCAAAAGCAAATATTAATAATAAAACTGCGTATATCATTTCAGCTAATTATCGACCAATTCCGCAAGCATGAAAAACCCAATTGGAACTATTACGCATGGAAGCTTGGAAAAGATCGGGTAAAGTCAAAAAATATTAACAATCATTCTTGAAAAGTAGCTTATTTAATGGTTCGAAAAGGAAAAAATTCATCAAAAGCTGAATATTTTTTAAAGAATTGAAATAAAATCATGAAGTTATTGGACTTATCGACAAAAAAATCACAAAACCCAACACGATAGTGAACAAAAAGACACAATGATTTAAGGTGGATTTTTATCAAAACCCTTTATTTTTTAGGAACAGGAGCATATTTCGACTGCAGCGCCTTGAAGTCCCCCTCTTTTTTCAACGAATCAAATGAATCATCTGAACTTACCGCTTGGGCCCACACCCCCTGCCTTTGACCTTCAGGAAATGCCTCAATCGCCTTTTTTAGCAACTCAATAGCTTTTTTCTTATAACTTTCCGACTGCGCCTTAAGTTCCGGCTTGGCATCGGAATCCAATTCAAGCTTGCCTCCGGATATCGAATATACACCAGCTGCATTAAGCACCGTTTGCACTGATGGATTGGGATTTTTACCCAGTGCAGCCTCCGCATCCTCGATGGCTCCCTTCACATTATTCTGCATGGCCCGCAAATAACCGCGCATGGTCAACGCCTCGATTATCTGCCCCGGCTCGGCATCCTTGCTTGCAAGCACCATCGTGAAATCATCCTGTGCCAGGTCTTTCCAGGCACTCACCAAAAGCATGGCCCTGCGCACCCGCGACTGGGTGTCATCGGGAAGCAAAGCCGCGCTGCGACTCAAGTCAGAAAGGGCAGGCCCAAGCAAATTCAAGGCACGCTGGCAGATGCCACGCCCCTTGTAAGCCTGCGGGTCCAGGGGGAGATCTTTTTTGGGATCATGCTTGGAAAAATAATCATCAAAGGCAGCTTTACTCTCTGCGAACTTGTTAAGCTCCAGCAGGATCTTCGCCTTTAAAAGATAAGAAAGACTGTTGTTGGGGTTCAACTTGAGGGCAAGCTCGCAAAGGGGCAGCGCCTTCTCAAAATTCTTGGTGGAATAATAAAGCTCGGAGACAATGAGAAAATCCTCGACCTTGTCTTGTGGAAGATAACGGAGATTACCGGCCTGGGTGAAATCCTCGATGGCTTTTTGAATCTCCTTGGGTTGCAAATCAAGGTAAGCAAGGCCCCGCCAATGATAGGAATCACCATTGATTGGATTCGCCTTGATGTTCCGGGTGAACAATTCAATGGCCTCGATGTTTTTACCCTCCTTGCGATAGCAAAGGGCAAGATTGTTTATCCCCCTTGGATCATTGGGGCTCAACTTGACGGCTTCCTCAAAATTTTTCTGGGCATCCTTGTAGTTGCCCATTTCGAAGTACAAATTCCCTTGGTTGACAAGGACATCAAACCTGGGAATCCCAAATTCCTCAGCTTTTTTGAAATCATCCAAAGCCTCGGCGTAATCGGAATCAGTGTTGGCATTTTTTCCGCGCATCAACTTTCCATCAACGATGCCACGCACCAGATAAGCTGGCCCCAGCTTTGGCCTGCCTGCGATGCAGGAGGTCAAAGAAGCGCGGGCTGCGGCCCATTGCTCCTGCCTGACCTGGCAGACCGCGGTAAGGAAGTTGGCCCAGAATAAATCCGGGTCCTTGCGAAGGGCCTTTTCAAAGTAGGATTGGGCAAGGTCATATTTTGTCTGGTTGAATGCCCCCATCCCCAGGAAAAAGAACTCGGATGCCCTTTCCGGCTTGATGGAGTTGGATTTTTCAAGCTCCGCACGGGCCTCAGGCAACTGCCCAAGCTTTTCATACAAATCCGCCTTGATCAGATGGTAAATGTGATTGGCTTCCGCAAACCCCAAAGTCTTTTCCATCACCTCAAGCGATTCCAAGTTACGCTTTTTGAACTCTTCAGGGGCAAGCTCAGGCAAAGGCATCGCATTCCTGCGAGCGATAATGATCAATAGCTCGAGCGCCTCTTCCCTCAGGTGTTTTTTTTCCTCAGCGGAAAGATGGTCGGGCAAATTGATAGAATATTTGGCATCTTTTTTATAATCAATTCCAACAATCGCCAGCCCCTTCGAGGCCTCATCCATTGATTTCTCCCTGCCCTCCACCCGGTTTCCCATCGCGTCGGAGGATTGGAAAAGCGCCTCATCGTAATGCCTTGAAAAATTCTCGAGGTCATTGGTGGCTTTTATCCTGTCGCCGGTATCATCAAGAAGCTTCCTTGCGGGGTCGTAAATTTCCTTGAGGGCATCCTTTTGCGCAGTCTTGGCGACAACGGTGGAAAGGATATCCTTGGCCTGCTCGAACTTCTTCTCATCAAAGAGATTCTTCGCGCTGATCAAGGCTGGCGAGGTTTCCTTGCGAATCCCATCAAGTTCAAGCGCGATCGCCTGCTCCCTGGCAAGCTCTTTCTTGGCCATGAACATCAGGGCGATGCTGCCAAGGAAAATGGTGACTGCAGCCACCGAGGAAACAGCAATCAAGGCGGCCTTTGCCTGGTTGCGTTTGGCCCATTTCACCGCCTTGGTATACATGCCGACCGGCCGGGCAAGTATGGGCTCGCCCTTGATGTAACGATCAATGTCATCCGCAAGTTCATCAGCGGTCGTGTAGCGTTTTGATTTATCTTTTTCGAGGCATTTCAAACAGATGGTTTGCAAGTCGATTGGAACACTTTGAACGAGCACATTAGGCGCGATTGGCTCCTTATTGCGGACATCCTCTAGGGTTTGAAGAAGCGTTGTCCCCCTGAAAGGCGGTCTACCTGTGAGGAATTCGTAGAACATGGCGCCCAGGGAATAAATATCAGCAAGGGGCCCGATATCCGCGGTGTCCCCGCTTGCCTGCTCGGGAGGCATGTAACTTGGCGTTCCCATGATGGAGCCTGCCCGGGTTTTACCATCATCCGCGTCCATTTTCTTGGCAAGGCCGAAATCCGCGATTTTCCCGATGCCATCCTTGGTAACCAGCACATTCGCGGGCTTCAAATCGCGATGGATGATTTGTTTGCTATGGGCGTAGGCCATGCCGCGGGATAATTGAAGCATCATCTGGGCGCACCATTCCGCGGGCTGTGGTTCGCTTTTTAATTTGGAGTCCAGAGGCCCGCCATCCACAAACTCAAGCGAGAAATAGGGAAGGCCATTGAATTCGCTTACTTCATAAACCTGCACGATGTTGGGGTGGGTCATCGAGCCCACTGCCTTCGCCTCAAGCTCAAAACGCGCGACATCCTCAGGGTTTAAATTTCCCCCACCCAGAATCATCTTAAGGGCGACCATACGCCCCAGGCCCCTTTGTTTGGCACGGTAGACAACACCCATGCCGCCACGCCCAAGTTCTCCCAGAATGTCGTAGCCTGGAACATTTGGGAAATTTTTGCCCCCGGTATTTGGCTTGATAGAACCAACATTGACTGCGGTGTTACCAGTTTTACTTTCCTGCCCCGGAGCCATGGTGGCACCATTAGGATCATAACTTGACCCCATGGATGGTGGCATCGTCGCATTATTGGGATCATAACTTGATCCTCCTGAGGGAGGCATCGTCGCACCGTTGGGATCAAAAACTGATCCGCCAGAGGGAGGCATTGTCGCGCTATTTGGATCATAACTTGATCCCCCTGAGGGAGGCATCGTCGCACTGCTAGGATCATACTCCGCAGGTTTACCTGAGAGCGGCAATGTTGTTCCGTTAGGGTCGTTGACCGAACCAGAAGTATTCAATTTGATCGTGCTATCATCCAAAGACTTTCGGGAGGGCGCGGCACCCAGAGTGACATCAGGCTCGGTCCCGGTGGAAGCCTTTTGCAAGGGCGCGATAGTTTCGGATCCGAAGTCCTCAGCAATTTGATCCAAAGCTTTTTTATGCTCCGGCCCCATGGAAACTTCCGAAGCCGAGGTCGGGGGCATCGTGGCCATGGATGCATCATCGACTTTTATTTCTGCCTTAGGATTATTACCGGGCGCCAGAGTCTGGTCATCTTCAGGTTTTGCAGCCATCATAAATCTCTTTTATAAAACTAAAAACAAGTGTTGCTTATCGATCAACCCGGCCTATGACCAGGTTACGCACATTCATTTCATAATATTTCGAAGTGGCATAAACACTCCAACTATGCCCAATAGGAATGCCTTTTTCATTGGTGAAAACCCTGTACATTCCTTTGCCGAGACCCTCGCGGTATTTGCCCGATTCAATCCTCCTGGAATCATTGGGGCCATGCCCTGATGATGAGCAATCAATGATCTCGATCTCATATTGAATGGAATTTTTGACCACGGGCTCGGTTGCGGCACGCTTCGTTGGTTGGGCAACGACAAGCATCACATGACCTGTATTTCCCGAACCAGGCGGATACTTGATGGCAATGATATCTCCCGGACGCACCTCCTCAATACTGGTAATCTCCTTAAAACCACGATGATGAATGATGGCATCATGGTAGTGTTTGGCAAGAGGTCGGGCTGCCCCAAGGTGTTTTTTAAGATCCTCCTCGGAAAAATAGCCTGAATGCAGCAATAGCGCGTTCAGCAACGCGCTGCAATCAGCATGACAAACTGCTTTGCCATCATTCCCCCAGGAAACCGCGACATTCTTGTGAATATAACTGGTGTCTTCAGGCTTTACCGCCTTGACCAGGGCGTGGGCATCGGAAACAATTTTGTTTCCATCCTGTTCAGCGGAAATCCCATTGACTTGAAAAATCGAAGCCAGCAATAAAAACAAAACCGCCACCATCGATGATCGAGCACCAAGAATTTTAAATTTCATCAGGCCCACCTTTGTATATTCATCACATTCAAAACCCATGATTTCATGATGGATATGATACCGCAATTACTCATATTTTTGTAAACATTTGCTGCAAATTTTCACTATACATCCCAGTTAATAAGATGAAGAAGTGTTTGATCATGATCCACTTTGGAGGTAAACGCATGGAAACAGGTCATCCTTTGTTTGTACCCATCGCAATCGCATCAGGCACGCTGTTGTTCATAGCGATGGTGGCGATCATCACCAGGACCTTTCCACCGAAAAAACCCGATAATGTGGGAAAACCCGGGACTTTATCCATGTGCGGATACAAACCAAACTGTGTCTGCTCTTTTGAAAATCGCCCAAACCACATGATCGCGCCCCTCGAATGGAACAGAACCGAAGCCGAGGGAATTGAAAAAATTGAAACCCTGATTCGCTCGCTACCAAGGGTTCGTGTGATTACCAGGACTGACAACTACCTCCATGCGGAGTTTACGACATTGATCTTTGGATTTGTGGATGATGTTGAATTTTTGGCGGATGAAAAATCAAGGACAATCCATCTTCGATCCGCATCCAGGCTAGGCTACAGTGACTTGGGAGCCAATCGATCCAGGCTGGAAAATCTGAGGAATCTCTTGTCTGGTAATCAAGTAAATTGATTTTTCCAAGCCTAGAAGTTCAATTATGGATAAAACGACTTATAGGCGTAGAGAAATTCGCCCCACGGAGATGATCATGGTTGGTTTTGACGCGAAGAAATACGGGGCAACGGTTGAGGAGTTACTGATTCCACGCCGGGTCGCACCATTGGACCCGGGCAGGCCCAATGTTTCCGTAAGGGCGCTTTTGCAGGCCTTATCTGAAAACCCTGATTTCCTGGGAAAGCCGATCAGGGACAAGTTGATGGCAAATGCCTGCATCTCCGGGCTTTGGCTCTACCATGATTTTCTTGAGGAGTCCCATGCTGTCAGCCAGGAAATCTCAAGTTCCGCAGGCAGTTACTGGCATGGCATATTGCACAGGCGCGAACCGGACTTTCCCAACAGCGGATATTGGTTCCGCAGGGTTGGAAATTTCGCCACTTTCGATGAACTAAAGCAAGCAGCAATTTCAATCCTCGGGGAAGACCCGCCCGAATGGTCAAGGTTCATGCTGGGTGAGAAACGGTGGGATCCATTCGCATTCATTGACTTATGCGAACGAGCGCTGGGAGGAAATGTAAACGCCATCCCGATATGCCAGCGCATCGCGCAAATTGAATGGGAACTACTTTTTGATTATTGCTACAGGGCCGCGGTAGGTTACGAATAATCCAAGGTGAACAAAAATGGAAACTAAACCAGACCCTTTCAAACTGCTAAAACCCAGACGCAAGATCAAAGGCTACTCCGCGATTCTTCTACCCTTTTTGGAAAACGGGAACATAGATTGGAATGGTTTTTGTGACCATGTGAAACGCACCCACGACAATGGACTGGTCCCCGCCGTCAATATGGACACGGGCTATGGCAACCTTATTGATGAAACCACGAAGGAAGAGGTGTTGAAACAAACAAGGGCGATTGTGGGCAGCAGTGATTTTGTGGCAGGGGCGTTTGTCTTGGACCAACCCGGAGCCATGTTCAACTCTCCCGCCTATCGCTCCGCAATCGAGCAGATCCATCGCCATCAGGGCATCCCCGTTATTTTTCAATCCTACGGTCTAACATCCTCAGGCAATAAGGGGATCATAAACGCCTACAGGGAAATCGAAAAGTTCGCACCCCGCTTTGTTGGATTTGAACTAAGCACGCAATTCGCACCCTTTGGAAAAATATACGATCTGGATACCTATGGCGAGCTCATGCAAATCCCGGGCTGCCTGGGTGCAAAGCATTCCTCCCTCAATCGCATGCTTGAATGGCAAAGGCTGAAACTCCGCGATCAAACCAGGCCTGAGTTCATGGTATTTACCGGCAACGACCTTGGGATAGACATGGTGATGTATGGCAGCGACTATCTACTGGGCCTTAGCACCTTCGCCCCGGATGCATTTTCAGTACGCGACAAGATGTGGGAAATGGGCGACCCAAGATTCTACGAGTTAAATGATCTGTTGCAATATCTTGGCTTTCTCACTTTCCGCAATCCCGTGCCAGCATACAAGCATAGCGCCGCCCAATTCCTTAAGCTCAAGGGTTGGATCAAAACCAACAAGACCCACTCCAAAAGTCCCGAGAGGCCCGAAAGCGATATCCCATTATTGCAGGATATAGCAAATAGAATCGATGTTTTCATCAAGGAGGCTTTATGAGCAGCATAACCAGGGTGAATACCCTTAAAACCGAAGCGGAATTCCACGATTACCTCCAAAAAGTAGGCGCTCAAATTCCATTTGATGAGCAACTTTCACCGGGGCACACCTCACCCTTGGGCAAGCCTTTTGTCGCAGGCAATAAAACCGTGGGCAATCGCTTCGCAATCCTACCGATGGAAGGCTGGGATGCTGAAAATGATGGCAAGCCAAACGATCTTGTGCGCAGACGATGGCGCAGGTTCGGCCTGAGTGGCGCCAAGCTTATCTGGGGGGGCGAAGCTGTCGCTGTCAGGCATGATGGCCGGGCGAATCCAAACCAGCTTGTCATGCAGGAAAAGTATCTTGCTGACTTCAGTTCCCTGCGTGAGGAAATTCTTCAGGGTCATAAGGAGGCCGGGCAGAGCACATCTGACCTTCTCATCGGCCTTCAACTCACACACTCGGGAAGATTCGCCCGACCCAATGATAAAAAGAAACTTGAACCCCGCATCCTTTACAGGCACCCCATCGTTGAAAAACGCTATCCAATCGAGGGCGACCACCTGCTGTTTTCCGATGATGAACTATCAATCCTGATTGATGATTTCATCGCCGCCGCGAAACTGGCACAAAAAGCAGGTTTTGACTTCGTCGACATCAAGCATTGTCATGGTTATCTTGGACATGAATTCCTTGGCGCAGTTGATCGCAAGGGAAAATTTGGTGGAAGTTTTGAAAACCGCACGAGATTTCTGAAAGAGGTGGTTGCGGGTATCAATACGGTTGCTCCCGGGCTTATGATCGGAGTGAGACTTAGTGCATTCGACACCATACCTTTCCGACCAGGTAAAGATGGAATCGGCGAGCCAGAAACCTGGAACAACGGGCCCTATCCATACGCCTGGGGTGGTGATGGCTCCATCCAAGGCGTCAAACTGGAAGAACCAGTCGCATTTCTCAAACTATGCCTCCAACTCGGAATACCATTGGTTTGCACCACTTTTGCAAGCCCATATTACAATCCCCATGTTCAACGCCCCGCTCTTTTCCCGCCCTCTGACGGCTACCTACCCCCTGAGGACCCGCTTGTTGGTGTTGCAAGGCACATAACCATCAACAAGGCATTGAAGGACGCGGTGCCCGAAATGATGATCGTGGGTTCGGGATTTTCCTATCTTCAAGACTGGTTGCCCAAGGTCGCACAGGCTGTCGTGGGACGGGGCATGGTTGATTCCATCGGCTTGGGCAGAATGGTGTTAAGCTACCCCGACATGCCTCTTGATATTCTTTCTGGAAAGCCCCTTGATCGCAAACGAATCTGCAGAACATTCAGCGATTGCACAACCGGCCCCAGGAACGGTTTGATTTCCGGATGTTTTCCACTTGACCCGTTTTATAAAAATTCAGAGGCGGGCAAAATGCTCGCACTCATCAAAAAAGGAAAGGACTGAACGCCATGCTTCACCGCAGAAGTTTCCTGCAATCACTATCGATCGCACCGGTCGCCACCGCCTGCTTTGCAAACAGTGTCATGTCGCAGGAAAAAAATGACAGGATCGCCCTATCAACCTGGTCTTTTCACAACTATTTCCCAAACACCCGTTATGGTAAGCCCGAGTTCGAGCTTGCGGAATGGAAACTGGAAAAGGTCATGGACACAGCGCAGTCCCAAATCGGCATATCCAACTTTGAGCTTTCCAGCGCCCACCTTGCAAGCCTTGAGAATGATTACCTCCTTGGCCTTAAAAAACTCGCCAAGGAAAAAGGCTACAAATACATCCACCTCAGCGACAACATGAAAGGTGTGAACCTAGCCCGGGCGGATGAGGCCAAAAGAGCGGAGGATTTCAAGCGATTTGTGGAATTGATCAGCGTTGCTGAAAAACTTGGCATACCCTCAATGCGCGTGAATACAGGCACCCCAGAAAAACCCGATTGGGATATCGCCACCACAATCGGACAATACAAAAAACTGGCTGCGATCGGCAAAGACAAAGGAGTTGAGATAATCATTGAAAACCATTTTGGAATCAGTGCGGACCCAATGAAAGTAGCAAGGATCATCGAGGAGGTTGGGGAAAACATAAGCTCCTGCCCGGACTTCGGACTTTTTAAAAGTGAACAAGAGCGCACCGCTGGGCTTCCGACCATGTTCAAGCATGCCAAAAGGGTTTGTAGCGCCAAGTTTCATGGATTCGATGACCAAGGCAAACCAAAAGACTTTGACCTGGAGAATTGCTACAAAGTGCTCAAAGCCAGCAATTACAAGGGATGGGTCTCGCTGGAATACGAGGGGCCAAAGGAACCCATCGCAATGCTTATAAAGATGAAATCCCTGGCGCAGAAATGGCTTGTTTAAAATGATTTAAAGAATGTAATTGGAAAAGAACCAGTGATATCGAGTAGATACTTCATTCGAAGATCACTGCTTGGGCATTTTCCAACAGCGGGGCCTTACCACCTTTTTGGCCAACCCAACGCACTCAAAACCCCGAATAACCCACCAAGAAAGGTCAAACTCATACCAAAGGTGACCATGGGAGGCCGACATTTGCTCGGCATGGTGGTTGTTGTGCCATCCTTCCCCGTGAGAAATAAGTGTGACCAGCCAATTATTACGACTGTTGTCGGTGGTTTTATAATTTCTATAGCCCCAAAGATGGGAAATTGAATTTACAGCCCAAGTGCTGTGAAGCACGAAGATCGTGCGAACAAAAACACCCCAGACCAATAGACTAAGGCCCATCTGCAACGATCCTTCCCAGGTTCCCGTGATGAACCAGCCTATCAAATATCCCGCGAACAAAAACAACAAGGCATGCAGGACATAAATCCCCAACCAAAGGGATTTTCGTTCAAGTTTCATATAAAAAGGATCACGCAAAAGGTCACGCACATAACACTCAAAATTCCTGACCTTGTGAAACTCACGATTACGAACAAAAAGCCAACCGATATGCCCCCAATAAGCACTTACCAGGGGTGAGTGAGGATCTTCCTGCTCATCGGAGTCCCTGTGATGTAATCGATGAATGGCAACCCAACGAGCGGGGGAATCCTGCAAAGTGCAGATTCCAAGAATAGCCAGTGTATGCTCCAACCATTTGGGGCAGGTAAACCCCCGGTGCGTCAATAATCGGTGATAACCAATGTTAATACCCATCATTGCAAAAACAAAAACTCCCGCGATGCCAGCGACAAGGCCCGTCAAGCTGAAAAACCATGGTATAAAAGCAAGCAGAGCGAAGCAATGGACAAGGCCAAGGGCAAAAACATACCGTTTATCAATCTTAATTGGTTGTGCCGACTTGGGAATTTCCAGACGCCCCGTCTGCTCTTCAATGGCAATGACAACTTCATTAACTGGTTCAGATACGGTTGATTGGGAAAGCACCGGAATATGCGATTCATTTAAAATATTAATCATCGACCTCATAATTCTTGTTTTGACTTACCATGTAACCACAAAAAAACAATCGTTGGGTGAAATATGGCTACGGACTCTAAATTCATGAATAACTGCCAGCAAGAATGATCACCTTCCTGAGTTTTAATGTCAGGGCATTATCACACAACCAAAATTGATTAACAAGTGTTTGAAAGCGGATAACCCCGAAAAAACAAAAGAGCAGGTCCATCAAAAGCAGTTAATCCCTGACATCTGGAAAAGATTGCCCAAGTTAATCCGATAGCCCAAACAACAAGTTCACCAAATTAAATATATAACAGAGTTTAATAATAATATTTTTGTATCTGCGTGAGTTTCGCAGTTCAATTCGGGCATATCGTTCGTGTTAAAGGGATATGGAAAAGCAGGCATGAAAAATATTTTTATTTCTGGGAAGAAAATGCTTGCGGTGGAAATTAAAACAAATATAGTGGGGGACTGTGGAGCCAAGTGGAGCTTGGTGGGAAAAGGCAAGGATGCCTCTTTTATTGCTAAAACAGCAATGAATTGAGTGAAACAAGCCCATGTTATTAACCGGAACGCACGAACGCAGCTTGGATGACAAAAAGCGTTTGGCGTTACCCCGCAAAGTGCGGGATGTTATGCAAAACCCGGAAATGGTGTTTGTTACTCCAGGACCCGACAAGTGCCTTTGGTTGTACACGCAAAGTGGACTGGAAACCCTGGCCGAACGAATGGACTCAGTACCCGCAACGGATAGCGAAGGCCGGGTTTTCAGGAGACTGTATTTTGCCCAGACCGAATCAGTCGAAATTGACAAGTCAGGCAGAATGTTAATTCCGGAAAGATTGGTCCAGTTTGCAGGCCTTGATCGCGAAGTGGTGCTCATTGGTGTCCGAGACCATCTGGAACTTTGGGATCTGGCCCGATGGAAACAGTACCTGACGGAAAATTCCCCTCGCTTTGATAGCGTGGCAGAAGGGGCATTCCAAGGAAAATAGAAAAAATGCGATTTTTGAATGGAGTCAGTACCTTGAGGAAAGATTTCGGCCCGTAGCAGCGGGCCAAGCGCGTCGGGCGGACCTCCCAGCCTGCCTTATTGCCCTATAATTCTATTCCTCAACATCAGCAGCCCTTCTTGCTCTTCCCCAGCGCACAGAAGGGCTGTTTTTTTTTCCCAACACAGGTTAGCATCCCGCCCCGATACCTGCTTTTTATTTCCAGCAGGCCTTTATTCAGGATGTTTGACTTGGACAGGGATCTTCCGATTAACCAACCTTCCGAACCCATCGCTAGTAGGCATGCCAGCGTGCTTCCTGCTGAGGTAATTCATTGGCTCGATCCTCAACCCGGCCAAATCATCGTGGATGCGACTTTGGGCGCGGGTGGCCATACCAGGCTTATTGCCGAAAAAATCAGTCCCTCGGGCCGGGTAATTTCCCTCGACTGTGACCCATCCATGATCGAGGCCACAAAAAAACGAATCACAAATTCAATCATCACATTTGTCCATGCATCCTTTGACCAACTTCGCCAAGTCCTTGATGAGCTGAAAATCCAGACAGTTGATGGCGTACTTGCGGACCTAGGCATTTGCTCCGACCAACTTGACGACTCACAAAGAGGGCTCAGCTTTCAAAGAGAGGGCCCGCTGGACATGCGCCTGGACCCTACTCGTGGAATGCCTGCCTCCGCTCTGGTGGCGCAACTCGATGAACGCAGCCTGGCGGATATTATTTTCCAACTCGGCGAGGAAAGGCTTAGCAGAAGAATTGCAAAGGCGATTGTCCTCCAACGAAAAGTTTCACCCATCCGCACCACCACCGATCTTGCGGAACTGGTGCGCAGGTGCGTTCCACGCTCAGGTAAAATCGACCCCGCAACCCGAACTTTTCAAGCTTTCCGAATCGCGGTCAATTGCGAGATGGAATCACTTGATAGTTTCCTGAAAATGCTTCCAAGTTGCCTCAAACCGGGTGGACGGGTTGTGATCATCAGTTTTCACTCACTTGAGGATCGCAAGGTGAAGGCAGCGTTCAGGGATTCCAGCATCTTTGTCGCACTTACAAAAAAGCCCGTCCAGGCGGGCACTGAGGAAGAATTTCAAAATGCGAGATCACGCAGCGCAAAGCTGCGGGCCGCGATGAGAGTTTAAGTTTTCTTTTTTTGACTTTGGGATGGAAGGTGGATCATGTTGAAACTGGTTTGGTTGGGACTCGCGGGAACCATGATTGTATGCGCGTCAGGATTGATGCTAAGAAAAAACAGCTTCAGTCATGCAGCCACACCCCCAAGGCATGACCACGCCAGACGGATCACAACGCTGTTTCTGCAGGAGCAAGGCCACCTGCCCACTCCATCAATGGGTCAGAAAAAAACAGGTGAAAGCAAAACCTCCAATGTTCTTCTGGAAGAATCCAAGGAACCCCCGTTACTTCAAAAAGAAGAAATCAAGCCTGTGCAATTTCAGCCCATGAAGGAAGAACTCACGCTTCCCTTGTTTCCCCCAGCACCAAACCCGGCCCCAAGTCTGATCCCACCAATCGAGGACAATAAAAAACCTGTTGTTGAAGATAAAAAAGAAACCCCTGCAAAGCTTCCCGTGCAAATTCAAGACGATGTAATAACCACCGCACCCGGGTCCTCCCAGCCAATAGACCTGCCAAGGGTCATCGAGGGAATCCTGGGCGGAATCAAATCAGCAAACATCAGGCAGGATGAACCGAAGAATGGCAGCATCACCATGGGATTTGAGGTCGGAAGTCTAAAACCTCCATTCATCAAATTCGAAGTAAACAGCCGGCTTAAAACCAACAAAAGTTCGAATGCCACAACTAAGGATACCCAGACGGATGCTCCCAAGTTGTACCTGGTTCGGTTTGATTCTGAAAACTTCCAGGAAATAGCAAAAAAGACCTTGGGGAATGAGGATCGATGGCGTGAGATCGCCCTGCTGAATCCGACATTAAAAGCTGAAGACCCACTGGAAAAAGGCTCTGTCGTAAAGGTTCCCGCAGATGCAAGCCTGCAGACTGAACCAAGTTCTTCCACGGTGCAACCGCTGCCCGAGGCCAGACCAAAACTTCCCGAAGCGAAATCTAAAATCATCATCACTCTCACGGGAACCTATCCATGTGTGCTCCAGGATAAAAAAAGCCTGGTGCTCCCAGCGGAAGTTTTCGACCAGTTGGGGAATTGCAACCAAGTGCTTATTTCACCTGGTCCTGATCCATGCCTATGGCTTACAAGCGTGGACCACCTTGAAAAACTCAGCGAGAGACTCGAACATTCGCCCGCCAGCGAAAAGGATGTCCGCGTATTCCGCAGATTATTCTTCGGTCAGATTGAAAAAATCCCCGTACAGGACGGAAAGATTGTAATCCCTGAAAGAATGGCCCAGTTTGGCAACCTTGAAAAAGAGATTGCGATCGTGGGCGTCGAGGATCATTTTGAAATCTGGGACCTTGAGCGATGGCGCAAATACACCCAGAAAATGAGTTCCCTCGAAAAGAAGTAGTGGTTTGGTTTCCTGCAACTTTTTCAGTTGTATGGATTTTAAGGGTTCAAGGTATGGAATGTCCCGATCTTAAGGACAGCACCATGCACGCAACGGTTGAATTTATCGGACATAATTAAAGGGCAAGGTAGGTTTTGCCGACATTGCCCGCCTAACTTGTAAGGAGCTGGTTCAATGAATCGAGAAACCAAGGCTGGATTAGTGGTGACTGCATCCTTCGTCGGGTTGCTTTCCGCGGTGATCATCAAGAAATACATGGATCCATCCGTAAAGCCCGGAGACAAAGCATCCGAGACTGCTGTTGCCTCGCTTGATCCAAAGGAAAAAACCAACACACAGGGAATTGTTCCAGTTGTAACCCCAGCCAGCATGGACCTGGTGCCAGTTCCTGGAAATGAAATCAAACTGACAACCGCGGAAGAAAACAAAACCGCGCCGGTGACTGAGCCAAGTTCTATTCCGCCTGTGCCTCCGATTCCCCCAATACCAGACCTCGGGGGAAAAAGCGGTGGCCTGCCACCATTGCCTGGTGAAAACACCAAATCAGAGATACCTCCACCATCAACACCAAGCATTCCGCCGATTGCATCACCAACCATTCCACCCCCCGCACCCGCATCCTCTGGAATACCTCCTCTTCCCGGAGCGCCAGGCAACAGCATTCCTCCAATAAGTCCACCGCCCCCTGTGAGCCCTCCGCCTCCAACCTCTGTCACACCACCCCCACCTTCATCGGGTGTACCACCTCTTCCAGGCACAGGAACACCTGAACCGGTTTCCGCGCCACTGACAGCACCTGTTTCGCCACCCCCACCACCTTCATCACCCGTGGGTTTGCCATCCGTTCCTGCAATTGCGCCAATATCGCCACCACCTCCTTCAAATGGTGGCGGTCTACCTCCATTGCCAGGAAGTTCGATTCCGTTATCCCCATCAGCAGGCACAATCACGCCACCCCCTCCTCCTCCACCAGCACCAGGGTTCGGCGCGACATCAACGCCACCTTTAAGTTCAACATCGCCCATGCCTCCAACCAGGAGTAGTAATGCAATTCAATTTAATGTGAATGAAGGCCCTGCTAGAAGGACGGAGTTCACTCCTGCTGATCCAAGTGGAAAAATCTCACCCGTAGGCGCGATTCCGATGGGAAATAATGGTGGTTACATCGCACCAGTCGCCCCCACTGACCCTGCAACACAAATTCCTCAAAAGCCGCTTGGGCCAAACGAGATTATTTCCGCGCCACCAATCAATGGAAGTAGCCCGACCAATGGCACCAACCCCGGAGCTGGCGCCGTTTTGACCATTCCATCCAACAATAACGCCCCGATCATGCCGGTTCCACCGCCAGGCACCGTGAGCACCGCCTCAAACCAGTTGTTTTCCCCCACACCGGTAACCCCTGTTGCCCCGGCTTCCGCAGTGCTTAGCGCCCCGCGGGTTGATAGCTGGACCGAGCAAGCATATGTTTGCAAACCAGGTGAAACCTATGCAAGCATCAGCCAGAAAATTTATGGCAATCCTGAATATTCTAAAGCATTGCAAATGTGGAATGAAAATCACCCCAGGGCCAGGATCGATGCCCCTAAAAGCGGATTATTGCTTCCCG
Source organism: Planctomycetia bacterium (assembly GCA_005786805.1). Taxonomy (GTDB): domain Bacteria; phylum Planctomycetota; class Planctomycetia; order Gemmatales; family Gemmataceae; genus UBA969. Next base: position 140 of record SYCV01000071.1, on the reverse strand, counting down.
GCCAGGAGATTTATTATCCACCCACCCAGGAACTCGCCCGAAGGTATGGCAACTTCATGCCCAAGGTTTCCCAGACAGGATTGTCAGAAACTGCTAACCCCGGGGTTCAACGCGCGAACTGATGATCTAAGTTTTAAAGT
>SYCV01000070.1 GCA_005786805.1 Planctomycetia bacterium | reverse complement strand
CCTGAACCAACACCCTTCAATGGCTTGCCATCAGGGCCTTTGATGGGTTCGGATGGCTTGTCCGGGCGGGATATTCCGCCCCCACCCTGACCTACATCCTTTTGCTCCTGCGTTGGGGTCGTCAATACAAAACTTAGCGCAAAATCCTCCAAAGGCGGTCTCAAACTGAAACGATCCAAAACCATGGAACGAAAATAAACAGTCTCGCCAGGTTGATACATCGGCTTGTCAGTAGATAGGTGTGCCACATAAACAGTGGAGGCAAGCTGAAGCCCCTCTTTGATTTCCAATTGGGCGCCTGATTCCCTTTTTGCGGAGACAATCAGGGTGGGATTGCTTCCGGCACGCAATGGCAGGTCTGGTGGAACCACAATCTGCAACTGCCCCTGACGGGTAAGTTGCGAAACCACGGGAAACCTGGAACCCGGATTCGCCTTGTCCTCGACAAAAGCCTCAACACGGGCCTCAACAGGCCGGTTTAAATTATCCTGGGTCAGAATCTGGTAATTATTCGGGGCACCAGGCTGCAGGGTTGCCGGGCCGGTCACCAGAACCTTTAGTTGCTTTTTTTGTATTTCTTCCGTAGCTTGATTCACCTTGGCCATGCCCTCGGCCTGCAATTGGGATACAACCCGGGCTTTTTCATTATACTCTCCCTCCACCCTGGATGCATGGCGGCGGTGATGCTCGACAACAGTGAGATTACCTATGTAATCATAAATCCCAACTCCCGCGGGAACACCTATTCCAAGTGTAAGAACCGCTGCAACCGCCCACATCCATATCCTTGCACTCTGCATTGAAGGTATCGACCTGTTTCCATACCGCAATATTTTTGATTCGGGTGCCTGATTGGCGACCACTTGTGGTGGCAAGAATTTCAAATCAGGAAACTGCGCCTTCGATGCTTTCTGCAGCATCTCTTTCTGAACAGTGGCCTTCTTGAGCCTCTCGCCACATCCAGCGCAATTCGCGCAATGGGACACCAACAACGATTGCTCATGGTTGTCCAGCAACCCATAAAGGTGCTCGAGTAATTTTTCCTCGGTATTCTGGCAGTTCCACATATCATTCATCTCCAGCAGATAATTTTTTCAACTTTAATCAGCCATCACGATTCAAGTGAGAGCCAGTTTTAACTTTTGCAGTGCTGACCGCATCTGGGTCTTGATGGTACCCAGCGGCCTGTTGGCAGTTTCAGCTATTTGCTCATATGTCATCTCAGCATTCTGCCTGAGTAAAAAGACCTCTTTCTCCTCGGGCCGAAGTTCCATCAGGGCCTTGCGCAACTGTTCAAGCATTTCCTTTTCATGGATCATTTCATCGGGGGTGAAATCGACACTGTTATACATCACATCCTCCTGGGGCATCTTTCGTGTCTTACGCTTCCATGCACTTTTACGAAGATCCTTGGCGGCATTGATCGCCACCCTGAATATCCACGCCTTGAGATTCAAGACCTCGGGTAGTGAATCCTGCTTTTTCCAACATTTTAAAAACGCATCCTGTGCGATGTCCTGGGCGTCATCCTTGTTTCCGAGGATGAACCACAGGGTGCTTGTCAACTCGTCCCTTATCTGGTTAAAGACGGCCAACAATCGTTCGCCATTGGATAGATTATCATCCACCTTCAACGGAACACTTCCATCGTCTATCATGCCAGGGTGCTTCATTGTTCACGCTCATAAGACGAAACAGGCAACGAAAAAGATTTGCGATTTGGAAAGCGATTTAAATATTCAACTTCCCAGTCATAACTTTTACACTTGAATCCTTCATAATTCAATTATCATGATGTTTTTAAGTTATTTTATTTAAGAGACTAGCAAGATCACTTCATAGGAGTTACAATTATTCATGATGGATTTCTTTGGATGATCCTGGACCAAAAGGAGTTGGAAATGAGCACAGTTCAAGAGACACTCAAAAATCTGATTGAAATCGGCGAAGCCAAGGGATTTGTCACTTTCCAACAGGTCTTTAACGCGGTCACCAAAGAGAAGTCTGATCCCGAGCGCCTTGATAAATTGCTCACTCTTCTTGAAGAACACGGAATTGAAATCATTGATAATGAGGAAGATGATTAATCACCTTTCTTACTAGCCTTCTCCAACTGCTCTAATAATGACTTAATGCTTGGCCTATCAGCAGGGTCAGTTGATTTATATCGATAAACAACCTCTCCATTTATATTAATGACCATATCTCCACCCAGTTGAAACAAGTCTTCCTTGGAATAACCCAGGGACGGCAACCAACCTGTAAGTATCCTCCCCAGGAATTTGAACAGTACGCTTGGGTAAAAAAAATCTCCAAGTCTGGCTGATCCCAATTCAAATGACTTGTATACTTCTTTTTTAGTATCGCACGCCAATTCAAACGGCAACTTCAACTCCTCGGATAATTTAAGAGCTTCAGTTGGAGTTGAAAAAGTTATGGCAACAACTGTCGCCTTTTTATCCATGAACAATTGATAATGATCACGGATTTCACCCAGATGGGCTCTGCAAAGCACTCACCCCAGATGCCTAAGAAAAACTAACAGATAAGGTGCGGGACCAAAAGTTTGCAATTCCCTGACTTCATTTTTTGAATCCTGCAACCTTAATGAGAGATAGTTCATAGGTTTTTGCCTCGATAAAAGTTCAAAAACATCCCCAAACCATTATTATATCCCCCATTTTGACATCAATAAAACTTAAAACATGAATCTTTGATGCAATCGTTAAAGTTGGCACTTTCGTTAAGTCGATAAGAATCTTGCAGATACTCCATGCCATCAACTCATCCATTGAGTGTGGCGCTATCCGGGAACGGGAACCCGGGTGTGTTTTAGTTGTAGAAAGGTGTCAGCTATGAAAATCGGAAAAAAAAGTATTGTAGGCGGGTTGATCGCTGCCTTCTCCTTGAGTTTTACAGGCTGTATGCCTTTTTCAATGGGCATTTTTACTCCAGTACCCGTCCCTCCATGGGTTACCGAGCGAATGGAAGAAAAATACACGCATCGAAATGACCACCGCACCCCGATTCTTCCCCCCATCAAGGAGGGCTCAGCTCCTCCTATTTGCGAGGATGCACCGGATGATGCACAGGTCATCAGGGCAATGCCACACATGGCCAGGGGTTTTCCCTATGTTTATGAGGAACATCGGGACGATATCCAAATTGTCACTGAACGACTTGTGGACAAAATAGATCCTCCCCGATTTTTCCCACTTGTTGGACCTGCACAACTTCACCACTGCCATTGGAAGGCGACCATTTACTACACCGAGGTGATTGAGTCAGGTTATCCTTTCCCAGTGAAGATCAAACGCCCCAGGATTCAAGTCGTGTACATCGACAAGGACCACCTGCATCTGTATGCGGGAACTCCAGAACTTCAAAAGTCTTTCACCAAGGACTTGGCAGGTTACTAAATCTAGGGTTGAAACACAGCGAACTTTTGGAGAGACAGAAATCATGCGCAAGCAATGGAAGATATCAGCGCAAAAGCTTTTCACTTTGAGTGCCTTGGGAATAATCACTGGCTTTTCCGCATCCAGCATTGTCCTTACCAACCTGGCCAATGCCGCGGATTCAACAAAGGCAGGAAACATCATCGCCTCGGCGAAGCCCTCCCTTGAAAACAAACCTGAGGATTCAAAGGCACTCGCCGAATCCATGAAGGTTCACATTGAATTTCTTGCTGACCCAAGTATCTCAGCCACAGATTTGACCCCTTCCATCAAAAATGGAACCATGGTAATCAAAGGAAATGTTAACAATAACGCTATAGCTGAAAATGCAATCGCGCTTGCTAGCAGGCTTACAACCCTGAAAGTTGCCAGTGAGATAAAATCATGGCCATTTCCATCCATCAAACCTTCAAAGGTGCCTGTGGAAACCCTCCAGGCCGGCGCTAACAAAGTTGCCACCAACGAACTGCTTATAGCCTACCCAAAAGTTTCTGTTTCTGTTTCACCTGATGGTTCAATAATCGCAACCGGACCGGTCGTCACTCTTGAGGATAAACTTGAGATAAGCAAAAGACTCCGAAAGATTCCAGGCTGCCAACGGGTTGTCAACAAAATTGTGGTTCAGCCAATGCGCATGGGAAATGAAACCGTGACCATGGTGAACAAGGATGGCACCAAATGGATCCCAGGAAAAGACCAGGTATTGGCTTCAACACCAACCACTGAGTCCAAACCAAATTCCAAGCCTGCCCCCGCAATCGAGATAACCACGGCTCTGGCATCTTCAAAGCCCGCCACCCAGGTGGCCCCGGTTATTGTTCCCACACAAAACACAATACAGGCACCCATTACCAAAGAAACTCCGATTAACGGCAACGTTAATCAGAAACCTAAAGTTCTTCCGGAGAGCCTTACTCCCGTGGTGCCAATTGCCAAGCCTTTGGCTGTTCCTGAAAAACCAGTGGATATATTGGTGGCACCTAAAACCCCCGCCGTCTGGGACCTGGCTGGGAAAGCAGATAAAAAGGAACCGGTTAAACCTTCCGAATCCGCTGTAAAAGAAATCCCCGCCAAAGAGAAATCCAAGACCGTTGCCAAGCCTGTGGATGCGAAAACAACTAGCATCACCAAGGAAAAGAACGAGGCGTTTCCAACTTTTCCGGACTTGAATAAAAAAGATGCGACACCCACGACTTTGCCAACCATTCAAAAAGAACTTCCATCAGCAAAACAACCTGAAAAAGTAAAACCTGCCAAGGAATCTCCAAAAGTCGCGGAAAAAGCGGCAATTGTGATACCCAAGGCCACAGTCACGACAACCGTTCCCAAAGCGATGATGGAAGCAACGGCAAAATCCGAAGCAAGGGTATTCATGCCCGCCCATGACCCACAGGGTTCAGCATTGGTGAAAACCGACATGCTTGGATTTCCAGTGGTGAGGCGCGAGGCTCCACCTGAAATTAAACAACCGGTATTGTCTGATAAAATCCCCGCGAGATATGCGACTAACTCAGACAAGGATCCTGAATACAACAGGCCCTATCTTGCGGTTAAAACCCAGACGAAACCGGTTCCCACGGAAAAAATGCTCACCGAGAAAATGGGAATCGGTGTTGCCAGCAAGCCCGCCGTGAAGCAGGATAAGATGGCTGATTCAAAATCTGAATTGGCAACCAAAGGGCAACCATTGGTTAAGAAAGACCCCGTGTCTATTGCACCATTGGCTAAAAACCCTGCCCAAATTGCAAAAGCTGAAGTCCCTGCAAAAACAGCATCCACCAGCAAGGGGGAAATTCCGGCTAAGACAGTCTCAAATGATAAAAGCATCAAATCACCCCAAAGCACCGCAAGTAGAAAATCACCTGCCCCAACAGTTCCCGGGGTTGCTTCAGGGTCCATAAGCTTTGATGATGGTGAGGATTCAAAAACACCTTCCACTATTCAACAAAAATCCCTGGTAACGCTTAAGAAACAAGTTGAGCAGGTATGTGGCAAAAAGGCGGCATCCGTCCAAGTCATCGAAAAACCAGATGGCTCCAGGGTCCTTTTGATCGATATTGCCCAGGGAAGCAAACAGGAAGAGCTTGCCAAAACCCTGTTCAGCATGCCCGAGATCACCGAAAACAATGTGAGCATTGAATTTCTAATCAAGTAGATTCTTGATTGCACGATTCATTCCCGCAGGATGGGGCGCTTATCCCGAAAGCGCCCCATCATTTTTTATCCCCTCATTTTCTGCAATACATTGCTGATTTCTTTTTCCACTTTTTCAGACAAGTCCCTGAACGACTCAATATTATCCATGACGCTTTTGGAATTAAACCGGATGACACCCTTCTCATCGACAAGGACAAGCAGGGGGAGAAACTCAATCTCCCACTCCCGATTAATGGATCCGTTACCATCCCAGAAGGAGGGCCACGGGATGTTGTATTGCTGTTGCACCTTGATGAACGCGTTCTTTTCTATGTCAGAGTTGACCCCCAACAATACAAACGGCTTTCCTTCAAATTTTTTGAAAAGTTGTTTCTCATAAGGCAAAAGTTCCTTGCAAGGCCCGCACCAGGAAGCCCAAAAACTCAACAATACAACCTTGCCTTTAAACTTGCTTAACTCCAATTTCTCACCCTGGGCATCCTCCGCCTTGATTTCAGGAGCAATATCCCCAACCCTTACACCAACCTTCAAAGGTTTCGTTTCCTCCGAGCATCCCAAAACCAATAACAAAAAGATCATCCAATATTCAAACCTCATCAGAAACTCCTTTCACCTGAAGTTTTTAGGTTTTTGAACCGGCCAATGCCTTCAAAGCCATGGCTATGATTTTGGACTGGGGCGAACTTTTAGGGAACCCACCCATTTCTTCGGGGGCAACCCATGCCAATTCCTCGTAAAATCCAGACTTCGCCCTGCCCGAAACTTTACCAAGAAAAACCCTGACCGTAATCTTGAAGCGAGTCACAGGGTGAACCACCCTGCCTATCTCAAGAAATTTCCGAGGCATCAAGGAAACATATTTTTTGGATATAGAACGAAGCGCTTTTAACTCAGAAAAATCATAAGTCGGCGTATCATGAGGCACTTCCCACAAACCGGCCCAGCGCTGGCCGGCTGGCCTCTTTCCCAACAATATTTTTTTCCCATTTACCAATACGGTAGCCAACTCAGCAACCTGGGTGACCACCACTTTTTTCTTTTTGACTGGTATATTTCCCACAAGGTCACTCTGTCGCGCCAAACAAATCGTGGAAAGCGGACATGAACCACATTTGGGACTTGAGACTGTGCAAACCAGGGATCCTAGTTCCATCATGGCTTGGTTAAAAGCCCCAATGTCACTTTCAGGCAATATTTCCTCCGCTGCCTCCCACAGGAATTTATTCCCAGAAGAAGAATCAATGTCCTGCATTAAACCAAACAACCTTGCCAACACCCGCTTGGTGTTTGCCTCAAGAATCGGTAATCGGTAATCGAACGCCTGTGACAAAACTGCATTTCTAGTGTATCTTCCCAATCCTGGTAATTGTGCAAGCGCTTCTGGTTCCCTGGGGAAGATTCCATCATGATTTGAAAGGATAATTTTGGCGGCCTGATGCATCATCCTTGCCCGCCTGTAATAGCCCAACCCCTGCCAATGCATTAAAACTTCCTGTTCATCAGCCGCTGCCAAGATATCCAAGGTGGGAAATGATTTTAAAAAGCGCTCGAAGTAAGGAATCACTGTTGCAACCTGGGTTTGCTGCAACATGATCTCACTCACCCAGATTGAATAGGGATCCTTGGTTTTTCGCCAGGGGAGATCCCTTTTTCTTTCAGCAAACCAAAACAGGAGCGAAGTCCCAAGAAGTTTCCTTGCGCTTGGCAACAAACTGGGCTTGGGAATGGCCTCCTGCTTCTTATGCTTGGACATGAACTACTTTTTAGGCCTGAACTTGGAGAGTAAAGCGGCTGCGGCATCCGATGTTTTCACAACAGGCTTTGGCTTCTCTTCCGGCTTGGCACCACCTTCAGTTGCTGTATCCTGTGCCTTATCGGCACCAGCTTCCGGAACCGCGTCTTTCCATGAGGGCTTTGCACCACCCGGGGCCTTGTCATCATCATCGAATAACAAATCATCAAGGTCATCATCACCGTCGGCAGATGGTTTTTTTGGCTCTGGCTTGGCGGCCGCTTGAGGGGGTGCCGCTGCCACTGGTTTTGCCACTGGGGCGCCCTCTATCTTGATCTCAAATAAAAGGGGCCCTACTTTCACCTTGTCCTTGGCCTTCAATTCCAACTCGGATGAAATTTTATTGTCGTTGACAAAAGTGCCTTCAGCGCTTCCGAGGTCCTGCAGGAATAATTTCCCCTGCTTGACAAGAAACGCACAATGCTTGTCTGACACTCCCGCAGCGGGCTTTAATTGGCATGAGGGATCCTTGCCGATTCGAAATTCCGCTACGGTGATTGGTATTTCCTTACCCATCATTTTTCCCGCGGTCAAAACCACCAGACTGATTTTCATCTCACTTACCTCTATGAACTTTTGGCTCTATCAGGATAACATCCTACAATTCATTCTACATCATTGCAAAACATCTCATAAAATGATTATCTATTTTAAGGAAAGAGAGTTTGCCAATGCAAAGAAATTCAACCACGGTTTTAACGATGCTGGCATGCTTGCTCGCATTGCATGGATGCGCGGGCAAAAAAGACACCCAATCACCTGAATTTCAAAAGAAAAAACCAACATTGGTGATCTCTTCCCCCGAAGGCTTACCAAATGATGTCATCCAGATGCAGGGAATGGTGGTTGCAAACCGGCTGGGAACAGAAATAAAAATTATCAAGCGCAATGCGGGCCAGTCACCCGACTCAAAAGAACCTGAAGTAGACATTTGGATTATCAAGCCCGAGGAAACAGGGGAGTTCGCACTGACGAACATGCCTGCTTTCGCCTCGGATTCCATCCAGGAACCTGGCGACAAAATCAACTGGTCCGACTTCCTGCCACTTTACAGGGAAAAGTTGCTGGTTTGGAATCGGAAAATCATCTCATTGCCGCTGGCTGGCGAAGCTACTGTTTGTCTTTACAGAGACGACCTTTTCAACGACCCCGCCCATCAAAATGGATTCAAGGCAAAATACAATTCCCCACTCAAACCACCCAATACTTGGTCGGATTACCTCAAAATCGCTGAGTACTTCTCCCAAAGTCATTTCAAGGATGGCAAAAGCCTGCCCGGACTTTGTGCCGGGGATGAGGATTTTGAAAAAGAGTTCCTGAGTTTTTGTGCAGGATACACCAGGCAACCAGTCGGGCCTTCGGAAAAAGTCACTCCGGAAATTGAAACCGCCGTGTTTTCATTTCTCTACGATTTCCGCACAGGGAAACCATTGATCAACAACATGGGTTTCGTGAAAAGCCTGGAGAAATTCAAACTTCTGCAGAAATTTCGAGCAACTTCGCCTGACAATGAACCAGGGGAGAACTTTATCAAAGGTAAATCGGCATTGGCGGTCGCGGATGCCAGGATTGTTTACAAAGCACAATCCAACGCCGGGCTGCGGGATAAATTCAGCGTTTGCCCTATCCCAGGAGCTGATGGATATTATGCGGGTTCATCAACAGAATTCAGACCATTGCCCATAGGCAATAAAATCCCTTATCTCGGTTCCTCGAGCATACTTGGTTGTGTCAATTCCAAATCAAAATCAAAGGAACTGGCGTTCCAATTCCTCACTGAATTCGCTGGCCCGGAAATTTCAGAGAGAATATGCATTGAGCCCTCAATTGCCGGTTACATCCGATACTCGCATCTGGACAAAATAAGACTGGACTCCTTCGGCCTTGATCCTCAAAGAACCACCAATCTTCGTGAGGCAATCAGGGCCAACCTTTCCCACATTGACATAAAAAACCCGGCATTGTGCAGTAGGCTTCCCGGATTCCAAAAAAGAAGAACCGTCCTTGTTGAGGAATTAAAAACCTATCTCAATAGCCCCGGGGGTTCCGCCCAGGAAACCATGGATAAAGTGGCGCGGCGCTGGTTGGAAATCGACAAATCATGGCCTCAAAAAGAGTTCTTGGCCCTTGTCAAACAAAGCGTCGGACTAATCGCGGACTAAATAATCCAAATGGCAGTGAACCTTGACTAGGCTTACTTTTGATCTCCGAGGAATCAAAAGACTTGCATCACTCAAAAAGGCTATATTCCAGCGGTTTGCAAACATTCTCCAAATCCAGGATTTGTCTGGTAATCTAAAAAAGAGGCAGGATTCAAATTATTTTTCATGGCACCCAGCGAGCTTTGTACGGACGGGCATCCTTAAACATAATGGTTGCTTCTGGCTCAAATAACCGCAAAGTTGTGCCCCATGTACTTAAGACAATCCGTTGTGTCACCGGATGAATATCCACTGATTTCACCTTGGTTAAATCTTTAAGAATGGGATGGGGTTTAAAAGTCTTCTTATCCCTGTCAAAAATATGCACGCCATGCTCGGTTGTGATCAATAGACCCGCACTAGCTGGAACAGGGCGCAGATCATGGCCGTCGGCGTCGGGTAATTTGTAGGTGCTTTTAAGATTGAGCGAGGGCTTGGCCGTTTCCCATTCAGCTAGGGTGTAACAGCACAGCTCATCATACCCGAGGGCCCAGAGGCACTTCCTTGAATCATCCCAAAGCACTCCATGCGCGGAACGAAGCGGCGTTTTGTAAATGGAAGCCACTGCAACAGCTTTCAAGTCAAAAATCTCAAGATGATCACCACTCAGCGAACTGGCCACCACCACACGATCATTTGGCAATAAGTCGAGCGAGTGGGCGTTGCGCGACTTGGCACGCCACAACACGCTTTTTGTCGCGCGATCTATCAACGCACAGCCCCCATTCGATGCACAAACCAGCAGCTTTGCACCTTTCTCAACCACCTTACACTCATCCATGTGATTAAAATCACGGCGAACGGCCTCTGGCACATCATTCGCATCCTGCGCACTCCAGCGCCAGAGTTTGTTTAACTTGCCTGCCACGGCATCTGCCGCATTCACGATGAAAACCTCATTTCCCCCAGCTAGGATAATCTCATCAGCATGAATCCACGGCAGCGGGGTAAAAAGAGCAAATAAGATTAAAATTTCATGCTTCATTGGTGCTTTCCAAAAAATCAACAGTGGCAGGTAAATCACATATCAAGCGACAACAGCCCCTTATTCTTTTCTTTCCATACAACCATCACTTGCTTAAAAGCTTGTCGAATAAAAAATCATTGGCATCAGCGTATTGTTTTGATTTCGAATAACCTG
>SYCV01000009.1 GCA_005786805.1 Planctomycetia bacterium | reverse complement strand
CTTTAATTTTTTGCTGCCTGCCTGGTCACGATTGGAACATACCCGAATTCAAAACCCTTGGGCGGGGTCACAATCAAAGCCGGGTCCAGGTCCGCGAGTTTACCGGTGGTGGGCGCGGGCAGATATTCTTTTTCCCTTGTCCAAGTCTTGTGCAGTTTTTCCACCCGCAATTGCATCGCCTCGCGTTCCTTGTCCGTTAAATCCGCGTTTAGGATCGCGGGTTGGTCCGCAAATCGGTACCAATAATAGGTGACCACGCTTCCATCCCCAAGTTGAGTTTGGAAAGGCCCAGCGACTGGTCCGGGTTTCTTCCAGCAGCTTTGTGCATCCTCCGGCGTGACATATGCTCCCTCAGGCTTAACATTTGGCCTTTTGAATTCAGCCTTGGTCAATCCGGTTTCCAAGGGAACATCCTTTGCCTGCACCACCACCCATTCCGATTTTTTGTCCCCATCCTTCACCAAGTGGAAGTACTCCGGAAGTGTCACCAATGATGAGCCATTTTTGGATTCTGTCTTTGTCACCATCTGTTGGTTCCAGCGATATCCATAGGTGTGCTCATCAAGAGCGACGGGGCTTGCGAAAGAATTCCAGGCGAGTGAGATCTTTTTTTCCCTTGGTGTGTTGGGCGGATAAATCTTCCAAGTGGAACCACCCTTGCTGTTGAATGTGTGGATGCTTGCCCCTTTGGAATTGACTGTGCCGCTTGCAACAGCTCCCCCTTCAAACCATGCCTTCACAGAGTCCCAAAGCGCGCTTTTGTTGTATGCGGTCACTCGATGCACCACCGCTGAATCTCCCTGTGTGTTTCTCGGGAAGGATGTGGGCGCGATTCGGGCATAAGTCTCACCCTTGGAGTCCACCGCTTGAAAGCTTGGCACATACTGGGTTTCCATCTGCAATGCCTTGTTCGGGCTGGAAGGCCGTGAATCGAGGAACATCCCCGCCAAGTTGGTGTCTTCCGATGTGACCTGGGACCAGAAGTAAGGGGTGAAAAAAGCAACCGGGCCCTTGAAGTTTCCGGAGTTCAAAAATAGTGTCCAGGATTGGTCGCCTGTGGGAACATTCTTTCCGGCGGTTGTCGGTTTAGGGTTGGTCAAGGGTAAAGGCAGATAGCCATACCCCAGAAACTCACCACAGGTTCCTTGTTTTAAATTAACGCCATCGGGAGGCCAGACAAGCCAGGGGCTTAGCTGGGCAACGCCATATTTGCCATTGGGTTTGGCCCAGTCCCTGCCTTTTCCCGCACCGGGACCGTTGGCCCATTCCCTGAAGTTAAGTGCCACTCCACCCATGATGAACTTTGGAGTTTCGGTTGCGAATCGTGTGTCGCGCCACCAGCCGAGTCCCCCCTCGATATCAGAGTAAAGCTTGGTGGGTTTTGGTTCGGGGTACTGCGCGAACATCCAGGTGCCAAACAGGCCGGTTTGGAATCGATTGCCCGGGTATTTTGAAAGCAGGGGCCACGCCGCCACATACATCGAGAAGCCTGCATTAAAGGATTCGGGGACTTTTTCGTGCGGAACAAGCAGGTAGCCAGCCATTTCTCCTTCCTGGATTTTTTCCTGCGCTTTAGCCATGGTTGGGCAAAGCAGGAATCCTAGCAAGGAAAAGCCGGTTACTATCAGGGCCAGCGATTTATTTTTCAACATGATTAAAGTACCCAAAAGATTGGTTATGCCAACACTCAAAAACAAATGATTGTATTTGTTGAATTAGATTGTAAGCTCGGTACCCCGGTTGATCAAAGAGTAAACCCAATTATCAAGGCTTAATTCTGAATTTGAAGGGTACTTGATCCGATTTTATGTTGTGGATGCTGCTTCTTGAATATACCACTGGGAATATCGCTTTACCGGGCGTACGATATTCGATGATTAATCCGGGTTTTGCTATGGGGAACGCATGATGCTTAAACATTCGCTTATCGCCCTGGTTCTTTTTGGAGTTGTCCAGCCATTGCAGTCAGCGGAGATTGCAAAAAGGCCCAACATCCTTTTCATCTTCTCGGATGATCAATCCTACAAAACCGTGGGCTGTTATCCGGAATCTTTTTCCTGGGTAAAAACCCCAAATATCGATTACCTTGCCTCGCAGGGGGTCAGGTTTCATTCGGCTTATTTTGGATCATGGTGCATGCCCTCGAGGGCCAGCTTCCTTACAGGAAGGCTTCCCCATGGCATCGAAAGCATGCGTATGGAGGGCAAATATCCCGCTAGTGCCTACGACCCCGCCAAGGCCCCTTTCTGGCCCGCAGTTTTCCGCAAGCATGGTTATCACACCGCGCAGATAGGTAAATGGCATACAGGTATCGATTCCGGATGGAATCGTGATTGGGACCACCAGATTGTTTGGAATAGGCCGCTTCACCCTGAAAATGCCGGAGCCTACTATGATAAACAAATTCTCGCAATCAATGGCAGGGAGCAATTGGTCGAGGGTTATCCCGCGGACAATTACAATAAATGGGCCCGAGAGTTCATTGAGGGTAAATCACGCGACAAGGACAAACCTTGGTTCCTCTGGTTATGCCATGGCAGTATTCATGGCCCATCCAAACCCGCACCACGCCACAAAGGTATGTATGCGCAGGCTGAGGTACCGCTTCCTAAGGATATTTTCGGCCCAAGGCCCGGTAAGCCGGAATACCTGAACCTTACCCAGGCATGGTTGAGAAATGAAAAAGGTGTTGCCGTGGCTGGCAAAAGTGGAGAGGCATTCGGTGATGAAAGCAGGAAAAAAGAACAGACACATGCGGACTTTGTTAGACAGATGAACGAATGTGTGCCCGCCGTGGATGAAGGAGTAGGCATGCTATTAAAATCACTGAAAGATTCCGGCCAGTTGGAAAACACCCTTGTGGTCTTTGGTGCGGATCAGGGTTTTGGAATGGGGGAGCACGGCTTTCGAACCAAGCTGGGGCCTTATGATGCCACTTATCGGTCCCCTTTGATTGTTTCCATGCCCGGTGTCACCGCGAAGGGTAAAGTATGCACCCAGCCGGTGAATGCACCCGACTTGGTTGCGACATTTCTTGCCCTTGCCAACATCAAAGTGCCTTGGGAAATCCATGGAAAAGATCTCGTGCAATTGCTGAAAAACCCGGAGGTAAAAACACTGCAGCCATGTTTGTATCAGCATACGGGAACCAGTTTTGGGTCAGATGTTGAAAAGGTGCTGCGTGAAAGCCCGAGCAAGGCGGAGCATACGAATGTGCCGTGGTATGATGCGGTGGTTTATGATGGATGGAAGTATATTCATTATTTGAAGCCGGGTGTTGGTGATGAACTGTATGAACTGAAAGCCGACCCGGAGGAATTGGAGAATAGGATCAAGGATCCTAAAGCCGCAAGCATATTGATACAGTTGCGGGAGAAGATGGATGGTGAATTGAAACGAATTAACGCGCCAGAAATAATGCGGTTTAGGGAGAGATGATAATTTCAAGGTTATCGATCCAAAGACAGTCGGTTTTCCATGAATTGCCAGAAATGCCATGAAGTTTTCAGTTTTGTTTCAGCCGGCGCCAATGATAATGTTTGTTGTCAAGGTTAATAGCTTAAAAATATACTTGAGATCTTTATTTGATTGTTAATTAAGAGTATTCTAATATCATAGAATCATGCTTATAATTTAGTTATTAAAACAAATATATATATATATATAGTATTAATTGTGTAACCAGCATTTGATTTTGAGCGCTGTCTATAATTATTTTTAGCATAAAAGTTTGTCATTTCGAGGTTTTTAAGAGTGCTTATGCCGCAACCCATTGCAAAAGTTTATATCCATGCGATTTTTTCAACCAAAAATCGTGACCCGGTTCTTGCTGAAAGTTGGCGGGACGAATTGTTTCGTGTCCTCAGCGGTACCTTGAATATTCTTGGTTGCCATTGCCTGATTGTTGGCGGGGTGGCTGACCATATTCATATTTTGTTCCAACTTGATGACTCAGTTGCCATAACTGGTGCCATTGAAAAGATCAAATGGACTTCATCGGAGTGGATCAACCAGACCAGGGGATTGCGCTTGCCTTTTTACTGGCAGAATGGATATGCGGCTTTTTCCATAAGCCAATCCGATGTCGAGTCGGTTCGGGAATATATTCGTGGGCAATCGGACTATCACGCAATACAGTCATTTCAGGATGAATTACGCGAGTTTTTTAAACGGCATGAAATAAAGTGGGATGAGGCGAATGTGTGGGATTGAAAGCCATTAAAATTTAATCAACAGATTGATGATATGCATACCCCCCCCCTATTTCAACGGTTGGGTTGCGAAATCATAATTTGTCAATTTTTGAAAGTTAAAATAGAAGCGGGATACGGGAGTCGGACCCGTCTCACAGCCTTGGGAAGGCTGGGCACAACCGATATACCAATCCCGCATGAGTATGATTTTATAACCGATGGGCACCGCAAGCAAGGTCATAAAGGAATCATGTGCTGGGTACCGGTGATTTCATGCAAAATACCCTCGTAATTGGTGTGTATCCTTCCTAATCGCCCTAGTCATGTGGCTTAATCCACTTGATTAAATCCAACCAAATTGCAATGATTTATCAATGTTTTAGCCTTTTTGTCTGAAACATTCCTTCAGTCGCAGCGTTTCATGATTAGCAAGCTGCATCATGATAGGTTGTGAAATTTCTAATCTCCCAGAGTTGAAAGGTTAAGGTTATGACCATGCAAAATTACTTTATGAAATTTGTAATCAGCAGTTGCCTGGTGACAGCAATCGGTATGGTTTCGTTCGCGGGGGCCCAGGAGAAAGCAAGGGCACAGGTACAATCAGGAGGAGGTTTTCAACCCGGAGCCGGTTTGGGTGGAGCTGATTATTTATATCTTCCCTCGCATCCGATCCTGGGTTCCACTCAGGTGCAAAAGGAAGTGAATCTTTCGGAAGAGCAATTGGCAAAGCTAAAGGAAATTGGCAAGAAGTTTCAGCAGAATGGTTGGAAGCAGCAGCCCCAGGTGGATTGGACCAAGCTGACCGAAGCCGAGCGCAAGGCAAAGACCGAGGAAATCCGCAAGGATTACGACAAATGGGCCGCAGAATCCAAGAAGCTGACCGAGGAAGCGCGCAAGGAAATTGATGCGTTGCTCAAGCCCGAACAGCTTGCAAAAATCCAGGATATCGAGTTAAGGCAGCAAGGGGCACCCATGCTTTTGTATGGCTATAACAATCTTTTAGAAAAGCTTAATTTGACGGAAGAGCAGAAGAAAAAGCTGGGCCAGCATAAGGAGGAAATGCAAAAAAAGATGGCGGAAATCCAAAAGGAGATGTCCGCGATTCAAGACAAGACCAACCGGGCCGCGTTGGAAGTTTTAACTCCTGAACAGATTTCGGAATTGAAAAAGTTGAAGAAGGAAGGATTTCGAACTTTGGCAAATCCCGGGCAATCGAAAAAATAATTCTGCCCCATTTGCAATTGCATGGCAAGGCGGTGAATCCACGGGCTTCACCGCCTTTTTTATTGGATGAAAATGAATTGTTTGGAGTTGATCAGCGCATAGACAAGGTCTTGAATGGAGAGCCCCGAGGAGGAGGCCTTGTGCCAAGCAGAGGCCTCAGCGGGGGTTGGAATCCTTGAAAGTATGGCCAGATAAACTGCCTTCGCTTTATCATTTGGGCTTTTACATTTTGAGATGAAATGCATAAGCGGTGAATAGGGTGATAGAAGATGTTTTTCAGAAATGATATCACTGTTCATCAACGCTAATGCCTGGGGAATCGAAGCGGACAAATTGGCGTTTTCCACAAATTCACGGTCGCTTTGGCCCATGATTCGGAGAAAATGCCCCCTGGGTGCGGGGCTATCCAGTTCCGATGCCCTTAACCATTCTGACTCCGCCATCTGGCAGTATTTGATGAATTGATGATGATCCTCAGTCGAGACTCCAAGTTTGCTGGCCAGGGTTTTAAGTTGCTGAAGTTTTGTTTTAGATTCCTCTTCAAGTTGGGCAGATGTTTTTGGTGAAGCGCCGTAACCTGGCGCATGAATGCTTCTCCAAGTCTCGACTGAAAGCACACGGGGGTTGGGGTTTATCTTGTAGTTTTTATCGACAACAAGATTTGCGTTTTTACCCGCTTTTATTTCAACCAGGTTTTCAAGCAAAGGCATGATGAAATCCCGGATATAGGACTCGGATCGTTCCTTGGACAAGGCCCCTTGTTTTCTGCGAAGCTCGGTTTCCTTCACCTTGTCGCCACCGCGGGTCGCGACAATCAAAGCTTCTTGTACGATTTTTTCCTGTTTTTCGAGTTCTTTCTCCGCCTGCAGGCGGGCGTAAGCCATATCCACCAGTTTTTTACCATCAAAATTAAGGTAGGCATCACAAACCATTCTTGAGATATTGACTCTTCGTTCCTCGATTTGTTCGCGTTTGAAATTACGGGCATCCGGCTCATGGTTTGCAAGCGCGATAATGGAATCCCAGACTTGCTCCGCGGTCATTCGTCTCAAAAGTGGCCCCTGAAAATCATAAGTGTCTCCAGGGTTGAACTCGCCCATCGTTGCGGCTGACTGGTAAGCCCTGGTGTTTGCAACAACCGCGATGAAAGCCCGCATATCGTAACGCAAAGAAATCATGAGCTTCTCAAGATTTTCCTCAAGGGCTGGCACCATCGCCTTGGAGGAGTCACGCAGGTCGTCGAGGGGTTCGTTCAGCGCGATACCAAACATCATTTTCCAAAGGCGGTTAACGATAACCTTGGTGAAGCGGGGGTTGTCAGGTGATGTGACCCAGCGGGCGAAAACCACCGCGGGATCATCGCCTGGCTCGACGGTTGCCTGGGGGCCCATCAGCGATGCTGGTTTCATCACCTCGAAGGGTTTTCCATCTTCCTCCTTGAAGTCGTGTGGAAGTTTCAGGATGGCATCGGTTTTTCTTTCCAATCCGATGGGGCTGAGCAATTGCCCAACAGGACCCTTGATGATACCGACGATCTTGCGGTATTCCATGGCATCAAGGCGTTGATTTTTACGAAGCTCAGCGGCTTTGCCGCCATCGCTGGAGGTTGCTTTTTCACGCTTGAAATCATCATTGATCGCCTGCTGGCGGTCACGGATCGCATCACGGGCGCCACCAAAAGCCTCATTCACAGGCTTGTTACCGTAGGTGTAGGCTGCAAGGTGGTAGAACTGCGTCTGCTTCCATTTGTCAAACGGATGGTCATGGCACTGGGCGCATTCAATTCGGGTGCCAAGGAAAATACGCGATGTTATCGCCATGTTTTCGAGTGGCATTTCAGGGTCCCGGTGGTAATAACCGATTGCACCATTTTCCCAGGCGTATCCCTTGGCAGAGAGAAGCTCGAATACGAATTTATCAAATGGCTTGTTGCTGCGAATGCTTTCACGGATGAATCTTGAGTAGGCGGCTTCGATTACATTTGCCCGGTTGACATAATACGACTTGTAACGCAGCACATCCGCCCAGAAATTGTAGAAGTTTGAAACAAAACTTTCCTGCGAAAGCAGATTGTTGATGAGAATATGGCGTTTATCAGGGTTTGTGGATTCAAGAAACGCGGTGGTCTCGGATGGGGTTGGAATCCGGCCCGCAAGGTTGAGATGAATTCTGCGCAGGAAAACCTCTTCGCTTATTGGCGCGTTGGGCTTGAGTCCCTTGCTTTTCCAGTGGGACTCGAGGATTGCATCAATTGTGGATGCGGATTTTTTTATGGATTCCTCATCCCCTACCGCGGTGCCCGCTGGCAGCATGAAAAATAGCAGTGAGATATAAAACGCATGAATGAACCGGTAATTAGTTTTGAGTGACATCATGAGTTTCATTTTCTAGGAAGATTTTTCCGGGGTTGAATCAACCCAATATTTTGGTGATGGGCACACCCTTGTCGGCCAGTTTGAAAGGCCGTTTGGAGGGTGATGTCACGATCTGCTCGAGGGGTAATCCGAGGGCATAGCCGATGGTTGCATTGAAATCAGGTATGGTGATGAGGTCGTCAACCACATCTTCGCCGGTGTTGTTGGTGGCGCCAAAGACGCCGCCGCTTTTTACCCCGCCACCAAAAAGGCAGCCTGAGAATGCCTTGGGGTAATGATCACGACCAAGCACAGTGTTGATTTTAGGGGTGCGGCCAAACTCGGTGGCTAGCACAATTAGAGTTTCAGCAAGGAGGCCGCGGGCTTCCAAATCCATGATAAGGGATGATAGTCCGCCATCAAGTTTCTGGCAAAGATCTGGTGTGACGGTGAAATTTCCAGCATGGGTATCCCAACCATGAAGGCTGACTTCGATAAAGCGAACCCCGGCTTCAACGAGCCTGCGCGCGAGAAGACAGCCTTGGCCGAAAGGGTTGCGACCATATTTATCCCTGAGTTCGGGCTTTTCTGCCGCGAGGTCGAAAGCAATGATGTCCTTGCTGGCCATCATTTTATAGGCACCATCATATGCGCCGGTATGGGAGGAGACAGATCTCTGTTTGCCAAAGGTGTTGATGAATACCTGGTCGAGTTCCGAGGCAAGTTTCATCCGGGCAGCATGATACTTTGGGGAAAGTCCTTTTTGCAGTTCGATGTTCTCGAGTCCGTTATCGGGGTTGTTCACAAAAAGAGGGGAATGTTCGGGTGGAAAAAATCCAGCGCCCGGATGGCGGCTGGAATTACCAACATACACGGAAGCGGGAAGGGTGGGATTTCCCGGGCCGCGGAAATGGCTTAGCCAGGCACCCATGGACGGATGATTTATCGTGCCACGCAGTTGGAAGCTGGTGTGCATGAAATAATTGCCTTGTTCGTGCGCTCCCTGCGTGGATGTTATGGAACGGATGATGGTTCCATGGTGCATCTGCTTGGCGGTCAGGGGAAGGTATTCCCCAAGCTGAACACCGGGTGCGCTGGTCTTTATGGTCTTTGTTGGCCCCGCGACATCACCAGACTTGGGATCGAGGGTATCCACATGGCTCATGCCCCCATCCATGTAGAGGTAAATGATATTTTTAGCTTTGGTTTTTTTTTCGGGGTTTGAGGCAAGGGTCGAATTTGAGATAAAATCGGGCAGAAGCCCTACACCCAGCATGGAGCATGCCGCTTGGGCCATTATTTGCCTGCGATCAAGTCCGGGGTAGTTGAATTGATTTTTCATGGCCCTGACCTTTTCCAAGGTATTGCAAGATTGGAACAATGACATGGTTATTATTCAACAATATCATCTGAATAAAATCATAATTCAGAGCCTGATTAATTCAATGAAATTTTCAAGGAGCTTTGGGCTCAAACTGAAGTGCGGCGGAATTCATGCAATAGCGCAAGCCGGTTGGTTTAGGGCCATCTTCAAAAACATGGCCCAGATGGGCATCGCACCTCGCACATAGCACCTCGGTGCGGATGCTGAAAAAAGAACGATCAGTCTCGAGGGCGACATTCTCCTGGGCGACGGGTTGCCAGAAGCTGGGCCAACCGGTGCCTGACTCGTACTTGGTCGATGATTGAAAGAGGGGTAGCCCACAGCATACGCAATTGTATACGCCTTCTTTTTTATTGTCCCAGGTGGCACCGGTGAAAGCCCGCTCAGTGCCTTTTTTACGGGCGACCTTGAACTGCTCCGGGGTGAGAAGGGTCATCCACTCGGCATCACTTTTTTTTATCTTTTCCATCATGGTCACTCCCTTTGGGATGTTTGAAACAGACATATCCCGCCTGCAACCAACGCATGCGATCGCCAGCACTATAATGATGCCGAACTTGTTCATATCAATTATTGTAGTCATTGCGGATTATGGTCGGCAAATGTACTAGGCCTTCTTGGAGCGGGCAATCCATTCATCAAGAAGTTTACCTATGCCCTGGTAGGAATAATCAATGTTGGCGATGTCGTTTCCGATCTCGACAGCCTTGGCGAAATTACCCTCGGCGGCATGGTTTTGGGCCAGGCTGAATAGAATTTCCTTGCGTGAAGCCTCCTCGGATGCGGGCAGGGATTTCAAGGCATCCTCGAGATTACGCCTGGCAAGCGTTGAGTTCCCCTTCTGCGAGAAACATTTTCCCAGCAGCACCAGCGCCTTCCATGCAAGCCTGGGATCCTTGCGGGATTGCTGCAATTCGGTAATCGCGGCATCGATGTCCCCAAGTTCCACTAGCATCTGACCCAGCTCGAACTTTGAGATCATGTTGGCAGGATCCGCCTCGACCCTCAGCCTTAGTAGTTCGGAATCCCTCCTACGCTGCTCGGTCTGCAGGCAATCCTCGGTTATTTTTGCAAAAGGCCAGGCCTTGTCCTCGGAGAGTATCTGCTTGATTTCCTCGATGCGTTTCGCGAGGATCATTTTCTCGAAGTGGGCGACCTCCAGGACAAGTTTCTTGTCCCCTTCAGACTGGGCTATTCCGAGCCTGAGGGTATTTTCTGCCTCTTCCAACCGGTTGGCCTTTTTAAGAAGGTTGGCAAGCTCGATGTAATAAGGGCCCCAATGGGGTTTTTCCTGGAGCA
The DNA here is from genome assembly GCA_005786805.1 of Planctomycetia bacterium. GTDB lineage: Bacteria > Planctomycetota > Planctomycetia > Gemmatales > Gemmataceae > UBA969. The sequence goes on along the minus strand of SYCV01000009.1, from coordinate 529 downwards.
GCAACCTGATGCGTTGTTCCTCGGCTTGGGAATTAACTTCTTTTTGCGGACTTATCACAACATCCTTGTTGTCTGACATCCGTTTCATTGTCTCGGAGGCGCCAAGTTCCTTGGCACGATCCTTGGCATCCTGGTCGGAAGGGTTGAGGCGAACTATTTTTTCCCAGAGGATGCGGGCAGAACGGAAATCCTGCTGCCTTTCCAGGAACTCGGCAAGATCCTGCAATATCTCGAGGTCGTTGGGTGAGATTTTCAGTGCCGACTGGAACAGCCAGCTTGCGGTCTCGGTGTGGCCAAGTGCATCCGCGGAGCGACCCATGACACGAAGGGCGGAGCTATCCCATGGGTTTGCGGTCAGGCCTTCCTCGCCTGCTTCCAGAGCCTTGGCGTGGTTGCCCGACTTTTGCCAGCCCTGCACCCTGGATTTGGTTGAACGGCCAATCCCGAATCCACTGGGGGGCTTATTGTCGTGGCTTTTCATCTGGGCATCGCGTAGTTTTTTCCTGCAGGGCAGATTGCCCGGGTCGCG
>SYCV01000069.1 GCA_005786805.1 Planctomycetia bacterium | reverse complement strand
TCCACCTTGTACAGCGTTAGGCCAAAGATGGGGCCGAAGATGCGAGCCAAGGATGAACAGGATTGGTTGACTCCCAGAATCTCCCCCTGTCGTTCGGGGTCAGCGCGCTGGGAAATCAACGCCTGTGCGCTGGGGGTAAGAAAGGCAAATCCCACAACCGAAATAGTCAGGCTGATCATCATCAGGGGGATCAGAAAATCTGAAAGAATATTGTTGCGGGAAATCCAGGTGATGCCAGCAAGACTTGCAACACCCGAGCCCATGAGAAGAATACCGGTGGTGAGAAAGAAATAAACCGACAACCTTCGTGACAACGGGCGGTAAACCCCATTAGCCATGCTAAGCGTAAATCCCACATAGGCGAAAAGCAGGAAGTTCGAAGTCTTCCCAAACTTGAGGACATCCTGGTTGATCATCGCCAGGGTGGATTCAAAAGCTCCAAACCCGACAGTGGCCAGAAAGAACACAAAAATGATGGGACCAAGTGCGGGGGTTGCCAGCACGGCCTTGAAGGCGGGCACATCGAAAATTTTCCGGCTTGCGCTATGCCCTCCGGGAACCCTGGTTTCGGGCATTTTCAACAATCCGATAACAAATGCAAAAAGTGAAAGGGCTGCGGATATATAACCCGTGGCACCCGCCTGTTCAGGGAAAAAAGTAAGGGCCCCAAAACCCACAAGGGGACCGAAAGTGAATCCGATTCCAAAGGCGGCACCAATCAGTGCCATACCCCTGCTGCGGTTTTCCAAAGATGTAGAATCAGCGATGACAGCTTGGGCGGTGCCTATGGTCGCCCCGCAGATACCAGCTCCAACGCGTGCTGCAAACAGTAGAAAAAGCGCGAGTGGCGCGGATTCAGGTGGAAGAGTGGATGCAAATCCAAAGAGGGCATAGAAAATAATGGAACCCAGGAGGCCAAGCAGAAGTATGGGTTTTCTGCCCACAGAGTCTGAATATCTTCCCCATGCGGGGGCGAAAAGAAATTGCATCATGGAAAAAGACGACATCAGCAGGCCAAGTATGATGCCGTGAAAAACCCGGGAAGATCCCTCGGGAAGAACCCGCGACACATATTGGTCGCCATAAATGGGAAGCAGGGGCAACACAATTCCAAAACCAAGGAGGTCGATGAAGACGACTAGAAAAACCATCAAGAGTGCAAACTTGTTGGACTTGGCAGGGGCGGGATTAATCTCAGTCATGGATACGATTTCCTTGGTCAATAATGGAACCAAGGATAGTTATACCCGCTGGAGGGGATGTGAGGGAGTGATTAGCTGGAAAAAAAGAAAGAAGCTCGGATCATCATGGGGCCAGAACCTGGCGTATGAACCTGGAAAATTGCCATATGTATGGTATTTCCTTGGTTTGATATTCCTGCTGAGACAGATCCGATGCAAGTTTTTGGGAGCAGGCAAGGTCAAAATATTTCTGCGCCTCAATGCCTCGGCCCGATGCGTAAAGGAAATTGCCCAGTTCAGATATCAACCGGGTGGATTCCGGAAACACCGCGTGTGCTTTTTGCAACAAGGCGATCACTGGGGTTTTGTCCCGCAAAGGAAGAGCAAGAATCCCGAAAATCGCCCTGCAAAGCATATCCCTAGCGTAAGGATGTTCCATGATGGAAAAGGTGGAACCAACCCGGTTTAGAATCTCGAGCAACACCATGGGCTTTTCATCATGGGGATAATTATCAAGCCCGATAAGCGGCAGGGAATAACAATTGGGAAATCCAGCATCGGCTTTTTTGCACCACCCGATGCCATCAGCCGCTTTCTGGATTGCAAGCAAGCGCAGAAGATATTTCCATGCGGGCAAGAAGGAGGTTTCAGAAAGACACGCCTGCTTAAGCATAGCCACCGCCTTTTCTCGGTCATCGCTCAGAAAACAACTCCGGGCGATTTCAATCTTCGCCCTGCTGCTGTAAGGCATCAAATCAATTGCTTTTTCCAGGGCCTTCAAGGCATCGGCTGGCAACCTTGCTCCATTAAGGCTTTCGCCCAGCCTAAGCCATCCAAACGAATATCCGGGGTGCTGCAGAACCAGCTCTTTCAAAAATCCAACCTGCTCGGTGGAAGTCTTGGTCAGTGATTCAAGAAATCGATTTTCGATGGTTCCCGCACGAAGCTGATAATAACCACTTTCCTTGATCCCTGTTTTTTCAAGTGCGACCAGGGTTTCATCATCAACACTATCCGGCCTTGGATTATTTTTATGAAGACTTTTATACCAATCGACCCTCCGGGCGATATGGTCCTCAATCCTTCTTTGGTTAACCGCCAGTTCATAAGCTTGGGCACGAATTTTCAAACGGAGTTTTCTATCCTGATAAAGTCGATCCAACTGGTTGATCAAAACTTCAGGAGTGTCAAATAACAACCCTGTTTCACCATCCCTGACAATATTTTGATAAGGCTCGAGGTTTTGATAAATGCCCGCTACTCCACGGGACGCATATTCCAAAAACTTCACATCTGATCGCCCGCGGTTGTATCGCGTAGGAAGAAGTGGAGCCAGGCCCACATCAATTGAACCGAGGAAATCAAGGTAGGATTCAATGCTGCCAAAGGGCCTGAAATGAAAGCGAGCAGGATCGAGGTTGAAAAACTCACGAGCAAGTTCATTGGTCATGATTGCAAGGTGCGCATCAGGGTGGGCACCCAGCCAATTCTGCAAATGGGGTGCGACATGGTAAAGGTCCGCAAAGTGACCGGGTGAGCCAGCCCAGCCAACAGTGAAAGGCCTTTCGACAATTTCAGGCAAGGGCTGAAGATGAACCAGTTGATTTGGAAAAACCTCAACATTGCGGGCACCGACCTTCATCCATTGTTCAGCGAGATAGGCCGTGCTGGTTTGCACCCCATCGCAAACACGAAGAAGTTGCATGTAAAGTTCCTGGACTTCACGATCCCGCCAATTTCCGGCAATCGGGTTCCAAGGTTGAAGATCAAAGAAATAATCATTAGCCTCGAAGATGGTTGGTTTACCAAGCTTCTTTCGCATGTTTACGAGTGGAATCAAATCCCAATCTGAGAAGAATTGCAGCACCAGCACATCTGCCCGCTCCACCAGCATGGGAATAAGATGATGATAAAAATGAACATCAACGCATACCACCCCGGGAATCAACCCCATGTGCCTTGCGGGGGCATGAATACGATAATGGGCATCACCATCGGTTCCAAAATCACCAACCTGCGCTATCAACATGAGTTTGCTCCGATATATGGCACAGGTGTGAGAGACTTCTTCAGGTAAAGGGGATGACTGGGAAATCCCTCCTTGGTCTCTTTCAAGCATTGCAATTTGCCACCAAGCAACGCTACCACTTGACGATGCCGGTCCAGATGGCTTCCATGGGTGCCCCAAGCCGCGACTATGACAGAAGCGTTGCGGGCAATTTCAACAAGCCAGTAATTGTTTTCCTTTCCGACGGGGTCGGCCTGGGCCTTCATCACCGAGGGAAGAGTCGCCCGAAAGGAGAATATATTCATCATGCAAAGCGCGCCAAAACCCCATCGCATCGAATAATCGATGCATCTCGCAACAGTTGGATCATTTTGCACCTCATCGGCGGTGGAAGGGTTGAGCCCTATGAACATGGCATAACTGGGATTGGTGAAATCCCATTGGCGCCAAAGTGTGTAGCGATACTTTCTACATTTGGAAAATACAGTGCTTCGTTCCATGCTCTTGCCACCCCATGGGCTTGAATAAAAGATCGCGCCAACCTTGACCTTCGCGCGAATGCAGGTGATCATGTGCATATCTTACTTTATTGGCGGAAAGAAAACATGGATCCATCGACACAAATCGCAAGGGATATCAAGAAGGAAGGCCAGCAGCAGGCCCCCAACCCCAAGGATGCGGTCGCCTACATTGTTTTCGATACCGAGAGCATCCCCGATGGAGAACTGGTTGCAACGGTGAAGTACCCATCGGAAAACCTGTCTCCCGATGCCGCAATCGAAAGGGCACAGGCAGAGGCCAAGGCAAAAAGCTTTTCAGGATCGGATTTTCTACCCTTCACTTTTCAAAAACCCATAGCAATATGCACCCTCACGGTGGACAAAAATTTCATGCCCATCGGCCTTAACTGCCTTGACGCACCACAGTACCGCACCAGCGAGATGGTCAGGCTTTTCTGGCATGGGATTGAAACCTACAAGCGCGCCAGCGTTGTCAGTTTCAATGGCAGGGGGTTTGATCTTCCCCTACTTGAACTCGCGGCATACGACCAGGGGATCTCCGCGACCACCTATTTCGGAGGCGACAAACGCAGCAGATATCGCTCGCCTTACATAGACCTACAGGATCTTTTATCCAACCAGGGTGCATGCAAGCTGGAGGGTGGCTTGAACCTGCTGGCTCGCAGGCTGGGACTACCCGGAAAAATGGGCATCACCGGGCATGATGTATACCCCATGCACAAGGCTGGCAAACTCCAGGAGATCAACGACTACTGTGCCTGCGACACGATCGACACCTATTTTGTTTTCCTTCG
>SYCV01000068.1 GCA_005786805.1 Planctomycetia bacterium | reverse complement strand
AACCTTGGTGGATGCAAAATTGGGCAGCCCGACTGGCGATCCATTCGGCACCTACAATGGTTCCAACCTTACACAAAATCCTGCAAATTCCACCGATGGCCTTTACACCATCAAGGCAACTGACACCGCTGGTAATCAAGCTAATGTTGGCACCTTTACCATTGATACCACAGCGCCTTCTGTAGTAGTAACATCTAACCAAGGAGCACTTTTATCTAATCAAACCGCGATAATTACGTTCACTTTCAGTGAGGTCCCCGTTGGTTTTGTAACAGGAGATATTACTGTAAATGGCGGTAGCATTTCTGGATTCACTGGAACTGCTGACCCTAAGGTTTTCACAGCAGTATTTACTCCTTCACAAAACACCAACACTAACGCTAACATTTCCGTGCCCGTTGCAAGCTACACCGATGTTGCAGCCAACCCAGGAGCCGCTGGGTCCACCTCGATTTCAATCGATACCCAGGGGCCTTCACTGGCGATCTCGTCCGACAAACCCAACCTTGAATATCGCCAGACCGCGATAATCACTTTTACCTTCTCGGAAACCCCATTGGGATTTGACTTGGGCGATGTAAACCTTGCGGGTGGAACCCTAGGCAATCTTGTTGTTGATCCCAACAACCGCAGAATTTACACAGCCACCTTCTTCCCGACCATTGATTTCATCGGCAACGGCTTGATTTCCGTGGCAAACGGAACTTTCACCGATTCCTTTGGAAACCTTGGAACCGGCGCAAGTATCACCCCTTCAATTGCCATCTTTAATCGAATCAGGGGCTTCTCTGCTACCGGTGACAATTCGCCTAAAGTTGGGACAAATATAGGTAACACGAACATGGGTTCAGGCACCTCGGTGGTGCTCTATAATCCGATCACCGGAAGTTCCAACGGTAATGTGGTTCCATTCCCAGACTTCATGGGTGAGGTTCGTGTTTCCCGCGCCGACACTAATGGGGATGGCGTGCTTGATATGATCGTTTCCCCCGGCGTTGGTGGTGGACCGGTCGTGAAAGTGATTGATTCCGCAACTGGGCGCACTCTCAATCAATTCATGGCATACGATGCCGGGTTCACCGGTGGCATGTTTGTTTCCGTATGCGACTTAAACAATGATGGGTTTTCTGAAATCATCACCGGTGCAGGTGCTGGTGGCGGCCCCCATGTCAAGGTTTTTGATGGAAGAACCCATACGGAATCGGCATCCTTCTTCGCCTACACTCCTGCTTTCACTGGTGGCGTAAGCGTTGCAACTTATGACTTTAACCAAGATGGAGTACTGGACATTGTGACCGGCGCCGGTCCCGGCGGTGGCCCCCATGTGAAAGTCTTTGATGGATCAAATATGAGCCTTATCAAGGAATTCATGGCATATGACCCAAACTTCAGTGGCGGTGTTTTCGTGACTGCGGGTGATTTTATGTCGGATGGCAGATATGAAATCATTACAGGCGCAGGTGCCGGTGGAGGCCCTCATGTTAAAATCTGGGATTATCTGACTTTGAACCTGATCGCTGAAAAAATGGTCTACGATAACTACACCTATCCAAGCGGCTTAGTGGTGGAGATGTTATTCAGTGGTGGCGCACGCGTCGGACTTGCGGATGGAAACGATGATGGACTCAACGATTTGATTGTGGGTGCTGGCCCTGGAGGCGGTCCCCATGTCAAGGTTCTTGCAGGTTTCAACCTTGAAACCATCCGCAATTTCTTTTCAGGAGAGATTAGCGATTCCCGCGGAGTATTTGTGAGTCAGTGATCATAAAACTCATTCTTTAAAACATATGAATTTATTTGGAACATGTAACACCTTAAACTAGAAAAAACAATATAATTCATAGCTCATTTGTTACTCATTATGAATATATTGATTTAATTAGCTTAGAAACAGAAAGGTTTAGATACCCCATTACTTCACTTAAAAAACACAACAACACTTAAGCTATACTTACTCAACCCCCTATATAACAAATCAAGCTCTTCATTTATCAGTTCCAAGTGCAATCAAAAATCATTCAGTCAAGAAATCAATCGTGTTATACTAAGATGATATTCAATGATCTTATTCATATTATCAAGAATAGCACTCCAATTTAAGCAAATCATGCTGTATTAATTATTTTTCAACTAAGTACCATAAAGCACTTTGAGACATAAAAAACATTTGGATACCACAGTTGAGAATTTCGAACCGCTTACCTTGCACTGGAGAATTGTTCCACGGTGATGACTGGAGAATTTGTGCCACTTGTCACATTAACGGTAAGCCCCGAAGTCATGAAAGAATAGAACCTATCTGGCAAGTATTGCTTTGCCAATCTCGTTGATCCCTCAGGGGCTGGTCGATGTTCTACAATTGCGATGTTATAAAGACCAGGAAGTACACCATCATTAGGACCTTCAGTGTTGATGCGAAAAGTTCCATCAGATTGAATGACCCCTCGAGCAGAAGTTCGAGACTCCGCAGATTCAAATACAATTTGCCCATTGGCAAGTTCTGTGGCAGGTTTGCCATCAGTCCAAACCACCCTCCCATTAACTTGAACCTTTGACGCTCCACATCCTGAGAAAATTGAAACAATCAAAAACAAAATCAACGGAAACAAAACCTTTTTCATATTGGTTGTGCATTTCATAAAAAGGATAATTATATGATAAACAATTTAATCTATACCATTGACGACAGCACCATCAGCCCTACCTGAAAGCGCGCGAAGAGTAGTGGTATCGATGGTATTTCGCATGGCACGAACACTTGCATCTGTAAATGCAAACTGGCAAACACCGGAGTGCCAACTTCCAAACTTGCGGGCATAAAAGCCATCACCGCTAGTGCTAGGGGTCAGATCTGTAGGCCCTTTTGCCAAAGGATCCTCAATACCGGCGATACGGCCTGCAAAACTGGTCCAAGCACCGCTGAAAGCAGGACCATCCCCAGCTAATGATCGCCCCAACGCGCCCAGGGGAACATGCTTTTCACCAATCATGAAAGTATTGCTGGTGCCATCAGTCACGCTTGTCAACTTCACCGAGCTTTGGAAAGTCGGAATTGGAGTCAAATTAGTCCCTGCACCTTGGGCAGGAGTTGAAGCAACTTCGCCTATAATCAAAACACCGTTGGATGTGTTATTAAACCAAGCTCCGGTGAGGACATTATTTGTACCACGAAAATCACCAACATTTCCCGCATAATCTGTAACCGCACCCGCTGGGTTGTTTGCAAGCGAGAAACGATACTGAGTGCTTGTAGTAGTCCAAGGTGGAACTGTGGCAGTAAGATGATCAAATCCCTCAGCGGTGCTGATTTCACCGGGTGCACGACGACCAGGGCATAAAAATGCCTTTGGTTGAGTCTTCTGAGCAGCGGTTGACTGGGCGGCATACTTTAGCTTTATGTCCCAAGACCGAAACAGGGCATCCTGTTCAAGAAATGGAAGTATGAGCACGCACCATGTGGCCCAACCATCATTACCAGTTATTCGCACAGGCGGTAAAAATCCACTCGCATCATGGTAGTTATGAACAGCAAGCCCGAGCTGCTTGAGGTTATTCTGGCACTGGGTGCGGGCCGCTGCCTCTCGAACCTTTTGCACTGCAGGCAACAACAAACCAATTAGTATCGCAATAATCGCGATCACAACCAATAACTCTATAAGCGTAAAACCACCCCGACCAAAACTTTTATTCATGAAAAATCCAACTTTAAATTTATGGAGCAATGAAACAAAATTACAAGTACCAATTTTGGACAACCTTGTAAAGCCGATAAGTCAAAATTAAAAGCTTATACAAACACGGTCAAAGATAAAAACCAATCACTTAAATCATTTTTTTGGTCAGAAGCAACCAATAATAAATTTTTCAATCCCTCGTGTTGCTGAAAAAAAATCAAGACACATGTTTTATATAAACAGTAGGGTGATACCCCCTGCCATTTTGCCAAAAACTACTTCTTAGGTTCCAGCAAACCTTGGATCTGGGAAGCTATATCCTTGAAATGAGCCTGGGTTGCTTGATCCTTGGTTTTTGGAGCATTAGATAAAATTTCCTTGTTCAATCGCTCCAAGGATACGCGAGCAACGGAACGCAATTCGCTGGTTTTTGCACTTGGAATTCTTCCACGGGAAGGTGGACCGATTGGGGTCGGCTGCTGGGCGGCTTCCACTGGAGGATTGAACTCTTCATTTAAGATGTCGATATAAGCGCGCTGAAGCTGTCTGCGAAGGGGTTCAACCTTTGGTTCGGGCAATTTCAGCTCGGAAAATATACCATTCTGCAATTCATTAACTAATTCTGTCGCTGTAAAAGCCTTCTCGCCCATCTGTAATTCCGCATCGAACAACCTGCCCATTACAGAGGAAGATAGCAGCGTGTTTAGTAAAGCCCTCTGTTGGGAGGCAATATCACTCGCAATCGCGGAATATTTGAAAAGGTTTATCAATGAGGGGTTTAGAAGTTTTGAAGGGGCGTTGAAACCATTTACAAGAAGAAATTCAAGAGCAGCACGCTGCTTATCCTCAGCAACACGGGTGAAAGTTTCGCCACCTCTCCCAGCCAGATTACGAGTCTCAACAACCCCACCAATCTGCTTGGCAACAGCATTAAGCCAACGGGAGCGAGCCCCAATGATTTCCTTATAAACATCCTCGAGAAGGGAAAAGTCCTCACCCTTGATGGTAGTTGCCGCAATAAGATGATCCAAAACCCGATTGATGTTCTTAAAGCCAAGTTCGGTGGCAAGAACAGGATCATTTCCGATATTTTCAGTAAGAACTGACGGGTCGACGGAACTGGGCCCATCCTCCCCGCCAAAGCGTAGAAAAGGTTCAGCAATCTGCCTTGATGCCCAGGTATCTAAAGTTGTTTTTTCTTCATCGGGAGTTTTTGCGTTGGGAATGGTCTTATAACCCCATTCGATGGCAAAGAAATCATAGGGTGCAAGTTTGGGAACAAGGTCTTTCACGGGAATTTTGTCCTCAGGTTGGGCGACATAATTAAACCTTCCATAGGACATGATTGAACCAACACTTCCATATTTCGAGACGAAATTGGGATCGCGGAGTTGTTGAATTGAGTAAGCCTGACTGGCGCGGTGATTATGCCTGAGACCAATGGTATGACCGATTTCATGCGCGCAAACATAGCGCAGAAGTTCACCGGTTAATTCATCTGGAAGGGGTATTTTTTTTGCCCGCTCATCCTGCGCTGAGCATTGGATGAAATACCACATCTGGGAAAGCTTGACGATATCATGCCAGAAGATGATATGTGCGGAGATGATTTCACCACTCCGTGGATCATGAACATGTGGCCCCATGGCATTGGCGACGGGTTCCGCAACCCATCGAATGACTGAATATCGCGCATCTTCGGGGTCAAAATTGGGGTCTTCAGCCTTGGTCGGCGCATCTTTGCAAATGATTGCGTTTTTAAAACCCGCTTTTTCAAAAGCAGGAGCCCAATCTTCAACCCCCTTCTTCAAATAAGGTCGCCATTTCTCAGGAATCTCATTGGAAAGATAGTAAATAATGGGTTTAACAACCTCGCTGACCTCAGCGTTCGGATCCTTTTTTTCGAGGCGGTATCGTGCGATATACTCCCTGGCATAAGACCATCCATTTGGGTGAGCATAATCAACAAATGATTCTGTAAAGTAGCCAACCCGGGGATCAAAATACCTGCCCGACATCGGTCGCTCAGGAAGCTGAACGAGGCTGTGATGAACCACAGCGGTTGCGCTACGGGATCCACGGAAAGTCACGGTGACAATGACCTCCACATTGGTTGGGAAAGCTTTCACATCAGAAAGATATGATCGAGCCGGATCATGAGTTGCGCCGGGGAAACCCGCAGCGCCAGTAATTGGGAAATCCACGATTCCGTTGATAAATACATCACCAACGCTTATCACCGTGGACCGGTCTTTACCTTCACATTCAACATTAAATACAGCGATGATGGAATCGGTTGCACTTGCCTCGATGGCAGACTGAATGGCCTTGCCATCAGAACGCTTGGTGAAACCATTTTTCCAAAGGTATATTTTATTGCCTCTGCGCTCAAAACGGACAATTTCCCGCCCCAAAGCGGCACCACCCCAACTGGAACCGCCAGGCCCCTTTGCTACTTCAGCGCGCCAAAGAAATAGCTTCCCAAGATATTCCTTGGGTATCTCAAAGAAAACTTTTTCCTCGTACCGATGAACAGCAAATACTCCAGCCTGAGTGACAAAGTTTTTAGTAATAACATCATCATATTTTTTCAATTCAGCAGCAGGCGAAGCTGGTGTAGATGGTGGAGCAACCTTATTGCCAGAAATGGGTCCTTTACCTTTGGGTGAATCCCCCGGTTTTTGCAACGGGCTTTGTGGAAAAGCCAAAGAGGTAAAAGTCAAAGAGGTCCACAAAATTATGGTTTTGAGCAATCGACTTGTCATATAAGCACCTGAATAAAGAAAGCATAGAAATGAATTCAAATTAAAACAAAGCATCCGGGATGCAAAAAACATTTAAGACAAAAGTGGGGATAAATTAAAAAAATTTAACGATGATAATGATTATAAGGGACAAAGTATCAGACTTCGAATTAAAGAATAATATATGTATAAAAATACAATAATTGCTTCCTAATAAAATGTAATGAATTACACCCGGCGATAATCAAAACCCATGGAACAAATCTAAATCAAAACGGCAGTAAGCTAAAAACGCAATGTCATACACAACTTATAGATCAATCACGAAATCCAAACTGCTGTCACGATTGACATCAACTTTTATAAAAAATCCCAGATAAACTCTTAACCAAACCAATATTATCAAAGAAAGTATTTAATCTGAAGTGCTGGAGTCTCAAAAACCTAAATTAATAGAAAACAGCTAAATCTTTCATCAACTAAAAAGTCGTGAAGTAATTAAATTTAGTTATAAAACTCATATATTCTTGCATTTTGAAATATCGATGAGATGAAGTTGCCTACCCTTCCCTCCATGTGGTGAATCAACAACAACCATCGAGCCATCATTGCTGAACCTGGGATGAGTATCACACCGCCATTCCCCGGAATATTCAGCAGGCGATAAGAAATCACCAAGTGGAATTTTCTTGCCAGTTTTCACATGAAATAAATATGGGTGTTGGAAGCGCTGCTTATCAGGATAAGTATCGTTGAGAATCCATTCATTTCCCGGAAGATAAGTGCAATGACCATTTTCAGTCATGACACCGGCACCAACTTGCTCAATTTCAGATGATTTGTCCTTGAAAAGATAAAAGCCTGGCCGTTTTTCCGTGGGTTGAGTCCAGGCAAGAATATGATTCGGATCCCGCCATATGAAATGCGAGGTATTCCCGGATGGATCAAGAATATAAAGACCTGTCCCATCAACTGAAGCTGTGATCATCCTTGTCTTAAAACTCACTTTTCCAGATCTCGGTTTCCAGCGATGAAGAAACACAAATCGGGTTCCATCCGTATTGAAAAGCAAATGATTAAACCAATGCTTTGCCCCGATCATGTCATCGGTCTGCGGGCCAAACGCGGCTATCTGAGCCATGGAAAACAAAAGCTTTTGTTTTCCCGTAAGGAGATCAACATGAAATAGTCCTGAATCTTTGGGTGCAAGCTCAATCGAGGGATCTGGCACACCACTGTAGCCATAACCGGGACGGGTGTCATGCAAACGCCTGAAGTCAGCGGCAATCGCGGATCTCCCATCCGGGCTGATAGCATATATGGGAACGGGTAATGTTCGAACTTTCCTCGTGTTTACATCCATTATCCTCGTGACAAAATGGGGCAATGGAGCGTCTTCACGATCATTCCAAATGATCTCTGATTTGGAACCAGGAATCCATTGAAGCATGCATCCCTGTTGCCAGCACCATGCTTTACTAGTCCCAAGCGGAACCCACTTGTCACTATTCAAAAGATCAACCATGCCTATTTTAATGATATCCTCGGGCTTCGGGGATCGATGTTCAAAATCAACCTTCATTCCAAGAACAAATCTGTTCGTGGGATCAAACTCTAGTTTGTCGTAATAACCAAACCAATGATAACCAGGCTCCCTGGTTATAACCCTTCTTGCAGGAAGATTCAAAGTTTCGCTAGCGTTTAAACCGCCACACCCAACCGAAAAAACACCGGCATTAAATAAAAAATCACGCCTATTAATTTCGAAATGCGACATCAGTAGTTCCCATCAATTAGAAAAGATCAGGATAATTTAATCCGCAAAAAATAATCATTAAAACAATGGATATTGAGTCTATGTTGTTCAAAAACAAGAACAAGTGAAAACTGCCACGGACAAAGAATTGGGTTGAGTTGTCTTCAAAACCACGCCCTTAAAATCCCTAAAGAAATTATTGTTATTTGAAGGATGTATATAATTTACTAGTCATGAAAATGATTGCATTTCTTAGCGCTGTTTTGGGGTGTGAGTACCATGATCGGGCACTTATTCAACTTGCTATTAGGTATTATTCTATTCGTCCTGGGCTTGATCATAGGAAATGGAAAAAAAAGCAACGAATTAAGAAATCTTTTAAGCAAGGGTATCAACGCCAGGGAGAGATTGGATTTCAACACGGCGATCATCAATTTCTCAAAGGCAATAGAGTTGGATCCAAATTGTCTGGAAGCCTATTTTCAACGCGCTTGCATATTTTCAGAACAACAAAAATACACCGAAGCAATTGAGGATTTCACTAAAATCATCGAATGTGAACCAAAAAATCATCTTGCGTATTTGAATCGGGGAATAGCCAATGAACAATTGAAAAAATTTCAAGAATCAATGGTTGATTACACCAAGGCCATGAATCTTTCATCCAAAGACCATGATATTGTTTGCTTTTTACACAAAGGCATATACCACCGTTTGAACACCCCTTCACAAACCAATAAAAACCAAACCAAAAACAATCTCCATAAGAAAAACAAACACCCGATAGAAAGAAATTCTCATCCCACCGGAAATCCTCTATCAAGAATGAACATGCCAAAAGATAGAATATCTTTTATGGAAAGGGGTAAAATCCATGAAAGTCAAAAAAAATATCACGAAGCAACACTTGATTACACAAAAGCAATTGAACTTGGTCCTGATGAAAAAAACGCCTATAAACTTCGAGGAAATCTTTACATTACTCAAAAAAAATTCATTGAAGCCATATCTGATTACAATAAAGTGATTGAATTATCACCCAAAAAAGAATCATGCGATTACAATCTACGAGGTAAGCTTTTTGAAAAAAGCCTAAAACATCAAGAAGCGTTCAACGATTACACGATTGCTATTGAATTGAATCCCAATGAAGCCGAGTATTATCTTAACCGAGGTAAGCTTCTTAAATTAATGGGAAAAACAGTGGAAGCGGAAAATGACTTTGCAAAGGCTAGCTCACTTGAAAAAAACCAGATGTCTAGGATAGACGCCTGAAAGTTAAGCTGATTCGTTCCCCAACATCACCTTTGCTTTTTGGAATTTCATGCTGCCAAAATTCTTGCATGGTTCCGCCCATAATTACAAGGGAGCCATTTTGCAGCGAAAAATCCCTGGTTTCTTTTGAGAGTTTATGCCTTATCTTAAATATTCTGGTCGCCCCCAGTGAAACAGCCGCTATCAGGGGAACAAGCCCAGGCTCATTATCGGAATGCATCGAAATACTGTCTTTACCCGATCTATAACGATTTAAAAGACAATAATTATAAGAGCCCATCAAATCTTCCAACCTTTGCTTGATTTCCAACAAAGTGGAAGTCCAAGGCAAAGCGTAATTACGAGTGCCTGAATAAGAATAAACTAATCCATCATCCCCATAAGATGCTGTAAGCCGGGGCTGCATATAACCAAAAACACCCGGCATTTGCACCCATAAAGTGTTATTTTTTATTTCATAAAAATAATCAAGTGCCAAAAAAGATGATAAAAAAGACTCATCAAAAAAAAGAACGCCACCATCTTTCAGCTCATGCCTTTCCAAAATGCCCCCAATCATCTGATTAATCAATTTCATAAAAAAACAAATTGATTTACTTCATGCCAGAGCTTGGTTTAGGACTCACCTCAACCAACTCCTCCTTTAGAACGGGATTATTCTTATAGGGGTTGTAAAGGGGATCGCCGACAAGGACTGTCATCCAACTCGTAAGATAAACGGTCCGAGAATAGGTTTCAACCAATGTGTACTTCCCAGTGGTTAAAAATCCAAAGAACTCCGCAGGTTTGGGAAAACCAATGGTGTAGGGTTCAGCCACGGGCCCAAGTGTGGCAGCCACCCCTTTTTGCAACAGATTGGGACACCATACTTTACTCTTGGAATTGCGCAGTGTCACAGCTTCACTGCTGGCCAGATGCCAGGCAACCGCCCCTTTGACATATTTGCAATTATCAATGAAATTCGCATGGGAATACCACCCGGCATACAAGGCGGCATCATTGCATGAATTTGGTTCAAATAACTGGGGTTTATCATCTAGAACAACATCCATCCCGGAAGATTTAAGCAGCCTGGCTGCCTCACGGAAAGATTCATCATATCCCCCATATCCTGTGGCATCACCTTGGTTTTTTGCATTCAATGCGATACCTCTTGCGTCAAAATAAACCTTGCCATTTAATCCCTTACCCTCTGTCTCGATCGAATCATCCACAATTCGTTTCGCAATTTCAAAAGTGGGACCATCTATTCTGCAAGTCATCAGGGTATTTGGAAGTCGATCTTTTATTTCACGAGGTGCTTTCCAATAAAGTGGGTTTGGTTGCCAACGGTTAAGGTCATAAGGTTTCCACAGCAAACACATGAGCTCACTGTCCACGCAAGCCAGACTCTCAGAAGCACTGGAAGCGCGATATAGGGAATCCAACCCTGCAACATTTTTTTTAAGATCATCCAAGGCATTTTTATTATCTTTATCTTTTTCAGCTTTCTCAAGTTTTTTGCGCGCATCATCAAGCTTCAAACGCAACTCATCAACTTTTAGTTTTTCATCCTTGGATAAAACCCGGGGGCCAACACGCAGCGGGACACCATAAACTGTAAGAACAGCTTTTATCTTGTCTTTTTTGGCTTCAATCTCATTCCTCAACGGCTCAACAAGCTTTTTGTCAAAATCAATCCGTTGAATATCTTCACCCGATGGAAGACTAGTCAAAAAAATATTTTCCTGCGGAACATCCCTTTTGGCAGCATAATACTTTGCTAATGAAACAGAATCAGGCATATCTTTATTGGCAATAATGATAATCTCGGACGGTTCCAAAGCTAATAATGGGCCCGCAAAAAGCAACACCAAAAGAATTCTGAGCATGCCGGATTCCTTGATTAAAAAGATTGCAGATGAATAACCAAACCAAAGCAAAATCCCAGAAGCACTATGGCAGACTTTACCTCGGTGGAGAATCAGTTTTTTTGAATCGCATAAAAAGCAGAAAGACCCAAACAAAAACACTTATCAAAAAACCAGATAGCAATGTAAAAAAAACACCAATCGGCAAAACAACTGGCTTTGAATTGTTTGCTTTTATTGTGAGAATATTTAGCCCCACAAAAAATAACACCATGATTATCCCTAACCGCACCGCCATTACATACAGGTAATCAAGCGTTTGTTTTTTTCGTTCACTGGCAAACCAATAATCACGGTTGGATATGTTCACCAAACTTGGAAACCAAGCTGGAACAACACCCACCATGAAAACAATGAATAAAGGGAAAACCAAAGTAAAAAGCACAATGAAAATCTGATGATTTTGGAGGGCCATAAACCCGTCAGGATTTCCTGAAATATCAAAATGGGTGGCAACTTTTTGAGGCAAGCCAAAAGTCATAATCCAATTTATGAAACATCCAATAAAAACAGAAGCAAACAAAACAAAAGTGCTTGACACCTTCATCACGAAAATCATATCCCTTAAATGGATTGAACCAAATTATTTCTTGGCACCAGCTTTGATCCAATCTTTTATCATCTCAATTTCATCCGCAGTTGGCCTGGGTGAAAACTTTTTTGGAGGCATCAATTTAGCCTGCCCGGTCATGGTCATTAATAACTTGCTTTTTTCTGGTTCACCGGGAATCACTGATTGTTTCCGGCTTTTTGCCAGAATCGCATCATAAGAATCAAGGCGAATCCCGGCTTTTGGTTTGTTGGAACCATGGCATTCAACACAATAACGGGTCATAAGTGGTTGAATATCTTTTTGAAAATCAGGAGGTGCAGAAAAAACAAAATCAACGGTTCCAAAAAGAAAAGAAACGGGCATTACTATCATCTTTACAATTTTCATGACTTACCCCCTCATAAAACAAAATATTTAAAAAAATATACGAAATTTATCTTACTGCTGATGGGCATTATCACATAGCAAAATCAATATTACCTTTTCAAAGACCCATTTAGCCAAGAAATCAATGACCGAATGGGATAAAATGCAAAACAAATTATCAGCAAAAAACAGCATTATATTCAAAAAGATTCACTGTTTAAAATCATAAGATACCGCACTATACTAGGGCAACACTAAAGATAATTTCAGCCATGAAGGATTTATCCATGTACCTCACCCGCTTTTTATTTGTAACTCTTGTTTTTTCTTTTTTAACAACAAAAACACAGGCGGAAGATGACGAATTTAACACGCAATTAATGCGTGCAACAATCAAGATTATGCATGAGAAATCAACCGCGACTGGGTTTATTTTGAGAAAAAACAAAGAACAAAAACACATTCTTATCACTGCCGCACATGTGTTTAGTAATGTGCCAGGCGATGATATTAATTTGATATTTAGAACTAAAAAATCTGAAGGGGAATACATCAAGGAGATTGTAAAAACATCCATTCGCAAGGAGGGAAAACCACTTTGGATTAAACATCCAACGGAAGATATAGCTGTACTTTGGATAATACCCCCAAAGAATGCCGATCTGCCTGATCTTTCAGTTGAACTACTTGCTAATGATGAAATGTTGAAAAAACACAAGGTCCACCCGGGAGATCTTATTGCCAACCTGGGATACCCGCATCGCGCCGAGGCAAATTCCGCAGGATTTCCAATTCTTAGAAATGGGGCGATTGCAACCTTTCCCCTATCCCCAACCATAAAAACCAAAACATTTCTGATGAGCGGAAATATTTTTGAAGGGGACAGCGGAGGACCGGTTTATCTTACAAGGGCTAACCAGCAAGATGACACAAGAATAATTCTAGGGTTGGTTTCGGCTCAACACTTCCTTGATGAAGACATTAAGCTCATTTATGGAACAAGTAAAATCCGTCACAGACTTGGGCTCGCAATCATAATACACGCGGCATTAATCAAGGAAACAATTGAATTACTCAAATGAGATAAAACTCCGCACAAGGAGGTGAATTTAAGTGACAAAAAACATATTCAAACCCGGACCCAACCTCAAATCAGTTTGCGGGAAAAATGGGGAAGCCATCCCAATACCAGATGGATGGGCTTTACTACCACCGGGAGATGCAGCTTTGACAAGGAGGGTAAAATCCGCTGGCGATCACTTTGTAGTTCAGGAAAAAATTGGACGAAGGATTTTTTCGAAAGGCGTGTGGGCTGACGCATCAACGATTGAAAGAATAAAAACAGAATTAATCGCTGAAAGGTCAACACTTGCCCATGTAAATCGCAAACAAAATGACGCCAAAAGAAGATTAAAAGCCCAGTCAGAATATGTCGAGGATTTTAATGCCGCTGTTATCGCATACCTTGCATTTAATCCTGCCCATTCTGAATTGGCACATAAAATTGCAAAAGTGGTCACGGATCATTCCACCCCGGTGGGTAGCGGGACCGTCGCCCGCACCAAGACAATCCCCATAGAAAAAAGAGCTCAGGCTGCTGTAATAGCATGGATGCGGCATCAAACCACCGCATATGATTCTATGGTAATTCCAAAAATCAAAGGCAAAAGGCGTGAAATAAGGCGAATGCTAGCGAAACAATCCCATATTATTCTGGCAAGATATCGCAGAAATGAATTTACCGAGGGAAATTGCGTGCTAGTGGAATCCTTGCAAAAAATAGTTGAGCAAAAATCAAACATCCCTTGAGTAATGCCTAGCAAATAGAAATCATTTGCTTTGATTTCCAATGCTACTACCATTAGATTGAAATTGGTTGTTTCTCAAATAAACGGGCATAGACATGAAAAAGACACAAAAAGAATCCACCACAAAAAAAGTTAAAAAAAACAATGTTCCCAAAACCACCAGCACCAAGGATATTAAAAAATCAAAGACCAAGATCATTTCTCTTGGCAAACAATTCCATCGCAGGGGATGGTCGCTTGCGACCAGCAGCAATTACAGTGCGTTAATCAGTAGAAAACCGCATCAATTACTCATAACAGCAAGTGGAAAACACAAGGAAAATCTAAGCCCTGAAGATTTTCTACTGCTAAACGAAAAAGGTATACCCCTTGAAAAAACTCAGGAAAAACCGTCAGCAGAGACAGCACTTCATCTTATGTTGACTAACAAAGATGACATAAATGCTGTTCTTCATGTGCATTCGGTATGGGGAACCTTGTTATCAGAAAAATATGGGCCCACGGGTGGGTTTTGGCTTGAAGGATATGAGATGCTTAAGGGGCTTTCTGGAATTAAAAGCCATGAAAGTCGAATATGGATCGACATATACCCCAATAGCCAAGATATTACTGAACTTGCAAAAAAAGTTAATGAACGCACTTTTGGACACAAGGAATTTGTTCCATTTGGGTTTCTAATTCGAAAACATGGCCTTTATGCCTGGGGTGCCAACCTTGAGGAAGCACAAAGGCATGTTGAAACTTTGGAATTTCTTTTTGAAGTTACAGGTCGAACCTTGCTGATTAAAGACTAATAATAAATAAAAGGAGAAGTTAAATGGCTGTAGTACTGATACCAGATGAAAATCGGTCATTAAAATCCGAGAAGGATATCCAGGCGTTCATAAATCCACATGGAATCTTTTACGAAAAATGGCCTCTTGCTGAGAGAGTAAACCCTGAAGCGGATGCTGATGAGATACTTAGGGCTTATGCACCAGAGATCGAGGTGCTTAAGCAAAAAGGGGGCTATGTGACCGCGGATGTGATGAATGTCTCTCCAGAAACCCCAAATCTTGACGAGTTGATGGCAAAATACAAGATGGAACACACCCACTCCGAGGATGAGGTTCGGTTCATACTTAAAGGCAAAGGATTATTCCATATTCATCCGAAGAATGGACCGGTTTTCGCAATACAAGTGGAAGCGGGCGACCTGATCAATGTGCCCCGGGGAACTCGGCACTGGTTTGGCCTATGTGAGGATAAAACCATACGGGCGATCAGGTTATTCCAGGACAAATCTGGTTGGACTCCAAATTACATCGACAACGGAATCCATGGTAACTACGCTCCGCTATGCTGGGGCCCCTCTCACATCAAAGGCGAGGGAAATATGGATGTAAACTTATCCGTATGATCAGCTCCAGGTACAAAGTGATTCTTTTAGACATTGAGGGAACAACCTCAGCTATTGATTTTGTACATACAACCATGTTTGATTACGCCCAAAAAAATCTTCATGGTTTTCTAAATGAGTCCTACGAGAAAGTCGAAACAATCAAGGCATTGGAAGTCTTTGCTCAAGACGAGAACTTCGCAAGTCTTGGTGATTTCCTTAATGGGGCGAATTCCAAGGAAGAAAAAATAAACCGCATCACACATCTTGCCCGCCAACGAATGACGGAAGACAGCAAGGCAACAGGATTAAAAGCCTTGCAGGGTCTGGTTTGGCAAAAAGGATTCACCAGCGGGGAGCTAAAAGGCCACATATACCAGGATGTTCCAGTGGCATTTAACCGCTGGAAAAAATCAGGAATAGTAATCGGAATCTATTCTTCAGGAAGCATACTTGCACAAAAAATTTACTTTGCCAACACCACATTCGGTAATCTTGAAAACCAGATAACCCATCATTTCGACACAACTTCCGGGCCAAAAAAAACTCATTCAAGTTATGAAAAAATCACAAAAACATTAAATATCAATGCTGGTGATATTCTATTTCTTTCAGATGTGACCGATGAGCTTGACGCGGCTAAAATCGCGGGTATGGCCACAGGTTTATTAATCAGGCCAGGAAACAAACCCGCGGGAAACAAAGAGCATGCCTCCTACCCGGATTTCAACACAATTTAAAGTTTTCATTCCCATAATTTAATTCAAAATTTTAAAGACACCGAATCAACCATCAAGATAAGCTGATGATTATAAATATCGATTAACAACTTCCTATAACAAACAACGAGAAAACTTATTTTGTTCGAATTCCCAAACCCCTACGAATTTCCAACTCCAACTCAGCTAATTGCCTTTGATCTATTCCCTCATCTTTTTGATTTTTCCAAACAATGTTCCCTTCATCATCCAAAAGAACCAGGGAAGGAAAACTGGTGACATCAAACTGTGTGCGTAGAGGACAGGGTTCAGGACCTGACCCACCAAACAGCGTGGTGTAATTCATATGGTATCTAGCCCTGATAGGTCGTACTTTTGAAACTTTTTCCTCGGGTGTTCCCTTCTCATACGCGATTCCCACTACTTCAAGACCAAAGTTTTTATACCTTCTCTGCAACTCAACCAGGTGAGGAATCGACTGCAAACATGGTCCGCAAGAGCTAAACCAAAAATCAAGAAGAACAACCCTGCCAGTCTTGTTCCTTTTGTATTCCCAAATCTGCCCATTCATATCGTAAAGACTGAAATTCTCCAGTTTTTGCCCAACAAGCACGCATGAAGGCACGGGGGTTGGCAAGGCAGAAAAATTCCCAGCACTTGGAAGCCCAGGTTGATTCTGCACACCAGAAGAATTTATTGAAATCACATTTCCAATCAAAGGCAGGGATGGTGGGGATGGAATGGAATAACCACCTTGGTCGTTGCCACGGGGAGGTATGGACAAAATTGCACCAGGAACGGCACTGCTTGCAAGATTATCCCTTGCTATTTTGTCGGCATTTGGAAGCGAAGTGGTACTGGCAGGAGCATTACTGTCAGAAGCGGAATCAGCACCTTTAGGCTTTTCCAATGCGGCTGGGGCGCTTGGTTCGGAAACCCCGGATTTTTCTGTTGGACTAGTTGTTGCAGGCAGGGAATTGCCAAAATCCTCTTTAACAAAGATTGAAACCCTTGGATTTGGAGGTGTTGCGAGGATAGTTCCGGTATAAAATTTGTCGCCATCCTTAACCCTTGCAACAAGCTGATAGTTTCTACCGGGCTGTAGGTTATTTATTGTAAAATAGCCTTGTGAATCTGCAGAAACATCAAACTTTGAATCAGGTGTGTTTTTTTGCAAATCCACGACTTGAATTATTACCCCAGCAGGCCTGCGATTGTTTCGATCCATGACCTGTCCTGCAAGAACCCCGCTTGGTTTACCATTGGGAAGAGCCGCGGAACCCAAGGATGTGCTAGGGGTATCTTTTTTAGGTTCAGGTTTTTTTTGGAAAATACCAAAAGGGGATGTTGATTGAGTTGGATCTTTTGAATCAGCTTTATTTCCTGAGGAATTGCAGCCAACAATCAAAAAAACCAAGCAAAAAATATTAAAATGATTCCGTGACACAGCCAAGCACCTCATCCCCACGATGCGCCAAAACCAGGCGACCTGCTTCCATACCAGCGTGTGGGAAAATATCCGGCCAATATAATATTAAAACCCTGAAAACCTGCCCCCGAAGTGGAAAATAAGATCCCCACCAATACTCAATGGACTCTTACCCCGGAATTGAAGCTGGTCAAGGTATTTCTTTAATCAATTTTTACAAATCAAGTGGCAATAAATGAAACATGCCATCAAATTCAAAAAGGCAGGAGCATTTTGCAACCCCTGCCTAACTGATATATCCCTAATCCTCAAATTATCCCAACTTAATGACGCGCTGAAATTCTCCGCCCTTGCGCACTATTGGGAAACAGTTTCTTTTGATTTAGATTCCCACTCCCGTCAAAATTTAGTTCAAAAGAATCTCCAGAAATCAAAAGATCCTTGTTTTTTTTAACTTCATCCAGCAAAGGAGCAGAAACATAAAGCTCTGCCAGTTCCAGGGTATTTGGGACAATCACCATGCGAATCGCTTTGAGATCCGGTTGCCAGCAAGTTTCCAACCCGGTGATTATACATTGCTTATCATTGGGAAAAGCGATTGGCAATTTGGAACGCCATAGGAAACATGCGGTCAGGTTATTCATGCGAAAAGGGACCGGGTCTATGGAAGCAAGCAGCCTGTCAGTGGTTAGATCGGCGATTCCTACCCCCGTACCATTACCATGACTTTCTGGGGAAAGATCCAACGCACACATACGGATGATTTTAGGCGTTTCAAAATCATTTTGCCCTTCAATCAACAATCGTCCAACCACATTGGGATCAATTCCAGCACCGCTGTAATTCTTACCTATTTCACCAACGACCAGAAGATCAATATCATGGAATGGGAGTTTTCCAAGTAATTGTCGGGCCTCATCAAGCAACTTGGGCTCCACATCCATTAGGTTTGAATTAGATACAAACTGAAGCTTCGCCGTGTGCTCATGAGCATTTTCAAGCACAGCCAATCCACCCAAAAAATTTGTTTTTTCAAGGATAACCTTCGCTGTTTCAGGAAGCATATCGCGCAAACCCTTGAAACCCCAACGATGATGTTGGGAGGCACCCTCACGCTTACCTAGTCCAATAACCAGCATCTTTGCAATGCCGCTTTCATAGCGGCCTCTAAAATCAGTATGGGGCTTGATTCTTGAAATCGTCACGACAGCATCTGCAGCAAGAGCATTCTTATCCCAATAAACAGGTTCATTCCACGAGTTTTTGCCAATAACCACCGAATCCATATCGGTCTTCACAATTACATCGAGATTCTCCTCGGAAATCCCATATTCTCCAAGCAATTCACGCTGCCCCTTGGAATTGGCACCGCCATGACTACCCATTGCCGATACTATGAAAGGTTTGGCGCCTATCTCCTTGAAATATTGAATGGTCGCTTTTACTATCACGGCGAGATTGGCAATTCCCCTGCTACCAACGCCAATTGCGACATTCGCACCAGGTTTGATTTTTTGGGCCAACCCTGAACTCTTCCATTGAGCCAGAGTTTCTCCAGCCACATCCTTGACCTCGGGTTGCTTAGCAATTTGTTTCACAAGAGTCACTGCTGGAATTTGCACGAATAAACCTCCAATGATAATTTTGAATGCTTTTTTTATATCAAGGCAGAGGGAATGTTGCGACAAAAAACAAACCAAAAAGGTATCTATGCAATCATTTTCAAAGGCATACTTATCAACATCCGGTTGCTATTCCCATTAATCTAAAATAAAACATTGGGAATCGATTAAAAAACAGTCAAAATTGAATTAATGTTTTATAACAATCACAGTGAACAAAGAAAATCACCATGAAATCAAATAATCATCTCTATGCAATTGGCTCAATCTCGATTGGAATTTTTTTACTGGTTTCAATAAATCTTCAAATTGTCTCACCAAAAACTCATGCAAAGAATCCATCCAATGATGCTGGGGAGAAACAAAATCGAGCAGTCCTACCTCCTTCCTCAACGGAATTTAAAGGCAAAATAGAAAAAAATTACAGGGATTCCACACCTGACTGGAAGCCGGCACTTCCTCTGAATGCACCCAAAGAGGCCCCCAACATTATTCTGGTGGTTCTTGATGATGTTGGTTATGGACATCTTGGTTGCTACGGAGGCCCGATCAACACTCCCAATATTGACAAACTTGCCAAAAGCGGACTCCGTTACAACAATTTTCACACCACCGCACTTTGTTCCCCTTCCCGTGGCGTTTTACTCACCGGACGAAATCACCACTCAATTGGCCTGGCAGCTATCACGGAAGGCGCCACCGGATTTCCTGGAAATTATGGAAATATCCCAAAAAGCGCTGCCATGATTCCTGAAATCCTCAAGCAAAACGGGTACAACACCATGGCAGTGGGAAAATGGCACCTAGCCCCATACACCGCCTACACTGCCGCAGGTCCATTCGACCGTTGGCCCCTCGGCATGGGATTCGAAAAATATTATGGATTCTTGGGTGGCGAGACTGACCAATGGGCTCCACTTTTATGCCAGGATAATCACTTCATAGACACACCAACCACCAGTGGCTACCACTTGACGGAAGATCTTGTGG
Organism: Planctomycetia bacterium; assembly: GCA_005786805.1. Classification (GTDB taxonomy): domain Bacteria; phylum Planctomycetota; class Planctomycetia; order Gemmatales; family Gemmataceae; genus UBA969. The sequence continues at coordinate 10,388 of SYCV01000068.1, read as the reverse complement.
ACCGCAGCATTAAATATATTCGTGACCAGCAGCAGGCAAATACAGGGAGACCTTTTTTCACCTATCTTGCCCTTGGCGCCTGCCATGCCCCCCTCCATGCTCCTAAAGAATTTATTGCCAAATATCAGGGAAAATTTGATCAAGGGTGGGATAAAATTCGCGAAGAAACCTTTGAACGACAAAAGGCTATGGGAATAATTCCTTCAAATTCCGTGCTTCCACCCGCAAACCCTGGTATCGAGCCTTGGAACAATCTAAACGACAACCAGAAAAAAGTTTATACCAGGCTTCAGGAAGTTTTTGCCGGTTTCCTTGACCATGCAGACCATAATCTGGGGCGATTGATTGAAAGCTTGGAAGAAATGAAAATCCGGGACAACACACTTATCATGGTTGTATCTGACAATGGTGCCTCGCAAGAGGGGCTACAAAACGGAACCCTTAACACAGACCGCTACCGTAATTTTTTTCCAGATACTATTCCCGAAATGATCAAAAACTTGGAACAAGCTGGATCTCCATCTTCAGACCCACATTATCCAATGGGTTGGGCAATGGCAGGAAACACCCCATTCAAACGATGGAAACAAGACACCCATGCCGGAGGCAACACCGACCCATTCATTGTTTCATGGCCGGCAAAAATCAAGGATGGCGGCTCTATTCGAACCCAATACCATCATCTTGTTGATGTTGTCCCAACCATCTTGGAACTATCCGGACTTCCCGCACCGACTTCAGTCAATGGTGTCTCCCAGTTGCCAATCCACGGCACCAGCATGGCATACACATTCACGAATGCAAATGCCAAGACCACCAAAAAAGTTCAATACTACGAAATGCTGGGAAGCAGGGCTATTTGGTCCGAAGGATGGACTGCGGTTACCTGGCATAAAAAAGATTCATCCTGGGACGATGACATCTGGGAACTTTACTCGGAAGAGGACTTCACTCAGTCCAATAATCTAGCGACAAAACAGCCGGAAAAACTTTCACAATTACAAAAAATTTGGCTCGATGAAGCCATTAAACACAATGTTTTCCCTCTTGATGACCGGAGATACGAAAGGGCTGCAGACCCCACACGCCCAGTTGCGGCGCTTCCAAAAAAACTTTACACCTTTTATCCCGGAACTTCCATCCTCCACCCCCTTGCCGCACCACAAATTCTTGGAAGAGAGCACATTATTTCAGCAAAAGTGGAAATACCCCAAAATGGCGCAGATGGAGTACTTGCTTGCAGTGGGGGCGAATTTGGGGGCTGGTCACTTTTCCTAAAAGATAAAAAACTTCATTTCACACACAATTATTTAAAATTACATGAATTCACTATTTCCTCTCCATCACCCATCACATCTGGTTCACATACGCTATCCGTCCATTTCACCCCTAAGTCGAAAAATTCGAAACCAAACTTTTTCACAGGAGACATTGAACTATCGGTGGATGGAAACAATGTGGCCCAGACCAAGGACATCAAATCCGCGGAAAATTACAGCACAATGACAGGATTCGGTTTATTAATAGGAAGAAACCTTGGTACGCCTGTAAGCCAGGAATACAAAACACCGTTTAACTTTACAGGAAAAATTGAAAAGGTGACTATTGAAATCAAATAAACACAACGATATGCCCTGAATTCCATAAAGAAAAACGACAGTCACACGCATCTCATTTACCTTGATTTTGGCTACCTGGCTGGCGGGGAATTCTGGATTTAATGTTTTTTCCAGCGCCCGAGTCTTGTGGTGGCATAGTTGGCACATCCACTGGAGGTGACACCGGAGCATCTGAGCCGCAACCAATCAAAATAAAGCATAAGAATATTACTTGAAGATTAAAAAACTTGTTTTTCATGGATCATTCCTTGAAGAATTACAAGCCTTATCATGGGAGGTTTAAAACCTCTCCAGAAGCTCTAGTACTTAACGCACCTATTATGGAATTACTGGAATTCATGATTAATCGAGTAGAACCATCCCCCATCAAAAACATTGAACCACCATTATGAAAACTCCAATAATGTGCGGCATCACAACCAACTTCAGGAGCACCAGTTTGCAATCCAATTTTTTGGGCTGCGGTTCCATTACATGGCTTGTTTGGAGGCGCTGAATAATTAGCTATGAAATAATTAGCGATCGCAAGGTCGTTTGATGTCATCACACAATCACCGTTACCCTTGCCATCATAGCCATATGCAGCGAACCACCAGCCAAATTCAAGGTTTGAATTTGGAGGACGCTCTCCTACTACAAAAGTATTGCTAAGCCCGTCTGATATATCATTAAATCTAATTTTCGATCCGATAAAAAGAACTCCATCATAAGATGTGGAGGTAGTCCCAGCATTGCCTAAATACCCAGTTAACGATTGGTCAACCGAGGTACCCGCCGCCGCCGCCGTCATGGCCAAAACTCCACGCGCATCAGCTGGACAGTTAAAAATTTTCATTCTTTGAGCACAAACAGGATTATCCCATGAATACGCTGTAGCGACGCTGGAGGCATATGCTTTCGCCTTTTTGTAAATCGCTTCCTGCTCCATGAAAGGGAGAATATAAGCCAAAAATGACCAAGATCCTTCAAATGGAGCCACATTCCATAAATTTTGACCTGTAGAAAGGCTCGTCCAAGGTGATTGCCCTTGGGGAAGAAATGCATTCACATCATGATATCCATGAAGAGCCAGGCCAATTTGTTTTAGATTGTTCAAGCATTGCGTGCGGGAAGCAGCTTCGCGAACCTTTTGCACTGCTGGCAAAAGTAATCCCACCAAAATCCCGATTATCGCAATTACAACAAGCAACTCAATTAAGGTAAAACCATTATGACGCGAATTTGAAGTCTTAGACATGGCAACCCACCTCAAAAAATGCGAAGAATTGTAAGAGTAGTTGACGAAAAAACAAATTCAAATCTATATAAAAACAATCAGGTAAATTTAAAAACTAGCAAATTATAACTTTAAATAATGACTCTAGTGAAATTAATATTTAATGAACTTAATAATTCTCTATTATACATAACTTAATATTAGATATGCTAACAATAAAATTTTTATAATTAATTTACGACTACAAACATACACCCCAAACGCCCCATCCGCAACCAACCCCCCTGGTTAACCAAAACTACAAGGTTCAAACGGGTGTATTGACTTAAATTACCAAACCATGTATCAGAATTATCCTGATTAATTAAATAAACAAAATTACGCTGGAGATTAACCAGGTGTTTGGAATCCTTCAAAGAATGGTTTTTTGGGAACTCTTCAAGGTTTTTTTTCTAGCCTTGGTTGGAATTACCGGAATTCTTTTGATGGCTGGGATTGTTGCTGAAGCCACACAGCAAGGATTGGGACCAGCCCAAATTCTTGCAGCCATCCCCCTGCTTATTCCCAGTACTCTGCCTTACACTATACCAGCCACCACGCTTTTCGCGACTTGTGTTGTTTATGGTAGATTATCCGCGGACAATGAGGTTCTCGCCATTCGGGCATCTGGCATCAACCTTTGGCAGATCGTGCTCCCTGGTCTTTGCCTTGGTATTATCATGAGTACGGTGACAATGGTCCTATACTATCAGATCATCCCTCACACTCATCATCTTCTGCGAGCAATGGTATTCAATGATGCTGAGGAGCTACTTTACTCCATGCTTAAAAAAAATGGAATGATCAACCATTCAAATATTCCCTACTCCATGTTCGTAAAAGGCGTACAAGGAAAAAAACTTATAAACCCAACCTTTAAAAGACGAGATGTGAAAGGTTCTATCGATGTGGTTGCCCAAGCCAGAGAAGCCAGGCTTTCCGTAGATAAAGAGCGTAAATTGCTCATGATTCATATGAAACATGGCATAGCAACCTTCGAGGATGGCAGCAAAGGTTATTTTGAGGACAGAATTTGGGAAGTACCTTTGCCATCCACCATGAACAATGAAGCCAATCGAAGAGCAAGAGACATGACTTGGCAGGAGATATTGGCCAAAAGAGTTGAATATGAGTCGGAAATGGCGAAAGTCTTGGATGACATCAGTAACGCCGAGGTCGCCCTTAATTCTGGCAACGCAACAACACCGGATCTCCCTAAACATGTCGAGAACCTAAAGGGGAAACTCAAACACTCCAAGCAACAGTATTTGTTTCTTAATGTCGAACTTCTAATGAGGCCTGCTCTAAGCCTTGGTTGCTTTTGTTTTATCCTTGTGGGTTGCCCGGTCGGCATTTGGCTTAGCAAAAGTGATTTCCTTAGTTCATTCATCACCTGTTTTCTTCCAATCGTACTTATTTATTATCCTCTTATGTTGTGTGGAACAGGTATGGCAAAAGAGGGGAGGATAGACCCAGTAATGTTGGTTTGGGCCGCAGATGTGCTCATTATTACCGCGGGGACTTTCCTCTGCTGGCGAACCGTGCGATCCTAATTGGTCTTTTTTCGGATGATCGCACGAAAAACTCGAGAACCATCCTCGGGTCTGTCTTGTTCGTCCTCAATTTCACCAACAATTTCCTCAAGAATATCTTCAAAAGTTATCAAGCCCAGTACCTTATTAGAATCCTCATCCCTGATAATAGCCATATGCCGATGTTTACTCTTGAAAGTTTTCAAGGCGAACGAAATGGTAGCATTGGGTTTGAAATAAATAACCGGATAAAGCGCATCCTCAAGAACCACAGCACCTGCTGATCCAACCAGATAAAAAAGATCCTTGGTATTAACTATGCCCACAATATTATCATGGTCCTTATCAAACACGGGCATTCGTGTATGACCACCATCTCGAACAATCTCCATCACCTTGTCAAAAGGAGTATTGAGTTCGATCATCGACATTTTTTCCCTTGGAATCATGCATTCTTTCACCGTTTTTGATGAAAGTTGAAATACATTTTGCAGAAAGGTAGCCTGCTCAGCTTCCAAAATCCCGGCTTCCTCGGTGTCTTCTATCAACAGTTTTAACTCTTCAACGGAATGTGCGACTTGAGGGACATTAGGAACACTCACTCCCATCATACGAATCATAAATAAGGCGGTGCCATTCATCATTTTAATGATAGGAAGGGTAACCAGATTAAACATCAGAATCGCAGATGAAACAAGAAGGGAAGCCTTCTCAGGTGCTCTCAATGCCAAAGTTTTCGGAATCAACTCCCCAAAAACAACATGAATGAAAGTCACACCGACAAATGCTATTACAGTAGCAACCCCATGGACAGTCACTTCCTTCCAGGCGGGAACAACCCACTGAAACAAGGGCATAAGAATCCGGGCGGCAGCAGGCTCACCGACAAACCCAAGACCGATACTTGCGATTGTGATCCCAAGTTGAGTAGCAGCTATGGTTTGATCAAGGTTCTGCATCACTTTTTGGATTTTGGATGCACCGATGACACCAGAGTTAACCATTTCCTCGATTCTGGTTTTCCTGACTGAGACAAGCGCAAATTCAGCTGCCACAAAAAAACCATTAATGAATACAAGAACAGGTACTGCTAATAAAGCGAACATTAATCCAATGTGATCAGTATCCGCCACAACATCCAATTCCATCAATATCCCCTGCTCAAACAGATTTGAGTCAACAAATCCATGGGCAATCAACACATCATCTTGCCAAAACAAGTCATCTTTTTATAATATTAGATTAATGTTGTAAGGATGTATGTTTTTTAATTTGAAGGAATTATATGGGTACTAGCAAAGGCCGAAGAAAAGTAGGACGCAAAAAGAGAAGAATGCGATCAAAGATCAGACATCGCAAGTAAGAATCTGTAAGCTGGCCAAAATTTATGACTTACAACCATAAGCTCAGTTAAAATCTGGGCTTATGTTTGTTTATACTTCCCTAGCCCAATCTTTCGGTTTCAAATAAACATCATAAAGTTCAGCTTCCCTGGAACCAAGCTTAGGCTGGTAGTCATATAACCAGCGTACTTTTAAAGGCAGGGACATTAATATGGATTCAATTCGTCCGCCTGTTTTCAACCCAAATATCGTTCCCCTGTCATATAGGAGGTTAAACTCCACATATCTACCACGCCTATATTCCTGGAATTCTTTATGAGCTTCAGAATACTCATGACTTTTTCGTTTCTTAACGATTGGAAGATACGAAGAAACAAATGAATTGCCACATTTCTTCACGAAGGACAAAACCTCATCTAAATTACTGTCAAGGTAATCAAAAAATATGCCACCAACGCCCCGAGGCTCATTTCGATGGGGAAGAAAAAAATACTCATCACACCAGTTTTTCAGCTTATCGTAATTAGCAACATTGGAATGCTCTAAACAGGCCTTATGCCAAATCTTGTGAAAAGCTATTACATCCTCTCGAAAAGGATAATAAGGAGTAAGATCCACTCCACCACCAAACCAGGCTCTGCTCCCCCTGGTTAAGTATCGAAAATTCGCATGGACAGTCGGAACAAAAGGGTTTCTAGGGTGAATCACCAGGGATATACCACAGGCAGTAAAAGAACGCCCATCTCCGGGGATTTGCCGTGCAAATTCTTCTGAAAATTCACCACTAACATCGGAAAAATTAACCCCGGCTTTTTCGAAAGTCACTCCATCCAACAAAACCCGGGTACGACCACCACCACCGCCATCCCTTTTCCAACTATCCTCATGAAATCTTTTTGAATCTTCATGCTCCAAGGATGTGACTATGGAATCCTGCAAGGAAAGGAAATAATCACAAATTGCGGTTCTATCCAAAGACATTTTGGCCCCTCAAGAAAATGGACTAACTTGTCCAATATCATAACAAATCCAGGAGCCGGGTTTCAAATTATTTTTGCACCCCAAAAGGCACATTCACCTCATCACCCAACCTAAAAAACACCTCCCGTGATTCCTCTTTTTGTTCGCCTGAATCATTCCAAACAGCCTTGAAAGTATACGAATAAAGGCGACCTGCTTTTAATTCAGGACTATAAATCAATCGCTTTCTTCCATCGCGATCTGATTTCTTCCCATCCACAAACAAAGTCGCATCCTCAGGAAGTATCACCAAAAAAGTGGCAACATCAGAGTTTTTTGGCACGCTTGTAACAGAGGGTGAATTAGATGGATTTTCAGGCAATGAAATGAGAGGGGTGATTTTGCCCTTATTGGACTGCCGAATGAAACGCCTGGGGCTTTTTGTGAATTCACGGTCCGGGTCTTTGGGAATCTTACCAGGAAAAGGCCCGGGAAAACCACCCAGTCCCTGCCCTACCCAACCATAGGCATAATTCGCAGTGTAGTCACCGCCACCATACCAACCAGGACCGGCTTGAACCAAACCATACCCCAAAAACACCCAACAAACCGATAAGATGTATACTTTTATTTTCATGATTCTTCTTTTTAGTAACCAAGGATAATCAACTATATTGCATGAAATAGCTTTAACTTGACCATTGACTTTGTTTTTTCTTATCTTTGCGATGGTAAAGTTACGATTAAAACGAATAAACTTTATCTAATCATGGACCAGCTTTCGAGTATGTCCAATAATTTGGCCAGGGATTAAATCATGACTCAGGATCTTTCGCTGATCTCCAAACCTGTCTCCGATCTTTTCAAATCACAGCTTTCAAAAAGCAACTCATCATTTTCGATCTCAGATCAGCAACTTGTTTTTTTTAATTCCCAAGGGTATTTGCCTGATATCAAAGTGTTGGAGGACTTTCAGGTCGAAAAACTTCTGGAAGATTTATCAGATCTCACAAACCCAAACGCGCCTGGCAATGAATTGTTCCATGAATATCATTCCAATGAATCAAAAGACCCGAGCAAAATTTTATTTCATGCGCTGGGGGCATGGAGAATCAAACCTTCATTCCATGACATTCTTTGGGCCCCTGGATTTCTCATACCTGCCTCGCAACTCCTGGGAGGGGCTGTAAGATTCTGGCATGACCAACTATTCTGCAAGCCAGCAAGGCATGGCGGAGTGGTTGCATGGCACCAGGACTATTCCTATTGGACCAGAACACAACCCATGCAGCACCTGACCTGTTGGATCGCGCTTGATGATGCAAATGAGGAAAACGGTTGCTTGCATTACATACCACAAAGCCACGAATGGGATTTATTACCCATAACCGGACTGGCAGGCGACATGGAATCGATTAAATCCGTTCTTGAACCCTGGCAATTTGAAAAATTCAAAGCCACACCGGTACCATTGAAAAAAGGTCATGCCACATTCCATCATCCCCTTACCATCCATGGTTCATTTGAAAACAAATCGGCATTCCCCCGAAGGGCAGTGGTTCTTAATGTTTTCCTGGATGGAACATATTCATCCAGTGATGAACCTTTGCTGAAAGGTGTTCCTCCTATTCCAAAGGGAAAACCACTTGGCGGCCAATTCTTCCCCCTACTTTTTGATGGCAAGACCATCCAAGCTTGAACAAAAACCATGCAGAACACCCAAGGTCCTCAGCGCCTTCCCCTTCGCACCCTGAAAATTCTCATTCTCTTGGGTTTAATAGGAACTGCAGGCTATCTTTTCACACAAATCAATGTGCGCGAATTCATATTCTCCGGAGTGCAATGGATAAAAGAACTGGGCTGGAAAGGAATGTTTTTTTACGCCAGCCTGTACTTCATCCTTGGAGTTTTTTCACTTCCAGCATCTTTAATTACAATTTCAGCAGGATTTCTATTTGGTTTCTTCCCTGGGATACTAGTCGCAAATCTTGGCAGCACCATTGGCGCTGCCGCCATGTTCATTCTTGGTCGGTTCTTATTCCGCGGATTTGTTGAAAGACAAATATCAAAATCTGACTTTTTGAAAAACTTTGATAACCTCATGCAAAAACGCGGCCTTAAAATTGTGATTCTTGCGAGACTAGCGATATTCATGCCTTATGGGTTGTTAAATTACGCCTTTAGCGCGACTAACATCCCTTTGCGCACATTTGTCATGGGATCTATGCTTGGGATGCTTCCAGGTTCCATCCTTTACATTCTGATTGGCACTTCTATTGAGAACCTATCCGATATTTTAGAGCTTTCACAAAAACAATCTGATCTAGCAAACTCTCCAGATCAAAACTTTAAATTTTGGTACTTTGCTATCATGGGCGTGGGAATTATGGCAATGCTCATACTTCTTTATTACCTTGGAAAAATCGCCACTCTTTCTCTTCAAAATATCAGCAGGGACGAGAAGTCGCATTCAAACCAATCACAATCTAATCATCCCCAAACTCAAGATAATAATTTGTAAGGCCTAATGCCAAATCAGTATGATGATGGTTCAAAGTGTTTTGAACACTAATTCAACGGATGCAGTCAAGATATATGCCAGATCTTTCAAAAAGAAACCGATTGCCTGAATGGATGGATCAACCTGATATTTCTCCCAAATTACACCAACAAGCTTTGGTGGGCTTATCAAGGCTGAATTATTTTAGCAACAGCACCGGCATACTTTGGAAACCACTTTCAGAGCTTGCAAGGCATTCAAAACAATCCAACAACATCTCAGTCCTGGACATTGCTGCTGGAAGCGGGGACATCCCACTTGCCCTTGCCCAAAGAGCAAAAAAATCTGGGATCAACATAAGGTTCACCGTGACTGACAAATCGGCTTTCGCACTTAAACTGGTGGATGAAAAAGTCAGGAGGTTGAACCTGCCTGTCGAATGTATTCAAGCCGATGCCCTTGACGACCAACCTTTCCCTGTCCACGATGTCGTAATTTGCTCTCTTTTTCTTCATCACCTTGACAATGATGATGCAATCAAATTGATAAGGCGTATGGCTAAAGCATCGCGGGTTGCGATCCTGTTGAACGATCTTGAAAGAAGTTGGCTCAACTGGCATATGGTTTGGCTCGCATCCCGTCTGCTCACAAGGTCCCCGGTGGTGCACATGGATGGCCCTCTCTCAGTTTCGGGCGCTTACACCAAGGCTGAAGCCATGGAAATAGCGATCCAAGCCGGGCTTGAAAATATGGAAATCAAATCCTGCTGGCCCTGCAGGTTTTTGTTGTCATGGAAAAGGCAATGATAAAACCAAACATTAAAATTGGAGAATGCTCAACCCGAAACTGGGATGTGATCATCGTGGGTGCCGGTCCCGCCGGGGCACTTGCTGCAATTCTTCTGGCTAGAAAAAAACTACAGGTTCTTCTTGTTGACAAACAATCATTCCCCCGGGCAAAGGTCTGCGGATGCTGCCTTAATGGCAACGCAATATCCACATTGGAAAAATCGGGCTTGAGCCATATTTTGGAAAAAAATAATGCTGTCAAATTAAATAAAATGTTTCTCGGCAGCAAAAAAAACAGCCTAAGCATGCCACTTGAAAAGCAAGTAGCTATATCACGAGATGCCTTGGATTCAAGCCTTGCTAATGAAGCGATGGCGGAAGGAGCTTTTTT
>SYCV01000067.1 GCA_005786805.1 Planctomycetia bacterium | reverse complement strand
AAAGCAAGGCTGTGGTTTCAGGTGATAGCAAAAAAAGTGAACTAATTAAAAGGATAACTTCAAATGATGCAGCGGAAAGGATGCCTCCCAAGGGACCCGCACTTGGTGAAAAAGAAGTGCAAATTCTCGCACGCTGGATAGATTCCAAACTTCCCTGGGATGATACTTTCACTTTCAAGGTCGAGACTTATGTGGCCCCGTTGAAATATCGGGAGGTCAAGGTGCCCGCTGGCAATGGTCATCCAATTGATCGTATTCTTGACCCTTACCTTGCAAGGCAGAAAACCGGTACTTTGCCTCTGGTTACAGATGACATTTTTTATCGCAGGGCATCGCTTGATATAGTTGGTTTGCTACCTCTACCCGAGGAGATTGAAAGCTTTATTGCCAGTGCTGATCCACAAAAAAGGGAAAAACTTGTTGAAAGCCTTCTAAATGACAACCGAGCCTACACCGATCATTGGCTTTGTTTCTGGAATGATCTTTTACGCAACGAATATAAGGGGACAGGATACATTGACGGGGGGCGAAAGCAGATAACCTCCTGGCTATATAACGCCATTCTGACCAACAAACCCTATGACCAATTCGTAAGGGAACTCATCAAACCCACTCCGGACTCCGAGGGTTTTATCAAAGGGATCAAATGGCGGGGAAGGGTTAATGCCAGCCAGGTGGCGGAGTTGCAATTCTCCCAGAATATTTCCCAGGTTTTCTTTGGCGTCAACATGAAGTGCGCCTCTTGTCACGATAGTTTCATCGACAACTGGAAGCTTGATGATGCCTATGCGCTTGCAGCCATCGTTTCGGATAAACCCCTTGAAATTTACCGATGCGACAAAGCCACCGGTAAGACCGCAGTTGCCGGGTTTCTCTGGCCAGAACTCGGATCGATTGATTCAAAACTTCCCAAAGATAAAAAGCTCGAGCAACTTGCCTCACTTGTCACCCATCCGGATAATGGGCGATTCTCGCGCACCATGGCAAATCGAATCTGGCAGAAACTCATGGGCAGGGGAATTGTCCATCCTGTGGACATGATGGCCAACAAACCTTGGAATGATGACCTTGTCGATTACCTTGCGGGTTATTTCAAGGAAAACAAATATGACCTCAAGAAGTTGATCGGGCATATCACTTCATCGCGGGCTTATCAATACAAGGCAGCGACATTTGCGGAGGAACCTGCTTCTGAAAATTATGTTTTCAACGGGCCAATGTATAAGCGCATGACTGCGGAACAATTCATGGATGCTGTTTGGTTGGTGACGGGAACCGCTCCTGCCAAAGCCGATGCCCCATTGCCCAAGGATATTCCTGCTGCATCTGGTTCAGCCAAGCGAAATATGATCAGGGCTGTGCTTGTTCATTCCAACTTGCTGATGCGAACCCTGGGAAGGCCAAATCGGGAACAGGTCGTTACCACCAGGGCGGAATTGCTTACCACGCTTGAGGCGCTTGACCTTGCATCGGGTTCAATTTTTCACGACCTGGTCACCAGGGGTGGCAGGCAGATACTGGCGGAACTCAAGGACAAAAGCAAAGATGCCATCATTAAAAATGTCTACATGCGTTCCCTTGGAAGAAATCCAGACGCATCGGAACTGAGTGGTGCATCTCTCCTTTTGGGTGAAAAACCAGATGCGGATTCCCTGGCTGATTTACTCTGGGTGATTTTTTTACTTCCCGAATTTCAATTGATAAGTTGAGGTGAAACATGAAAAATAATAATCGAACCACCGAAAAAATCATGGAACGAAGGCGGTTTCTGGCCCAGTTGGCCGCCGCTGGTATAACGACCATGGGTTTAAATGAACCCACTGCTTTTTCTGCTGAAAAAGTCGAACAGCCAAAAGCCACCGCTGATTGCTGTATTCTTTTGTGGATGGGCGGGGGTATGGCTGGGCCTGAGACTTTTGACCCCAAGCGATACACCCCCTACGAGGTGGGCGTGCGATCTGAAACCATCCTTTCCACTTTTCCTTCCATTCCAACCGTGGTGGACGGGGTTCGCATTTCGCAGGGATTGGAAAATGTCGCAAAGGTGATGGACCGTGGCACGATTGTGCGATCCCATCGCATGCCCGACCTTGGCACCATCCTGCATTCAAGACACCAATACCACTGGCATACAGGGTACATTCCCCCTCAAACCGTGGCTGCTCCACATATTGGCGCATGGATGTCCAAGGTGCTTGGCCAAAGAAATCCCGCCATTCCTGCTTTCATCAACATAGGTCAAAAACTAGAAGGGCATGGCGAATCCGAGGAATTGAAAGCGTTCACCACAGCGGGTTTCTTTGGTGGGGAGTATGGTCCATTTAATATTCCCTTTCCCATGGAGGCTGCCAATTCCGTAAGGCCACCCAAGGGAATGACACCGCAACGATTTGAAGCCAGGATGGCTCGATGGCGTGAAATGGTCAAGCGCAGTCCCGTTGGGGATAAGACCAGTGATTATCATCGTGAATCCATCGTGCGATCAATGGAGAACGCGTACAGGCTTTTAAGTTCCCCCGAACGAGAGGCTTTTGAACTAGAGCGTGAACCCAAGGAAATTTACGATATTTATAACACCGGTAGGTTTGGCCAGGGTTGCCTTCTGGCAAGGCGATTAGCCGAGTCGGGTGCACGGTTTATCGAGGTAACCACCGAATATGTTCCATTCCTGCATTGGGATACCCATGAGAATGGCCATGCGACTTTGGCAAACTTGAAACAACAGATAGACAGGCCGATAGCCCAGCTAGTGCTTGATCTTGAAAAACGGGGAATGCTGGACCGGACTCTTGTCGTGCTTGCAACCGAATTCAGTCGGGACATGATGATCGAGGGGGTTCCAGGAAGCACTGCCTCGGATCAATCAAGGGCGAAATCGGATGTCCTGAAAGAACCCAAGCATTATGGTTTACACAGGCATTTCACGGGTTCGTGTTCCGCGGTGATGTTTGGTGGCGGTGTGAGAAAAGGCCATGTGCATGGGGTCACCGCTGATGAAAGACCTTTGATCGTGACCAAGGATCCCGTTTCTATCCCCGATATGCATGCTACAATTTTCACCGCGATGGGTATATCACCGAAGACTGCCTTCGATATTGAGAAAAGGCCTTTTTATGCGACGGAGGATGGCAAAGGCAAATCTGTGGATGCGATTTTCCAAAAGTCCAGAAGTTAAGGTTTTTTTTGAGGGTGGGAATTGCTGATTTCATTGACATTGATCGCAAGCTTGCTTTTTTCGCTTGAACCCGAAAAAATTTTTCAGGGAAAAAATCTGCAGCAATGGGTGAAAGAGTTGGATGCGGATCCTGAACCTTCGAGAATGATCGTGATTATTTCGGCGCTTGGGATGTTTGATGCCCCTGCAATAGCGCATTTGGAAAAGCTCGCTATTCATCCTGACCTTGAAATCAGGTCCAAATCCATTTCCACACTTCAGCAGATGGGTAAAGTCGCAGTGTCTTCCCTTGCAAAACTTTCTGCCAATGGCCCCAAGGGTGTCCGGTTGCTTGCATTAACGGCGCTAGCAGGAATGGGTCCCGATGCGCAGGCTGCCCTGCCCGAACTTTGCGCGCTTACAGATCATTTTGACAAGGATACCAAGATTCGCGCACTCGCAGCCTTGGGGAATCTTGAAACCACCGGTTACCCAGCCTTGCCTTGGTTGATCAATTCTTTTCGATCGGCTGAGAGGGATATTGCTGAAATCTCTCTTCGATCAATGGGCCAGGTTTGTGGTTGGAAAAATAATCAACCGAGTGGGAATTTAATCGAGGCTTCTATAAAGCTTGCTCCGAGAATGGGTGAGCCGGGTGTTATGGTGCTTGCAAGGCTATTGAAAGATATGGATGCGGAAGTCAGAACTAATGCTGCAAAATTATTGGGAGAAATAGGCGCCAAGGCAATCAAGGCAATGCCGGCACTTCAGCAGGCACTGCAGGACAAGGACGAAAAAGTCGTTGATGCGGCATTTGAATCCATTCGCAAGATCAAGCCCTAGCACAAAACAGGTTAGGTCAGTGATTTCAGCACATTTTCAAAAACTTGGAGCTTTTGTTCCCAGAGAAATTCTCTTGCGATTCTTCCATGTCCCGCCAACCCGAGTCGCTCCGATAATTTTTTGTCTTCAATTAAATTTTCAAGGGCGTTAGCGAGGCTCTCGATGTTGTCGCATGGGACAACTATTCCATCCGATTGATGTTTCACCAGGCTTCCGGGTCCCCCCGCCTTGTACACCACGCAGGGTTTACGATTGGCCCATGCCTCCAACAGTACGATGCCGAATGAATCAGACCTGCTGGGTAGTGCGAAAATATCGATCGCCGCAAAAAAGTTTTGTTTTTCTTGCGTTGAAAGAGGGCCTGTGCGGATTACCTGATCCTTGAATGGAAATGCTTGGAATAGCTTTTCAAAGGATGGCATTGCGGGACCGGCAAGCACCAATTTGGCACCGATGCCTTTTCGCCATAATATTTCCATCGCCAACAACAGGTCAGTGGATCCCTTGTCCCAGCTTAAATTCGCAAGATGCCCCACGATGATTTCGTGTTGGGGAATACTCCAAAGTTTACGGGCTATTTCTGGGGCGCCCTTGGTGCATGTTTCCAGTTCAACACCCATGCCCTGCAGATGAATTTTTTCATGTGGAATGCCAAGATCCTCGAGTGTTTGAGCTTCAAATTCCGTCTGGGCAAAAATGGCATCGGCTTGATGCGCGAGGCTCATCAGTGCCGGGTGGGTATACCCTTTGCGGATTCGGTTTCTGGGATCATCAAGGTTCCCCAAATGAAGAAATGGGGTAAGCAAAAAGGGAATTTTTTTATTTTTTGCAAGTTTCATCCCTGAGTGGATTGGAAAGGCGTAAGGGAAGCATCCAGCGTGAACCGCATCAAATTTTTCATCACATCTTGAGGCAAGTTCGAGCATTCCGGGCATGATGGGGTTGTGAGAGAATGTCAGGCACTGCAGGGGGCGAATGGGGATTCTTGAAATTAATTTGAAAATCAATCGTTGCATTGGAATGTGGAAAAGCTTGAATCTTCGGACTTTTACGCTGTTGATGAATTCTTCACCGCATGAAAGCATGGGATGCCGATTTAACCAGAAAGATTCAAGATTGTCGGCGGTGCTGGTCCATGCTGAAATATCATGACCCTTGGAGGCTAGAAATTCACTGAGCTTTTGAAAGTAAAGTTCCGACCCACCAAGTGCGGGTGGATAGCGTTGTATGATGTTTAGCAGCTTTAAAGCCAAGGTGTTTCCCCGGGGGATCTCCACTTACAATTTAAGTACGATACAATGCCTTGACAGGAGTGTCCATCATCCTTGAGGGTGTTTTACAATATTCATGCGGGAGAGAGATAGATGCTTGGAATATCGAAGTTGGCTTCATCGGTGCAACCTTCTGCAACATTGGCGGCAGGAGCCAAAGCCAGACAGTTGCGTGCCCAGGGAGTAAAGGTGTTTGACTTCAGCCTTGGGGAACCAGATTTTCCAACTCCTGACCATATTTGCCAGGCTGCCATCGCAGCGATGAAGTCCGGCCAGACCCATTACACCATCGCCCATGGAACCGCGGAACTTAGGACCGCGATTTCGAGGTGGTACAAGAAGGTTTACAACCTTGATTGCACCGCTGATCAAATCATTGTTTCCAACGGTGCCAAGCATTCAATTCACAATGCTTTATTATCCCTTGTGGGTCCGGGTGACGAGGTGGTTATTCCAACCCCATACTGGGTTAGTTACAGTGATTTGGTCTCCATGACTGGTGCGACCCCAGTGCTTATACCTTGTGGGATGGAGGTTGATTTCAAAGTTTCTGCGGCTCAAATCAAGAAGGCCATCACCCCCCGTACAAAGCTTCTGTTGATTAATTCTCCCAGCAACCCAACCGGTGCTGTATATACCCGCGCGGAACTTGAGGCCATCGCTGACCTTGTTTTGGAATCAAATATCGGGGTGATTAGTGACGAGATTTACGAACAGTTGGTTTATGGCGATGCCAAGGCGACTTGTTTTGCCACATTGCGAGAGGGCTTGAAAGCCCGCACCATTACCATCAGCGGTGTGAGCAAGACTTATGCGATGACAGGATGGCGCATCGGTTGGGCAATCGGGCCTGATGCCGTGGTCAAGGCCATGGCCAATATTCAAAGTCAGGAAACCAGTAACCCATGCAGCATCAGCCAATCCGCTGCAATCGCGGCACTGGATGGCCCGCAGGAATGTGTGGGGCAGATGCGGAAAGAATTTGAATCTCGCAGGGATTTTGTAGTGAAGAAACTTCAGGGTATGCCTGGGATCAAGTGCAAGGTGCCTCCCGGTGCTTTTTATGCGTTCTTTGATGTTTCATACTATTTTGGCAAGTCTTTTGGTGGTAAAAAGGTGACTGATTCCGCTTCTTTCTGCTTGATGGCATTGGAGCAGGCCCATGTGAACTTGGTTCAGGGTTCTGCGTTTGGCGCGGAGGGCTATGCCAGGCTTTCCTACGCCACCAGCAAGGAAGTTTTAGATGCGGGGCTGGATAAATTTCATGAGTGGCTTAAGACAGCAGTTTGATTTTTCCCAGGATATAAATTGATTGGAGACTTTTTATGCCGGCACTTTTACTGAGAGAAGATGATGTCCGAAAAGTATTGACCATGGAAATGGCCATGGAAGGAGTAGAAATCGGACTAAAAAAACTTGGTATTGAAGAAGCCATGAACATTAACCGCGCCCGCGTGGTGACTGACCATGGGGTGCTTCATACGATGGGTGCCTCCGCCAAAACTTTGGGGGGCATGGGCTCCAAGGTTTATGCGACTACCAGAAAAGGAAACGCCCAGTTTCTATTCACCCTATTTGATGGGAAAACAGGAAATCTTCTCAGCTTGATGCAGGCGGATTATCTGGGGCAGGTAAGAACGGGGGCTGCAAGTGCGGTCGCCACCAAGTATTTGGCCAACCCCGAAGCCTCCAGAGTTGGAATATTCGGCAGTGGAAAGCAGGCGCGAACCCAGTTAATTGGAGTTTGCAAGGTTCGTAAAATCACCAAGATTGAAGTCTTCAGCCCTAACGAGGAGCATCGTAATACCTTCGCCAAGGAGATGACCGAGATTTGCGGGGTGGATGTTATTCCTGTTGCAAACCCTGATGATGTGGCAAAGGACAAGGATATACTCGTGACCGCGACATCAGTACGAGATCCATTCTTCAAGGCTGAATGGCTCAATGAAGGAATGCATGTGAATGCGATAGGATCCAACTTCATGGGTAAAGCTGAATTGACCCCTGAGGCGGTTCAGAAATTCAGCAGGATCGTGGTTGACAGCAGGGATCAATGCCGGTTGGAAGCGGGAGATTTTCAAAAGGGCTTTGAGGATGGTTCCTTGAAGTGGGGTGAGGTTAGGGAATTGGGGCCTATTATCGGGGGTCGTTACAAGGGCAGGGTCGACCCTGCTGAAATCACACTTTTTAAATCCTTGGGGATCGGGATAGAAGACCTCGCGGTGGGTTTAAAGGTGTTCCAGAAAGCACAAGCTGAAGGCCTGGGCCAGCAGATTGAATGGTAGTGAATTGTTTAAACAAAAGGGCCCGCCTGAATAGTAAGTTCAGGCGGGCCTTTTTATTTTTCAGTCATTGAATCACCACATGAACACGCTGAGCAGGTTGGAGTAATCATCGCTCCAAACGCCCACATCATCTCGGGTTTTCACTGGTTCCCAGGGGGCATCCGTGTTTTTCAACGCGCCTAGAAGCATGAGGGCGAAAGATCCCGGGCCCGGGCCCTGTTCCCAAGATATTCCGGATAACATTTTGAGCGGCCTATCCCATTCAGCTTGAATAGGCTTCAGGTTTTCCTTGGTGAGCAATCTGGAAAGTGCCTGTTGGTTTTTTGCGAGCACCACCCAGGTGGAACGGGCTTTTCCCGCCTCGGCTTCATCATCATCACTGAAGTAAAGAGTCTTGAGGCTTTCCGCCCTGGCAAGGTTTGCAAGCACAGGCTTGAGGTCCAGGTATCGATTCGAGATGTGGAAGCAAATCAAGCCATCCGGGGTGATTTTCTTCAGGTACATTTGCAAGGCCTCTCGAGTGATAAGGTGGATCGGGATTGCATCCGAACTGAATGCATCCAC
This sequence comes from Planctomycetia bacterium, assembly GCA_005786805.1. Taxonomy (GTDB): domain Bacteria; phylum Planctomycetota; class Planctomycetia; order Gemmatales; family Gemmataceae; genus UBA969. Next base: position 34,030 of record SYCV01000067.1, on the reverse strand, counting down.
CACAACAATCTTGTATTTTTCATCATCGGAAAGTTCCTGCCTATCCATGGTAAGTCGGGCATCGCCAAGGACCAGGTCCACTTTGGCACCACGATTCCTGGCGTTTTCAACAAATGTGAAGTATTTGTCGTTATCGAAGGAAATGCGTTTAACCACGGGATCAATGTCGTAGAAAGTCACATGCTGGCCTTTTTGGGCGTAGGCCGCCATTGTTCCGGTTCCCAGACCGATAAAGGCGCAGTTGGGATATTTGTTATCCTTGTCTGGCACATTGTAAGCGGCCATCACATGCCCGATGGGGCCGGTGTCGTGGTAGTAGGTAAGTGGTATGCCATGACCGTCCGGATCAAGGAACTGTTTTCCATGCAGGGTTGTTCCATGAACCAACCTGCGGAAGAATCGATCGTTTTCAACTTTCAAAACACCAAAGAAACTACGGTCCTGGTAGGAGACGGTGGTGTCGAAAAGAGTATTAAAACCTGCGGCAAGCAAAATGGCCCCCACACTCAATCCAAAGCGGAATGGGCGTTCGACAAAGGTGTAACAAAGCACGGTGGGCACACCATAAGTGAGGATGGCGAGAGTCTGGGCGGGCTTCAGATTTATCCAGCCAGCAAGTCCCTTGACCCTTGGCCAGAGAGTATCTGAAAAAAGTCCCCAAATAAGGCCGAAGGAAAGAAAAGCCAAGGTCAGGGGGAGAACGATATCAAGCGCCCGTTCGAGACGGGAGTCCTTACTTTTGAAGATGTGATAAACCCCGTAAGCCAGCACGAATCCGACAATGCTCGCATGCCAGATCCAATTCTTGGTGCTCTTTAACATTTCATAATCGATGTCTTTGTCCTTGGTTCTAAGGTAGATGAGAACCGATCCGCCAATGAGGAAAAGCAAGGCAAGGCTCAGGTCAGCGGGGTTATTCCATTTGTTTGGTTTGCTTGCGAAAATCGGAGGAAGAATAAAGCAAGTGCACATGAGAATAAGCTGGTATTCAACAATTCCATAAAAGACGATGGGGGCCAGAAGGCCGTTGAAAAGCCCGCCCACCACGCCGCCAAATGACATCCATAGGAAGTATTCGGTCAGGTATTTGGTGGTTGGTCGATTTTTTGCAAGTTCACCATGGCAAACCATTGATACGGTGAATAGGCAGGCAAGGTGGATTGCGACAGTCCAATAAACCTTGGGTGGCCTGATTTCAGAAAGCATCATGAACACCAAAAGCAAGGCAAGCATCGGGGTTGCAATTATCATCGAGGTATGAACCCATGATGGAACCCTTGAAAAAACGATGATAAAGCTTAAAAGATACAAGCCCAATGGGAGCACCCAAAGCAATGGGATTGCAGCGATATCGGTAGTCATGTAAGTGGTTGCACCCAGCATCAAACTGGATGGAACCGCACCGAGAAGAACCCACCAACCTCTTCTGCCCCATGATACTTTTTCTGATTCGTTTTCAGCCTCGGTTTCATTGGAGTAGGAGACTTCAGCAGGGGGGCATTTGTACATGAGCCAGCCGCTAAGCGCGGTAAGCAGCATCAGGAAGCCATACCCAACCGCCCAATACTTTTTCTGGTCTGCCAGGATCAGATAAGGTTCGACAAACATGGGGTAGCCCACCAGGGAAAGCATGCTTCCGAGGTTGCTGGCACCGTAAAGAAAGTAAGGATCTTTTGCAGCGGGGTGGTTGGTGCTTGAGAACCATTTTTGAAGGATTGGGGCACTGCTTGAAACAACGAAAAATGGCACACCCACGGAAGTGAACAAAAGCAGGAGCAAACCCGGGATGGGGTTGTCTTCTCCTCCCTCAATGAATGTCTTGTTGATTGCGATGGGAAAAAAAAGAATTGGTAAAAGCATGACCCCCATGTGCACAAGGGCTTGTTTTCTGACCCCAAAAAATGATGTGCTAAGGTGGGCATATCCATAACCGGCGAGAAGAAGGGCCTGGAAGAACACCATGCAGGTATTCCATACGGCAGGGGTGCCTCCCAAAAGTGGAAGGATCATTTTTCCAATCATGGGCTGAACTAGAAACAAAAGGGTTGCGCTGCTAAACAGTGTGAAGGCATATGCCGCCAACATGTTGATTTGAAAGGGAGACAAGGTCTTTCTCCTGGCTAGGAAATAAAAAGTAAAATATTAGTTTATCGACTCCATTTGAATATGCTTGGCAAATTCGAGTAATCATCGGTCCAAACGCCAAGTTTGGGTTTGGATTCAATTTTTCTCCAAGTTTCCACCCAATCTTCTGAATCAGTCTTAAGCTCAGCCTTTAAATCAGGAAGAACTCCAAAATCTTCTGTTTTTCGGGCCATTACAACCCAATTGGTTCCATATTTGTCAATTTCCCTGACTTCATATCCACCTTGGATCATGCCTACTAATTTTCTGTCTTCCGTCATGTTGCCCAATACATGCTCAAAATCCAAGTAACGATTGGCGATATTCAGAACAATGATGCCGCCGGGGGCGAGTTTTTTCAGATAGATATCAAAGGCTTCGCGGGTTAATAGATGCACTGGGACCGCATCGGAGGTGAAAGCGTCCATGAAAATAAGATCATAGGAGGCATCAGGGGCTTTAAGGAACTGCAATCTGCCGTCTCCAAGGACAATGTCAACCTTTACATCTCTCGCCTTTGCATCGGTCACGAATGAAAAGTAATCAGAGCGGTCGATGGATGATTTGACCACAGCGGGGTCGATTTCATACATGGTGAGGTTCCAGCCTTTTTTTGTGTAGGCTGCAAGGGTTCCAGTTCCAACACCAAGTACCCCCATGTTGACTGGGGAGCCATTTTTTTTCTTTTCAACCGCTTCGAAAAGTTGTCCGATCGCGCCAAGTTTGTGGAAGTAGGTGAGGGTGTCCAACCTCCTATCCGCCGGTTCAACACATTGCATTCCATGATTGGTCGTGCCGTGATACATGGTGTGATACATTTCACCAGTGGTGGGGCTTTCCCACTTTTGTATGGTGAAGCATCCAAAGAAATTTCTTTCCTCGAAAAGCAGGTTGGTTCGGTCATTGCATCCGGTCGCGATCATGCGGGCGAAACTACGAACGAATTCCGGGGCATTGTTGGCTTTTTCAAGCGCGTAACTCCTGTCGAGACAATTTTGAACCAGAATAATCGCAACAGATACTATTCCAACCAGGAAACTGGCAGTCCTAATGGGAAGCGCAAGAAATTTAATCCCGGCAGGCAGTGAGAAGCCAGGAAGAAGAATCAGGCCAAAAGCTGCGACAAGCGGGTATTCAAGTATGCGGGGAAAGACAATGGGTGAGACAAGGGCGTTGAAAATTCCACCCAGCACCCCTCCAAGCGACATCAAAAGATAAAATTCAGTCAGATGGGTGGCTGGTGGCCTGGTTCTTGCAAGTTCACCATGTGACAGCATTGCGGTTACAAATAACAAGGCGAGATGAATGCCAATGATCTCAACCTCCCTGAGGTCGAGGGCTGTTTTGATTTGATGCATGAAAACCACGAAAAGAAACAGCACCGGAGTGATCACCACCATTCCCAGCCTGATGCGGTTGTGGGACTTGAAGAAAATTCCAACGAACAATATTCCAAGCAGGGTGTAAGCTATCTGGAAAAAGGAAACCGTGGTGTCTTTTTTAAGGGCTCGGGCGGTATCATCCAGCCAATTCATCAGTGAATCAAAACCAAAGCCCTGCCATTCCGGGAGGTTAGCGCTTTTAGCAAACAACATCAAGGGAAGCGAGATCACGAATAAAAGATAAACCGAACGAGGTATGTTTGAAAAAACAAGGATGAAGCTGAGTATATATAAGCTAAGTGGTAATATCCAAAGAAGGGGGATAGCGGCTATATCCGTGGTTAGATAGGTGGTGGTACCCAGCATAAGGCTGGAGGGTATGAATGCCAGTGCGATCCACCTGAGCCTGGTGAGAATTCCGGGAGAAGCCTCAGTTGCGGTGGTGGTGCTTGAGATTGGGTTGGATTGGTTTTTAGAGGCCATCCGGGCGCAAAAAAATGTCAACGCCATGAGGCCAGCATAACCAAAAACCCAGAGAGTCGCCTGGGTGGCGACACCAATTTTAGGCTCGATCACAAAAGGGTAGATCAATAACCCGATCATGCTTCCAAGGTTGCTTGCGCCGTATAGAAAATAGGGATCTTTTGCATCGGGATGATCCGAGGTTGAAAACCATTTCTGCAACAAAGGAGCGGATGTTGAGACTGCGAAAAATGGCAATCCAGCGACCAAGGTCAAAACAAAAAGCAACCACAGGGAGGGATTGCTTGAGGTTGGGGGTGGAAGGATGGATCTTGCGAGTATCCCAGCGTCGAAACGCATGATCGCAAGGGGAAGGAACGCAAGGCCAAGCACAATACCATGGATGAAAATTTGTGATCTAAATGGCCTGTTTTTTGTGAGCCAGTGAGCATAGGTGTAACCACCCAGAAGCGCGGCTTGGAAAAATACCATGCAGGTGTTCCAAACCGAGGGAGTTCCACCCAAGTAGGGAAGTAGGATTTTTCCAACCATTGGTTGCACAAGAAACAGAAGGGTCGCACTTGAAAATAGTGTCAAGGCAAACAAAAGTGTCATTTGCAAAGCCAAAGGAGAGTCTCCCGATCAAATCATTGCGACCGAAAATGCATGGGCTTGCGCATCCTACAATCGCGAATTGAGAGAAACTTCTTCAACCACGCCGCCTTTCCCTGACGACCATCAGGCCTAATATTACCAAGGCAACTGTACCAAATAAAGAAACAAAGAACCAATAAATGATGATTTAATAATGAAAATGTCAAAGCTTGCGGGATGGTCTAAGGCATAAGCTACTTAGTTATTGGGACCCAAGGCACACTAAATATTAAAATTGGAGCGATTATTCAATTCATTTGATGGAATATTGTCTATTCCCGGGGTATATTTTTTTCTTTGGATCATTAATTTGGCTTGAGGGTATTTATAATGGCTTCCCCACGAATTCTTGCCATCGGGGCTCATCCCGATGATGTTGACATAAAAGTGGGCGGTACTTCCGCTTTGTGGCGCAAGCATGGTTGCGAGGTGCTACTAATAAGTGTAACTGATGGCAGTGGCGGCCATCAGACCATGAAGGGGCCCGAATTGGCCAAACGAAGGAAAGCCGAGGCGTCTGAGGCCGGAAAGGTGATTGGAACTGAATATCGCGTTCTGGATTTTCCTGATGGTGGTTTGATGCCCACATTGGAAGCCAGGCACCAAATAATTAGGCTTATCCGTGGTTTTAAACCCGATCTTGTTCTTACACATCGGCCAAATGATTATCATCCCGATCATCGCTATACTTCTATATTGGTTCAAGACGCTGCTTATATGGTAACTGTTCCTGCGGTTTGTCCGGAAACACCGCACCTAAGGCATAATCCCATCTTCGGTTATTTTGCAGATGATTTTAGAAAACCCATTCCTTTTCATGCCGATATTGTGGTCGATATAGAGCCTGTTTTTGATTCAATCATGGGGATGCTGGATTGCCATGTCTCCCAGTTCTATGAATGGCTGCCTTACAATGGGGTTTTCTTTGATGCCATTCCTGAAAATTGCAATGATCGACAGGATTGGCTAAAAAAAGCGATGATCGAATGGATCAAGCCATATGCGGATCGTTTTCGGGATGAGGTTGTAAAAACCTACGGAGTGGAGAAAGGCGAAAAAATCAGGTTGATCGAGGCTTTTGAGATTTCGGAGTATGGGGGAAAGCTTGATCCTGAGAAAAAAGCCTGGTTGTTCCCATTTTTGCCATCTTTAAGAAATGACACAAAGCTATTGGGGGCAATAGATTGCGGCGACTACAGGGATGATGAGTGAGGTTCTCTGACAGATCGTAAATGAGTGGCATTGCTGAGGTCTGGCACATTAGTTTATGCTTGATAATCTCATAAACCAAGGACGGTTATGAGAGAAATGGGGCAAGATGCCAGATCTTGAAAATTCTTCCATATCGATACAGGCAAAATTAGAGTCAAAACAACTTCCAGTTGATTTAGGTGGAAGATATTCCCATCCAGTAAAACTTTCAGTGGTGATCGTGAATTACCGCCAGTGGAAGTACACCGAGCAATTGGTGCGAAAGCTAGCCCAGTGTGAACTGATCCGCAAAGGGCATGCTGAAGTCATAGTCATAGATAATAACTCCTCCTATCACCCCGCGATTCGCAGGTTGCGTTCAAAGTCTTTTGTGTCACTTCGAAGGTGGACAAAGAACAGGGGATTTTCCTGCGCTGTGAATGAGGGTTGCAAGTTGTCCAGTGGGGAGTGGATTTTAATTCTCAACCCCGACATCACCCCCGAGAATAAATTCCTTGATAACATTGATTCCTATTTGAATTCCAGGAACTTGAACCATGGGAATATTGGTGTCATTGGTTTCGGGTTGAGGAATCCGGATGGTAGCGTTCAGGGGTCAACTGGACCTTTCCCCACATTCAGCAGCACTCTAGTGCGCAAGTTTCTACCGAGGGCATGGCGTAAATACAGTTTGCGCAATAATCATGAGGCTCAAAAGGTCGATTGGATCACAGGTTGCTGCATGCTTGCCCGGAGAACCTGCCTTGAGAAATTGAAAAAATTCGATACGGACTTCTTTCTTTATTATGAGGATGTTGATCTCTGCAAGCGAATTTCCAAGGCTGGTTATGATGTTTGTTATGAACCCTCTCTTGCGGTGGTGCATCATGCCCCCATTCATGTCCGCAGGGTTCCCCCCCGATTGCGGGTGATAACGCGCCAGGCGCTTATGACCTATGCCAGAAAGCACTGGAGCAAGAGGGAATCGATATGGATGTGCAGGCTGATTCGTGCCGAGGCTTTTGCAAGGGGCCTTTGGTCGCGGTTTGTGGGGGATTCCCGCGCGGCGAAATGGTACGACAGGCTTGCGCGTTATTCAAAGTTGATGTCCTCAGGAAGCCTAAGCAAGGCAAGGGTTGAGTTCCTTGCCGCGCTTGCGGAGCCCACAACTTAATTCGATCCGGAGCACGATCCTTGCACAATCTATCCGTGGTTATCCCCAGTTTTTCCCGGACAGACCTTCTTGAAAGGTGTCTGTTATCCTTAAGGAGAAACGCACCCCTCGACACGGAAATAATAGTGGTGGATGATGCATCGGAAGGCTGCTCAGTAAGCGTGGTTGCGCAAAAATTCAAGGGTGTGAGGGTGATTCGCGCTTCCAAAAGGCTGGGTTTCTGCAAGGCTGCCAACCTTGGAGTTGAAGCCGCATCAAATGAGGTGGTCGAATTACTCAACGATGACACGGAAGTTTGTCCCGGTTGGGCGGAGATGGCCCTCGACGCATTTGAGGACCCCAAGGTCGCAGCGGTTGCTCCACTGGTTTTGCGTTGGCCCGGGCAAATTGAGGGCCGGGCGATCATTGATAGTGCTGGTGATGCCTACTTTGCCTCGGGAATCGCGACAAAGCGAGGCAACGGTCAAAGCATGGAAGAAAAATGGATGGTTTCGGGACCCGTGTTTGGTGCGAGCGGGAGTAGCGCGTTTTACAGACGGGATATTTTTCTAAAGGTTGGTTCCTACCCGGAATATTTTGGCGCTTATTTTGAGGATGTTGACCTTTCCTTCAGATTGCATTGGGCGGGCTTTGATGTCGTTTTTCAACCCTGCTCAAAAGTCCTTCATCGGGTTTCCGCATCCTATGGAAAACCCCGCTTGAATCGACATCTTTTGGAAATGCAGTCTCTCAACGAGGAAAGGGTTTATTGGCGCAATATACCAAATCAGTTGCTTTGGCGAACCCTTCCCCTTCATTTGCTGGCATTGTTTGCAAAAGCCTGGCGAAGAGGCACTGAGGGAACCCTCCTTCCGTTCCTCATGGGTAAGTTGAGCTTCCTTGGGGAAATTCCATCGATAATGTCGCACCGCAGGAAGTTGCAAAAAGAAAACCCCGAAGCTGACCCAAAACGCTGGTGTCTGGAAAATTCAGATGGACTAGATGGCTTCTTGTCCCGGCAACTGGCGCGGTTCTAACCTGTTGATTATTTTTAGCCCTTATTGCTGGCCTCTTCCTGTTTTTTGGAATAAACCATTGATATGGAAACCTTTTACTTTATTTGAGGTGCATCATGCCTCCAGTCGTTGGTGTTATCATGGGGTCCCGGTCTGATTGGGAAACCATGCAGCATGTTGTTGAGGTTTTGGAAAAACTCAAAGTCCCTCACGAGGTGAGGGTTGTTTCAGCCCACCGCACTCCCGACTTGCTTCGTGAATATGCAACCAGTGCGGAGTCAAGAGGGCTTAAAGTTGTGATTGCCGGGGCAGGTGGAGCCGCCCATTTGCCTGGCATGGTTTCATCCTGGACAATTCTTCCGGTTTTGGGGGTTCCCATTGAGTCAAAAGTTCTCAAGGGGATGGATTCCCTGCTTTCAATTGTTCAGATGCCCGGAGGCGTTCCCGTGGGTACCCTTGCGATTGGAAAGGCCGGGGCAATCAATGCGGGTTTGCTTGCAAGTTCAATCGTTGCGATTGAAAACACAGTAGTTCGCGAAGCACTGCGGGCCTGGCGCGCAAATCAGACCCGGGAAGTTCTTGATAACCCGGATCCCAGGTCCTGAGTATGAAAACAATTGGAATTCTAGGCGCGGGCCAACTTGCCAGAATGCTTGCAATCTCAGGTATACCACTGGGATTCAAGTTCCGATTTTTGGATCCCGCAACCTCTTCTCCCGCCTCGTGCGTGGGCGAACATATCAATTCACCCTTTGAAGATTCCTCCGCGCTTCATAAACTTGCCAATTCCTCGGATGTCATCACCTATGAATTTGAAAATATTCCAGTTTCAGTCGTTGGTGATTTGGCTCGAATTCGCGGTGTTTACCCCCCTCCAATAGCCTTGGAGTCAAGTCAGGATCGGCTTGTGGAAAAGCAGTTTTTTAACAAGCATGGCATTGCCACGGCCCCTTTTCATCCAGTTGACGACCTTGCCTCACTGGAAAATGCCATGGCTTCTCTTGGTTTACCCATGATTCTAAAAACCAGGCGATTTGGCTATGATGGCAAGGGCCAGTTTTTGGTCAAATCGAGCGAGGAGACTGTCACTGCATTCAGGGAATTAGGGCAGAAGGGGATCATTGCGGAAGGTTTTGTCAAATTTGATCGGGAGCTTTCACTGTTGGCTGCAAGGGCGACTGATGGTTCAACAGTTTTTTATCCCCTTGTGGAAAATTATCATCATGATGGGATTCTAAGGCTATCCCTGGCGCCAGCCTTTCATTCCGAGGATCTCTACAAGAAAGTCATCTCGCAAGTTGGCGGAATTCTTAAAGCCCTGGATTATGTTGGGGTTCTTGCGGTTGAGTTTTTTGAAAAAGATGGGTTGTTGATTGCCAACGAAATGGCCCCCAGGGTTCATAATAGCGGGCATTGGACCATTGAGGGGGCTGAGACAAGCCAGTTTGAAAATCATATTCGCGCGGTCAGTGGCCTGCCGTTGGGAGATCCTGGACCGAGGGGATTTTCCGCGATGATAAACCTTATTGGCAACATGCCCGACCCTGCCCAAGTTCTCAAGATACCTGGCGCTCATTTTCATGATTATGGTAAGGAGCCTCGACCCGGGCGTAAACTTGGTCATATAACAATCAGGTCTGATTCCTTGGATAAGTTAAATAGTATCCTTCGCCAAAATCTCCATCTTCTTCCCAATAAAACCGCCAATGATTGGCAAAACAGGACGACTAGGTGAATGGTGTAATACCCATTTTCTATGATCTCCGGTCCGCCTTGATTTACTTTGGTCTTCCCTGCATAATCCCTCCCTCGGATTGTTTTAAAACCTGTAAAGTATTTATCGCACAAGGTGGCATCATGGACGATGTCTTTGAAAAAAACGGGAAATTATCACTGGGGCTTTTTAGCTCAAACGCGCAGGCGGTTCTGGAAGAATCAATAAAGCTGGGGGTCGCGACCCATTCCGATCACATACGCACATCGCATTTGTTCATGGGATTGATCGCGTTTCCCGACCCGGGCATAGTTGACTGGGGGCAAAGCTTGAAAGCGGATTTGAAGCAGCTATTAATGCAGTTTCAGGAGCTTTTTCACCAGGAAAAAGCCCCAGAACATCCAAAGCTTTTTCTGCACAGGGAGTTCCTTTCAGACCAGGTCATTGCATTAATAAGGGAGGCCAAAGATCGTTGTCTCACACATGCGAGAAAAAGCATTCATCCGATGGACTTGCTGATCACCCTTTTGAATGATTCTGAGAGTGTGGTGGTGGATTGTTTTCAACGCATAGGAATTACAGCTGCAAAATTGACCGAGTATGCTGTCCTTGCTGAATCCAGGTGTTATACTTCAGGTGGATCGGGCTTGGATGCAGCCTGATTTTCTTCTGCTTGGGGTTTTTGATGGCTGGAAGGCTTTTGGTATTTGGTGATGTGCACGGTTTTTTACTCCCATTGAACCTTTTATTGGATCATTTAAAGCCAGACCCTTCAGATACTGTGATCTTTCTGGGCGATTATATTGACCGGGGGCCCCATTCAAAGCAGGTTCTTCAGAGGTTGATCAAACTTAAATTCGAGACCGATCTTCATTCATTGGTTGGAAACCATGACTTGATGTTTCTCGAGTCAATTCACCTCAAGCGGTTCAATTCCGACTGGTTGTTGTTTGGCGGGTTGCAGACTCTTGAATCTTTTGGCGTTGATGTCTCAAACCCTGATTTTCAATTGATTGAACAGCCTATTTTGGACTTTTATCAATCCGAATGCAGCAGGTATTGGGAAAACGAAAACCACATTTTTGTCCATGCCGGTGTGGATCCCGATTTGCCGATGGACAGCCAAACTGACAAACTTCTTTTTTGGGATAAGCTGAAATTGGATTTCCCCGGGCATTATTCGGGTAAAAAAGTCATCTGTGGGCATACCAGGCAAACTTCAGGCGTTCCTTTGAACCTTGAGAACCTGCTTTGTGTTGATACCAATGTTTATGGGGGCGGGTGGCTTACCTGTTGCGAATTGAATTCCATGGAATACTGGCAGGCGAATCAGGCAGGCGATTTTCGACAGGCAAATATTAGACCCGGATCTTAGCCCCATACCAGTTTGTAAAAGTCGTCCCCATCCAACTCGCTTAATGTTTTTACTATTCGATCGGCCCCGGCGGATTTTAATTTCTCCTCGCTGTGGTGCCCAACAAAGCTTACCGCGATGCATTTCATCCCCCCGGCCTTGGCAGCCTGCACTCCTGCTATCGCATCCTCCACCACAACTGAATTTTGGGGCTGTATTTTAAGTTTTTCTGCACCTATCAAAAACACCTGGGGATCGGGTTTACCCCGCTGGGTATCTTCCATGCCAACCATCGCCTGCATGTATTTACCGATACCTGTGAGTTTTAAAATAAGCTCGAGATTGCCCCTTGGGGCACTTGAGCCAATGGCTTGCTTCGCGCCAAGTTCATTCAGGCTCTTTAGTAAATTCAAAACCCCAGGCAGCAGTTCGATTCCGGTTTTTGTTGACTCTGCCCGGTAGTATTCTTCCTTTTGATGACCAAGCTTGTCAGCTTCAGGACCTTGAATTTTTCCATCAAAGAGGTAGTCGATAATCTCGGGATTTCTTTTGCCAAATGTCGCGGTGAAGTCGGCCCGGGTGAATTCTTTGCCGTACTCCCTGCAAATTCGAACCCAGGCATGAAAATGGTGCTCCGCAGTATCCACCAGGGTTCCATCCATGTCCCATAAGACTGCAATTGATCGGTCATTTCTCAAGGATTTGTTCCTTTAATTCAGATTTGATAGAATTCGGTACCATGTAATAATTGTTAAAATAATGATATTCCGCAGGAAAAGTTTAATATTTTTTAAGATCTACAGAATAACTAATGTAAATAATGATCGATTGACTGACAATACAGGGTTGCCAACCGTTTGGCTAGTTTCGGATCGAATGAGGGTAATATCTTGCAAAATTCTGGAAATAACACGATTAAAGAGCTGCCCAGGCTTTTGATTGCCGTGGTTCTGGTGGCGGGGATATCCATCCCAGTCATGGATTATTACATGCCCGGTCAGTTTAGTGGTGGTGGTAAATGGAATCAACAGAGGTTGTTAAGGCTTTTGCTGGGACCTGAACAAATCCTTTGTTACATTGCTTTCACCTGGGCCTGCTTGATTCTCTATGCGAAAAAAGCCGAGGTGGAAAGGCAGTGCGAGGCATTTTCCCTCAATCTACTTTCACTTGATTCATCGCACCGGATTCTTCCCCAGGACGCCCGGCTTATCCAGCGAAAAATCGCGGATCAATCCAAAGGTAAGGGGCCTTTGATTCTCCCACAACTCCTGGAAACTTCGTTGAACCGTTTCAGTGTCACAAAATCCTGCTCGGATGTGGTTGACGCGGTCAAAATGCAATCTGATGTTGTGATTGATAGGATGGTCACATCCATGTCCACGGTCAATTACCTGGCGTGGTCACTTCCTGCGATAGGATTCCTGGGAACTGTTCGTGGGCTTGCAGGCAGCCTTTCCATGGGTGCTGAAACTGAAAAAGCAATGAGTTCATTCATCAAGGAGGCAACCGCCCATTTGAATGTAGCGTTTGATTGCACCCTGGTTGCCTTGGCACTGAGTATTTTATTGATGTTTTTTTTGCACATTATCCAAAAGGAAGAGGAAAACCTTGTGCTGGACTGCAAACAGTACTGCTTGGATAATCTGGTTGCTAGACTGGATGACTCGAAAAAAAGTGATGCCGCATTCGATGAATCCAATGAATCCTACCAGCTTGAATTTAATTCTGAAAAGTAAAGGTTGTTTTAAATATGAATGTGGTTGGCATTTATATTGATTCCCTTTCACATCATTCCATCTCGGGAATGTTGGTTGGCAGTGATTTCGGTAATAATCCCCAAGCCTGCATGAGCAGGGATATGGTCCTTTTGCTTGAGGATAAAATCATCCCGGTGGACAACCATTCCTTCTCAAGGCATGGTGAACACAAGGTTTGTTGTGATTTTCTTCCTTGGATTGGTTCGAACAAGAACTGGGGTTTGGGTAAATTTGAGATCAGTGCGGACTATGCCCTGGAGTTTTATCTTTCGGAACTTCAAAAGAGATTACAACCCGGCTCAAGGGTTGCTTTTGCCCTGCCAGTTTATCTGACCCAGAAACAAATTCGGAAAGTCGAGCAGATCGCTTCAAAAATTGGATATCAAGTGCAGGGAAGTTTAGCCTCCGCTACCGCCATGGCGTTGAGTGAAGGTGTGAATTCCCGATCTTCCTGCGATACCATCGCGGTTGAATTGGATGGATTTTCACTTTCGGTTTCCCATGTGAGGATTGTGGATGGTGTCGCGAATTTGGTTTCTGGAGTTGTGTTTCCTGAATTTGGTTTGCATCGTTGGGCGTTGAAGTTGTCGGATTTGATCGCGGAAAAAACAATCCTTCATTGCAGGAGAGACCCGAGGGTTGATGTGCGATCGGACCAGATGCTTTTCCAGCAATCCCTCAAGATTATGCAGGGTATCGGGGTAAAACCGAATTTTAAAATCAAATTGGATGACGATTTTTACAGCAAGGAGTTTGTTGTCGCACGGAGTGAGATTGAAATTTGTTTTTCATCAATGGTTCATAGCCTAAGGCAAAAGTTATGGGGCTATCTGAGTGCAAGGAATTTTTCCCAGGGTGAAATTCGTTTTGCGTGTGCAAGTAAAATCGATGCTGTCCCCGGGTTGGTTGATGTTTTACAACAAGTCGCATCGGGGTTTTCGTGCCCGGTTCTTTTTCCAGATGATTTTGTTCCCCCCGCTTCTCTATGTTCCAATGTGATGACCATGGCGGGTAAGTGGTGGTTCGATTCCATGGGTGGAACATCTGTGACTGGATATAATTGGCCAATCGGCTCCGGTAAAGTTTGAGGTCGAGGTTTGTAATGCAAAAAAAACATCGAACGCCCAGTCTCTTCAACATCTACATGATAGATGTCTTGTGCTGCGCCCTTGGATGTGTGATTTTTCTCTGGCTTGCAAACATGCGGGAGGCAAGGTTGGCGGAGGAGAAATTGATTGAACAATCCGCCTTGCTCGAGGAGGAAAAAACCAAGGCTTTGTCGGAGAGGGATGCTGCGAGGTCAAATGTCGCACTCCTTGGCCAGAAATTGATGGATTTGCAGGAGCAATTGAAAAGCGAACAACTTGTGCTTGAGAAAAAAGACAACACCATCAAGCAAAACCAGCAGCAGAAACAGGTTTATCTCGCGGAGATAGAGAGCCAAAAAAAAGAAATTGAACAGCGGTCCAGGCGGATGGAGGAGGTTTCTGAAAAACTCGCGCAATGGGTGAAGCTAGCAGACCTTGCGGAAGCCCGCGCCAAAGGTTTGGATAAAGAATTAAACATCCTGAAAGCCAATGCCACGGGATTGCAAAAGTCGCTGGCAACGGAAATTGACTTGAAAAAGCAACTGGCAGTTCAATTACAGGCGAAAAACATGGAGGTTTCTGAAAAAACCAAGCAGTTGGATCTTGCCGCAGCAGATCTGCTCTCGCAAAAAAAGAACATCAATGAACTTGCGAATCTAATGCGTGAAAAGGAAAAGAAAATCGCCGACATTGAGGGTGACCTTAAAGCCAAAAACAATGAGGTTGCTGATCTCAGGCTATTCAAGGCCAAATCCTTTGAGTTGCAGATGAAACTTGATAAGTCTGAAAAGCAGATGCAATCAGAAATCATGGCACTGGAAAAAGCTCGAAATGATTTGGTTCTTTTGGAAAAGGAGAAGTCTGTCCAGTTATCCGCGTTCAAATCGGAGGTTGAGAAGAAAAATAAGGAATTGGTTGACCTAAGACCCTGGCAGACCAAATACGCCGATCTTCAGGCCAAGTTGGATAAATCTGAGCGAATGCTTCAGTCTGAGAAGACCGCTCTTGAAAAAAATCAACGCGAGATGAAGTCATTGGAAGATGATACCAACAATCTTAAGGCCAAAGTCACCCAGCTTCGGTCTGAAGTGGAGAATCGATTTGCTGGAATCGAGCTGGCCGGGGAAAAAGTTTTGTTCCTTATTGATGCCTCGGGAAGCATGGAAATGCTTGATGAAAAAACCGATGCACCAAACAAGTGGAATGAGGTCAAGGCAACATTGGTCAGGATTTTGCAAAGCCTTCCCAAGCTTTCCAAATTCCAGGTGATTGCCTTTTCAGATAAAACCATTTTTCCTCTAGGCGCCGAGGGTGAATGGCTTGATTACTCACCTGAAGCAGTTGCGATGGTGAAAGCGGGACTTGACAAGGTGAAGCCATTGGGTGGTACCAATATGTCCATGGCGTTTGAGGCGGCGTTTCGAATGCGTTCCAAGGGCTTGGATACGATTTATCTTTTTTCAGATGGATTGCCTAACCTGGGTGATGGTGTTCCGCCGGGTAAGGAAAAAGAGCTCAAGGATTTTGACAAGAGTGATTACCTTTCAAAGTATGTTCGAAATACGATGAAAACCCGATGGAATCCCGCGCAGGTTGAATTTCCCAGAGTTAAAATCAATACGGTTGGGTTTTTCTATGAAAGTCCGGATGTGGGGGCTTTTTTGTGGGCCCTGGCCCGCGAAAACAATGGCAACTTCGTCGGCATGAGCAAACCCTAGGTCATATCTAGGTTTTTGCAGAATTTTGAAACAACGATTCCTTTTACTCTTCTTCCAGCTTAATTAATGTGTTTAATCGGGAAAACTGACCCTTAAATTCCTGTTTTTGATCGCACTTTCATTGCTTTTTCTGACTTTCAACCCTGTTTTTATTACAATTTCCTTAGTGAAGAATAGTTTTTCTTAAAAGGTGTTTCCGTGAGTAATCCAACTTTGAATGACAACTGGCGTCGATCCCATCACTGCGGTGAAATCCGTGTCTCTCATGAAAATCATGAGGTTACCCTTAACGGCTGGGTCAACGCTTATCGTGGTTATAAGGATCAGGTTTTCATTGATCTCCGTGATCGCTATGGCATCACCCAGGTTGTGTTTGAAGCGGATTCCACAAACTCACAGATGTTCAAGTTATCTGAGAAACTTGGCAGGGAATTCGTTGTCGCGGTCAGAGGAAAGGTTCGAAAGCGCCTGCCTGGCAAGGAAAACAGGGACCACGCCACCGGTGAAGTTGAATTGTTTGCACTGGAACTAAAAATCCTCAATGAAAGCCCGACTCCGCCATTTGAAGTCACCGAATTTCCCGGTATCGAGCTGGCGGGCGAGGATGTCAGGCTGCAGTACAGGTACCTGGACCTCCGCAGGCCAAGTCTGCATGCAACCCTTGCCATGAGGCATCGAATGAACAAGGTGATCAGGGATTACCTTGATAACCAATCTTTCCTCGAGCTTGAAACCCCCTTGTTGGGGCGTAGCAGCCCCGAGGGCGCGCGCGATTATCTGGTACCGAGCAGGGTATGGCCAAATTCTTGGTATGCGCTGCCCCAGTCGCCCCAGCTATACAAGCAGTTGTTGATGGTTGCGGGATATGACAAGTATTTTCAAATTGCCCGTTGCTTGAGGGATGAGGATTTGCGGGCGGATCGCCAGCCTGAATTCACCCAGTTGGATTTGGAAATGTCGTTTGTAAATCAAGATGATGTTATGAGAGTGATCGAGGGCCTGGCGGTTGATGTTTTTCAAAAATGTGTTGGTTTTAAGTTGGAGACTCCGTTCCCACGGATAAGCTTTGCCGAGGCCATGAGGCGTTTTGGAAGTGACAAGCCCGACCTCCGATTCGGAATGGAGATTGTGGAACTTTCGGATCTTGCACCCCGAACGGAATTCCGCGTCTTCAAGGAAGCGATAGAGCAGGGCGGGAAGCTTAGGGCCATTTGCGCGAAAGGTGGGGCTGCGAAATTCTCCAACACCGATCTCAAGCCGGGTGGAAGGATTTCAGAGTTTGCGATTCAGGCTGGAGGGAAAGGGGTTGCCTGGCTCAAGGCTGAGGCTGGGAAGTTTGTTTCCTCCATTGAGAAGTTTTTTCCCGCGGATGTCCAGGCTGATCTTCGCACCCGCCTTCAAGTTGAGGATGGCGACCTGGTCTTGATGGTTGCGGACAAGGAGGATGTCGTATCCAGCTCCCTCGGTGCGCTTCGCCTTCATGTTGCCCAGCAGCTTGGTATTCTTGACAACCTTGGTGGAATCTTCAATATTTGCTGGGTTGTTGATTTTCCCTCGTTCATCCATGATCCTGAGGAAAAACGATGGGTTGCAAACCATCATCCATTCACATCACCCAGGGTCGAGGACCTGCACAAGCTTGAGAGTGACCCAGGCTCGGTCATAGCACAGGCTTACGACCTTGTGATCAACGGTTATGAGTGTGGTGGTGGAAGCATTCGAATTCATGATCCCGCGGTTCAATCAAGGTTGTTCAGCGTGCTGGGAATGACCCAGGAACAAGCGAAGCACCGTTTTGGTTTTCTTTTGGATGCATTGAAATATGGCGCGCCTCCCCATGGTGGTGTCGCATTGGGGCTGGACCGTTGGGCGATGATCCTGACGGGAACATCCAACATCCGTGATGTGATAGCATTCCCCAAAAATCAGAAGGCCCGGGATTTGATGACCGGCGCCCCTTCGACAGTCGATCCAAAACAGCTCAAGGAATTGGGACTTTGATCATTTAACGGTTTGATGGCATGTTGTTTTGATATTCACGGGAGTTGAAAGACTCCCTTTCCCCTTGGGTATTCAGGAATGATTTCATGAGTGGAAAAACTTGGGGTGGTCGATTTTCCGCGGACACCGACAAGCGTGTTGAGCTTTATACCGAGTCCATTTCTTATGACCGCAGGCTTTACATACACGACATCACGGCAAGCAAGGCGCATGCGACCATGCTATCAGAGGTCAACCTTTTAACCCCGGATGAGGCGAAAAGCATTCATCACGCCTTGGATGAAATAAAAACAACTATTGAATCCGGTGATTTCGCCTATTCGACCAGCATGGAGGATATACACTCCCACATTGAGTCCGCGTTGATTAAAAAGCTTGGTGATGTCGGCAGAAAACTGCACACGGCTAGAAGTCGTAATGACCAGGTTGTCACGGATGTGAAAATGTGGGTCCGGGAGGCGATAGCCGAGCTTCAAGTTAAAATTCGAACTTTGCAGAAAGCATTCCTGGAATCCGCCCGAGAAAACACGGAGGTTGTTCTTCCTGGTTACACGCATTTGCAGCGGGCACAACCAGTTCTCGCCTCACATTATTTTCTCGCCTATGTGGAAAAGTTGCAGAGGGACTTTGATCGGTTGGCGGATTGCAGGAAAAGGGTGAATGTTCTGCCCCTTGGCGCGGCCGCCCTTGCGGGCACCTCATTACCCATTAATCGGGAAAGGGTGGCGCAATTACTGGGATTCGATTGTGTTGCTGCAAACAGTCTTGATATTTCCTCGGACAGGGATTTCCTTGTTGAATTTCTGGGATGTCTGACCCAGATCGCATTGCACTTGGGGGGGTGGGCCGAGGAGTGGATTATCTGGTCGACCACGGAGTTCAATTTCATTGATCTGCCGGATTCTTTTTGCACTGGCTCGAGCATCATGCCGCACAAGAAAAATCCAGATGTCCTTGAGCTGATGCGTGGAAAAACTGCCAGGGTAATAGGCAGTCTCACCCACATGATGGTGCTTGTGAAGGGCTTGCCCATGGCTTACAACCGTGATCTTCAGGAAGACAAGGTTGCGTTATTCGATTCGTTCGACACGGTTTCGGCCTCATTGGATCTGGCTGCTCCCCTTGTTTCCGGGACCAAATTCAGGCATGAAAGCATCAAGGCAAGGCTGGAGGATGGTTTTCTTGATGCAACCACATTAATGGAATATTTGATACAGCAGGACATTCCGATGCGATCGGCCCACGAGGCAGTTGGCAAACTGGTGCGTCTGTGTGAACAGAAACGATGCAAGCTCGTGGATTTGTCCAAAGAACATTACGAAGAAGTCCGCACGGGGCTTTCCAGCGGGGTATACAACATATTAGGAGTGTCTCGAGCATTGCAGGCGTTTCGATCTTATGGGTCGACGGCGCCCGTCCAGGTCGCCTCACAAATAAAATTGTGGGTGGATCGCCTATCCTGATAAAATAGGCTCTGGCGATTTTGCAGCTTGTACTGCCGAGATCATTCCAGGGCTTTTTTATACGGATGGAAATTACATGGATCATTTTGCCTACCGCAATCGTTCTCTTCATTGTGAAAATATTCCCGTTGCCGAGCTTGCAGAGCGTTATGGAACGCCTCTTTATATCTACAGCAAGGCAACCCTTGTCCATCATCTTCATCAGATCCAGGAGGCCTTCAGGGAGGTTGATCCTCTCATTTGTTATTCCGTCAAAACCAACGGCAATATAGCGTTGTGCAAACTCATGGCAGATCACGGTTCAGGCTTTGATGTGACCAGTGGGGGCGAACTGCATCGGGCCCTGGTCGCAGGAGGCAGGGGTGAAAAAATTGTTTTCGCAGGGGTTGGAAAGACCGATGCCGAATTCCGAACCGCGCTGGATAATAATGTCTTCCTGTTCAATGTGGAAAGTGAGCAGGAGTTGCATGCCCTTGGTAATGTCGCGAAATCAATGGGTAAAGTCGCACCTGTCGCGTTGAGGGTGAACCCAGACCTTCCCCCAAAGACCCATGCGAAGACCGACACCAGTGTGAAGGGGGTCAAGTTTGGACTGGATATTGAAACGGTGTTGGATGTGGCCCGCGGGATTCTAGGCAACCCTGGAGTAAAGGTGGTTGGGTTGCATATGCATCTTGGGTCGCCAATTCTTTCAGTTGAACCATATCGCCTTGGTGTTGCCAAGGCTTTGAATTTGATTTCAAAGTTGCGTGAGCAGGGTCACCCGATCAGTGTGATGAACATGGGTGGTGGCTTTGGCATCCATTACCGAAAACAGGAAGCCCAGCCAGCAAAGGCCTTTGCAGAGGTGATTGTTCCTGCTGTAAAGGAAGCTAAATGCAGGCTTGTTTTGGAACCGGGTCGTTTTATTGTGGGTAATGCCGGCCTGTTGCTCAGCAGGGTTATCTATACCAAGGAATCCGGTGGCAAGCATTTTGTGATTCAGGATGCCGCGATGAATGACTTGATCAGGCCAACCCTATACGATTCATTTCATCGCATATGGCCCGCCCAACCCTCGGTAGACTTCCCCAATCTTCCAGAAGACTACGAGGCTGAAATTCCCGGGGGATTAAAAGTTGATGTGGTGGGGCCTGTTTGTGAATCGGGTGATTTCCTCGCCAAGGGTAGATCGCTGCCACCATTGAAAAGGGGTGATTTGCTCGCGACATTCAGTGCGGGTGCCTATGGGATGTCGATGAGTTCAAATTACAACAGCAGGGTAAGGGCGGCAGAGGTGCTGGTGGATGGTTCAAAGAGCAAGCTTATTCGTAGGCGGGAGACTTACCAGGACTTGGTTGGCCCCGAACTTGAGGCGATTGCATTGCCGGATTAATTCTGGCACGGGCGAAGATAAGGAAAGAGGCCGTCATGATTGGTTTAAGCAGGTTTTGTTTTTGCATGATGATTGTGTGCATCAGCATGGGTGGGGTATTTGTTTCCGCCCAGGATGATGCTCCCAAGCCTCCTGACAACCGCAGGGATGGATACAGGCAGTTTTTCAAGACACCCGAAAATATATTTGATCATTGGGAGGCCCTAAGCTTTGAAATCGAGGTGGGCAAGTATGATTTTGCCGCCAGATATCTTCATGACCTCATGGAGAAAAAATACACGGAAGCTGAGTATGCAAGCTTGGTTGATAAAATCACCCTTAATGCGATTTTCAGGCTTCGGCTTGTCCAAACTTGGTCCAAGGATAAGACCTTGAATGATCAAGCCCGCAAGGAAGTGGATGAATTGATCAAAATTGCGGGTGCAGCATCTCTTAAAAAACTTCAGGATCCTGAAAGAATCGCCAAGCTTATCCAGCAATTGCAGGGAAATCCTGAGGAGCGCTCTTTTGCATTCAAGGAACTTTATCGAAGTGGTGCTTATTCAGTGCCCCTATTGATTGCAGACCTCGCAAAGCAATCCATCATAGAAAAAGCCTACATCCTTGACGCGCTCAAAAAGCTCGGTTCTGAAGTGGAGGCACCAATGATCGCCGCCTTGGAAGGGATGCCCATCTCGGCGCAGGTTGACCTGATTGATGTTTTGGTTGCCCGGGGTGCTTTCCAAGCGGTGCCGGAATTGTGGTTTGTCTCAAGTGATCCCAGAAGGCCGGAAGCCTTGAGAAAGAAAGCTAAAACAGCGATTTCAATTTTGGCAAACATAGAGCTAGGGGCTCTTCCGGAGGCTAAGAAAGAGCTTCGATCAATCGCGGAGAATTATTACAGGGGGAAAGTGAATTTCCCCGATCCAGCCCGGGTGCAAATCTGGCGCTGGGATGGAATGATGGTGGTGATGGGTTGGCCTGAATTGCCCGTTGTCGATGTTAAAAAAGCAAATGCCTACTATGCGGCCCGTTACAGTTCCCTGGCGTTGATACTTGATCCAACTGACAAGGAAACCCAGGTTTTGCAACTTATCAATGCAATAAATGGCCATCTTGAAAAAACTGATATAAGGCTTCCTTTGATAAGGTCCAATCCGGACCTGCATATCCTGCTGAACACGGTTCAATCCGACTTGCTTTTGGCTGTTTTGGATCGGGCCTTGAGTGAAAAACAAACGGGAGTGGTTCTTGCCGTGACTAGGGCACTGGGTGACATCGCGGAATTAAAGGCCGCTATGCCCAGGGGTAGCAGAAGCGCCCCACTAGTGATGGCTTTGAATTATGGCGATCGTCGGGTTGAAATGGCCGCTGCCTTGGCACTTTTGAACATCCCGAATTCCCGCATGGCAAACGCAAGCGCGGAGGTTGTTGAAGTTCTTGCAAGGGCACTTCGTTCTGAGCCGATGACCATGAACAAGCCCCGGGTTTTGGTGGCGCTTGGTAACGAGGATTGGCGCCACAAGGTTGCCGGTGTGATGCGGGATGCGGGTGTTGAACCGGTTCTCGCGGTCAATGGCATGGAAACCATCCGCAGGTTGGAAAAAGCCTCGGACATTGATGCGGTTTTTATTGAGTCAACTTTGCCTGACCCGGGTATTCATCACATGCTTTCCAGTATCAAGGCGGAGTCCTACGCTGCCAGGATACCGATTTTCCTTGCGGCAGTTCCTGAGGGTGCTTTGGCAAAGGACTTGGTTGACAGATATCGCAAGGCGAGCGCCAGGTTGCGACAGATTGATGAGATTGTCGCCTCATACAAGAAAGATCGTCAAGTTATTGAGATCAATCATGGGGACACCGTCAAGAAGACCAATGAAAGATTTGAAAAAGAATTGAAGGAAGTCCGAAAAAAGGGCAGGGAATCTGATGTTGAAAATGTTGAAAAGCAATTGTCCGAGACTCTTGCCACCCTTTCGGATAGTTATTTGCAGGAAATCAAGGAATTGAACTTCAAGTACAAAGGTATTCAAAAAACTTTGATTGATGAGGTTGATTTGAAAAAAATCCTTGATGCGGTCGGGAAAGAGTATGAGGTGGAGGTTGGCAAAAGGGTGGATGCACTTAAAAAGCATTTTCGCAAACAGGATAATATAAGGGTGGTTTCAACCGGGCACTTTTCCGACAGCCAGGCGATTCAGCGGGATATTCAGTTGACTCTTGCTGAGATTAATGCCCCAGCTCTTTCAGAAGAGGAACGAAAGGATTATGCCGAGAGGGCTGTGTTTTGGCTCGCTAGGATATCCCGGGGAGAGTTACCTGGTTATGATGCCAGGCCGGCAACCGTTGCCTTGCTATCCGCGCTTACACCGGGGCGCCTTAGTGACCAGGGAATGGTGAATTTGGCAGAAGCCCTGGGCAATCTGTCGCTTGGAAGGGTTCAGCCTGAACTTGCAGCAATTGTCATGGATGGTAAAAGAATCCCACCAGTCAGGATAGCCGCGGTGCAGTCTTTGATAAAACATATTCAACGAAATGGAATTCTCATGTCCTTGGAAGAAGTCACACAGCTTGAGAGAGCATGCTTGCAGCCTGCCGGTGAGCCGGCACTGGTGCTTTATTTCTCGAGCCTTGTGGGGGCGTTGAAGCCTGGGCCCGTCACCACGGGTAAAAGATTATTGGAATTTCCCGGACCCGTTCCGGGGTTTGCCCCACCCATGCCTATGCCAAAGGATGAAAAGCCCAAGCCACCAGCCAAGGTGGAGGAAAAAAACAATGACCAGTAAACTACCATGACTCTTTTGTTGAGATCCTCCGAATTTCTCAAGCATAAGACAGGGAAGCATCCTGAGCGCCCGGAGCGATTGACCGCAATCGAAAATTTGCTGGAAAAATCAGGACTGGCCTCCAAGTGCCAGTCTGTTTCATGGGAGTCATTGGCGGAAAAAGAACTGATGCAGCTCCATGGGCCCAAGCAGGTTGAGCAAATACGACAAATAGCGGCGCATGGGGGTGGCAGGGCTGATCCCGACACTGTGATATGCCCTGATTCTTTCAAGGTTTCACTTTATGCCGCTGGCGCCTGTGTCAAAGCCGTTGATGAGGTTCTATCGGGTAGACACCAGAACGCCCTGAGTCTGGTACGTCCCCCCGGTCATCATGCGAATGCCGTCAAGAGCATGGGTTTTTGTTTGTTCAATAATGTTGCCTTGGCTGCGAAAAGGGCTTTGACTCATCATAAATTAAACAAGGTCCTGATAGTTGATTGGGATGTGCATCATGGCAATGGCACCCAGGATATTTTTTATGAGGACCCGCAGGTTTTCTTTTTCAGCATTCATCGCTATGGAAATGGTTTTTATCCAGGCACTGGCGCAGCATCTGAAACAGGTGCTCTTAGAGGCTTGGGAACAAATTTGAATGCACCTTTGCCCTATGGTGTCTCGAGAAAGGATTATCTTTCCGCTTGGGAAAAGAATCTGCAAAAAGCTTTTGAATTCAAGCCCGAACTGGTGATCCTAAGTGCTGGCTTTGATGCGGATCACAGGGATCCCGTGGGCGATCTTGGCTTGGAGTCCGAGGATTTTGGCGTTTTAACGAAGTCGATTCAATCGCTTGCGAATTCAAGTTGCAAGGGCAGGTTGGTATCCTGCCTTGAAGGCGGTTACAGCCTCGAGGGCTTGAGTGAGGGTGTGAAAGAACATCTTTCAGTTTTATTGGCAAAAAGCTAGCCTCAACAATCTTTGCTTTTGTATTTTTCAATCTTTAAAGAAGTCAAGGAATTGTTCGCTGCATCTTATTGCAAGCCCTGATAATACTCTATAATACCATCATGAATAAAAATGATGAAGAGTTGTTTGTTTTAATATCCGGTCGGAGTACCAGGCAGGGGACTTCGTTGAATGAGAGCAAATTCAGCAAGGAATATATCGAGGAAACCGGAGTTGTTCAGATTTGCCCCGAAGACATGGCCAGGCTGGGACTTGTGGCTGGTGATATTGTTTGTTTGAGGGCTGACCAGCGTTCCATCAACATTCCATGTGTCGCATCAAAGGAAAAGGAACTACCCTCCGGATTGTTGTTCATGGCATATGGTGACTGGTCCAGTCGTCTCATGGGTTCAGATACCCATGGAACCGGAATGCCCAATAGTAAAGGGACTGATGTTTTTCTTTCAAAGGTGTGTTCAAGTAAAACAGATTAAAGACCCTGGGGGCGGTTGATATGCAAAACGAATTAAAAGTTGTTTCAAATGCCACCTGCACTTTTTGTGGTTGTGTCTGTGATGACATCGAACTCACCGTTGAAGGGACCCATATAACCAAGGCTAAGAATGCTTGTGTGTTGGGAAAAGCCTGGTTTTTGAATCATCAGGGGGGGGATGGGCCTGCCGCTCGCATTCGTGGCAAGGAATCCACTGTGGAGGAAGCTGTTGAGGAAGCCGCGCGGATACTGGTGAATGCCAGGTTCCCGATCATCTACGGGTTGTCTGATACAACCTGCGAGGCGCAGAGGATTGCGGTTGCAATAGCTGATTGGGTTGGAGCCTCGGTTGATACCACCACTTCAGTTTGTCATGGCCCCTCAGGGATGGCTTTCCAGGGAGTTGGAGAGATCACCTGTTCGCTGGGTGAGGTTCGTAACCGGGCGGATCTAGTGATTTTTTGGGGTTCCAATCCCGCGGAGTCTCATCCCCGTCATTGGGGTAGATATTCCACCATGCCAAAAGGACTGTTTGTTCCAAATGGCCGGAAGGATCGAACCGTGGTATTGGTGGATGTTCGGAGAACTAAAAGCGCACCTGCCGCCGATATCTTTCTTCAGATCAAGCCTCGAAAAGATTTTGAGGTTCTCTGGATGCTCCGGGCCCTGGTGAAGGGGATTCCAATTCAAGAATCGGATTTGGCTGATACCGGGGTGACCCTTGAGCAGTTGCAAAATCTGGTTGATAAAATGAAGGCTTGCAAGTTTGGAGTTTTATTCTTCGGCATGGGGCTTTCCATGACAAGGGGTAAACATCTTAATGTTGAAGCTGCATTGGCGCTTGCCCGGGACTTGAATGCTTTCACCAGGTTCTATGCCAATCCCATGCGTGGGCATGGAAATGTTACCGGAGCTGACAATGTGGTTAGCTGGCAGACTGGTTATCCTTTTGGGGTCAACCTTGGAAGGGGTTATCCCCGTTTCAATCCGGGTGAGTTTACCACAACCGACACCTTGGCCAGAAAAGAAGCCGATGCCGCTATGATAATCGCCTCGGACCCGATGGGGAATTTCTCGCAGGAGGCGAGGGAACATCTGCAGGGTATTCCATTCATCGCGTTGGATACCAAGGAAACTTCAACAACGCGTGCCGCTGCGGTTTCTTTCACTACAGCCACCTATGGGATCAATGTTCCCGGCACGGTTTATCGCATGGATGATGTGCCGATTCCATTGCGCCCCGCGTTTGAGTCTCCTTATCCCAGTGATGAGAAGATACTACACGCGCTGGAAAAGAAGGTGCTTCAGCTATTACGGGAAAAGTTGCAAGCTGCCAACTAGATGTTTTGAATTAATTGCTTAAAAATGGGCGCATCAGGATGTCAATAACATTCATCAAGGGTGGAAAAGTTTATGATCCTGTCAATGGGGTCAATGGTGAAATCCGTGATATATGGATAAAAGACGGAAAGATAATCCCGCCGCCTGTAGACCCTGCTGAATCACCCCAGAAAGTAATTGATGCCACGGGCAGAATCATCATGCCGGGTGGCGTTGACATGCATTGTCATATCGCGGGCCCCAAGGTGAATCTTGCAAGAAAGATGCGACCCGAGGATAAGCGCCATGCACCTCATGTGTCCCGGACTTCACTTACCAGGTCAGGCACAATAGGAAGTGTTCCCAGTACATTCGCGACGGGGTATCTGTACGCCGGCCTTGGATACACGACAGCCTTTGATGCCGCGGTTCCCCCTTTAAGCGCAAGGCATGCCCATGAAGAGCTTCAAGACACCCCGATAATTGACAAGGGCTTTTTTCTGCTGCTTGGCAATAATCATTATGCCCTTCAACAGATTGCGGCAAATGATCCTGAGAAGTTAAGGAGTTTTACATCCTGGTTGCTGGAGTCAGCGAAGGGTTACGCGATAAAATTGGTGAATCCAGGCGGGGTTGAGGTTTGGAAAAGTGGTGGTGCCAAAATTTGTGAAATTGATGAGGACATCGGCCATTTTAAATGTACCCCCAGGCAGATAATAAAAGGTCTGTCGCAGACTGCGATGGATATAGGGCTTCCACATCCCGTTCATATTCATTGCAACAATCTTGGTATCCCAGGGAACTGGCGCACCACCTTGTCGACCATGGATGCCTTGGAGGGTAGGAGGGCTCATCTCACGCATATTCAATTCCACAGTTACGGTGGTGAACCAGACGACCAGGGAAAATTTTGTTCCAAGGTTCAGGAACTCTCCGACTTCGTTAATTCCCATCCTGAGGTCACCGTGGATGTTGGCCAGGTGCTTTTCGGAGAAACCACATCAATGACTGGTGATGGTCCACTGGGATATTACCTTCACAAGGTCACCGGGAGAAAATGGACCAGCGCTGATACCGAGATGGAGGCGGGGTGTGGCATCGTTCCCATGGTTTACAAGGAAAAAAGTTTTGTCAACGCCTTGCAGTGGGCCATTGGATTGGAATGGTACCTGTTGGTGAAGGATCCTTGGCAGATCGCAATGAGCACCGACCATCCCAACGGTGGATCGTTTTTGGCTTATCCCGAAATCATCCAGTTGTTGATGGATCGCAACTACAGGCGGGAAGTCTTGAAGAGGGTTCACCCGAGGGTTTTGGAGCGTAGTTGCCTCAAGGATTTGGACCGGGAATATACCCTCAATGAAATCGCAATCATAACCCGCGCGGGTCCTGCTCGCATGCTTGGCCTGAAAAACAAGGGGCATCTGGGGGTCGGGGCGGATGGTGATATTACCATCTATAACGAGTCTTCAAATATTCTCGCGATGTTTGAGCTTCCTTTCATGGTGATAAAATACGGCAAAGTGGTTGTGGAAAAGAGCGAGATCAGGCTTCAGGTCCCGGGTAACACCCTTCATGTCTCTCCTTCCTTTGATGATGGCCTGGTTGGTGACATACGAAAATGGTTTGAATCCTACTACACAATCCAATTCGAGAATTATCCAGTGACGGCGGATTATCTATCCGGCGGTGGAACCATGATCCCCTGCAGCAAAAAATAACACTCTTTCTGGAATCATCATGAAGCTTATTTTGGCGATAATCCAGCCCTCCAGGCTAGAAGCGGTTAAGGAGGCCCTTAACAAGGTCGAGGTTTTCCGCCTTACCATTGTTGATGTGCAGGGCTTTGGCAGGCAAAAAGGCCATACCGAAGTTTATCGGGGACATGAGCTTACCGTCCAACTTTTGCGCAAGGTTCAATTGCAAATCGCCGTTAATGAGGATTTTGTCGAACCCACCGTGAATGCCATCATGGAGGCTGGAAGAACCGGGCCTGAAGGGCGTATTGGTGATGGGAAAATTTTCATACTGCCCCTCGAGGATTGCCTGCGGATTCGAACGGGTGAACGGGGACCTGAGGCGATTTAAGGATATTCCATCATGAAAATAAACAAGGTTCGCAGGTTGACAAAGCAGAAATGGCTGAACCTGTTTGTCGCGGAATATTCCCACAACCAGCATCAGGGTAAATGGGTATTCGCATCACGAAAGTCCAAGGTGTTCTCCGGGGATGATGTTCCGGAAGCAGTGATAATTGTGCCGGTTTTAAAGGAAAAAGGCAGGCCAAACAGGTTGGTTGCAATCAAGGAATACCGGGTGCCCCTGGGCTGTTATACCTATGGTTTTCCTGCGGGCCTGGTGGATTTAGGTGAAACCATTGAATCCACCATCAGGCGTGAAATGTTTGAAGAAACCGGGTATCAGATTTCCAGCATCAACAGGATTACCAAGCCGATTCATTCCTCCATGGGACTCACGGATGAGGCCATCGCGATGGCTTATGTTGATGTGAACGCGAATCAGGGCGCGAAACCTGAACCCAGTGAGGATATCGAGGTGTTATTGCTCGATTTCGAGGATGTCTGCAAACTGTGCGATGACCATGACCTTCCTATAGATGCGAAAATGTGGGCGACTCTTCACATGTTCCAGCGGTTGGGGAAAATTGAATAATGACCGTTGAAAAAAAGGTCGTATTGGTCTTGTGTGATGACCTTATCTTTGGAAGCCGTATAAGCGGTGAAGCCCGTGCCGTTGGCCTGGAAACTAGGGTGGTGAAGACTGTTGCAAAGTTGATTGAGATTTCCAGCAGGGAGAAGTTCTCAGGCGCCTTGATAGATCTGGGAATTGTTGGCGATTGCCTCCAGATGGTCATCAAGGAATTAAGGCGCAGCCAGCATCCGCTGTTACCCTGCATGGGTTATGGATCGCATGTGGATGTTGAATTGCTGAGGAAGGCTCGTTCAGAGGGGTATGATCCTGTGTTACCCCGGAGTAAATTCGTGGTTGAATTAAATGCGATTCTTCTTTCCTATTTGAACAATAGTTGTTAGAACAAGTATTAGGGTTTCTTTAATACTGGTTTCTACAATGGCTGATGATAAAGTTCTTTCTTCCACCACCACCCCCAGGGCTTCCCGCTTTGATTCAATTCATCAGGAAGCTTACCTGAACCTTTGGCGCACCTATGATCGACTTCGTTCGATTGAGGATTCTGTTTTTTTAAAGTTTGACCTTACCGCCCAGCAATATAATGCCCTCCGTTTGCTTCGCGGGGAATATCCGCAAAAGCTTCATACGCTTGTTCTTGCAAAAAGGCTGGTTTCCAAGGCGCCTGATATCACCCGGCTTCTTGATCGCCTTGAAGACCAAGGGTTCATCTCACGCGAGAGACCCGAAGACAACCGCAGGGTGGTCAAGGTCTCCATCACCAATAAGGGCTTGAAAATTCTTCAAAAATTGGATCATGAAGTCCTCGAGTGCAGTAAAAAGCAACTGGGACATTTGAATGATTCACAACTCAACCAACTTGTGGGGTTGTTAAGGCTTGCCAGGACCCCACACGAGGACCCAGATAGTTTCTGGCGTTAATTTTATTTGAGGTTTTTATGGTTTTTGCTTCCATGCAGGTTGAAGCGCTCTTGTTGCCTTTATTGTGGCAGTTGGTCATCATCATACTTGCCGCCAGATTGACTGGCCTTTTGTTCAAAAAATTTGGCCAACCTGAGGTTGTGGGTGAAATTACAGCAGGGTTGTTGCTTGGCCCCAGCTTTTTTGGATGGATCGCTCCCGATGCTTTCCAGATGATCTTCAGGCCGGCGCTTGAGGGCTTTCCCCAGGGAACCCTACACTGGGTTTTTGTTGGCATTAGTCAGGTGGGACTACTTCTACTTTTATTTCTTGTAGGGATCGAATTCGAGTTCTCCCACCTTTTATCCATGGGGCGATCAACTTTTCTCATATCGCTTGCGGGAATCACCCTTCCATTTGGCTTGGGGGTTGCTGTTTCTTATCTTTTTTTTGATTCAATCTTTGCCACTACCGAAGTTGTTTCTAATTTCTGGAGTTTTAGTCTTTTCCTGGGTACAGCGATGTCCATAACCGCATTACCGATCCTGGGAAGAATCATGCTGGAATGGAAAGTGACTCATACCCGGCTTGCAGTTGTCACAATAACATCCGCGGCGTTTGACGATGCCGCGGGATGGATATTGCTCGCGGGAGTTGGAGCATTCGTCACGACCGGGTTTCATGTCTCCAACACGGTTTTAATGGTTTTTAGCACATTGCTTTTCGCGGTTTTTATGATCTTTGTTTTAAGGCCCATATCGATCCGGCTTTTGAATTACTTTGTCAAGGATGGAGATATTTCGGTATCAGGCCTTGCGGTGACATTAAGCTTGTTATTTTTATCCGCGATCATGACCAACCTCATCGGTATCTTTGGAATATTCGGGGCATTTATTTTCGGGGCCATCCTCTGTGATCAAG
Source organism: Planctomycetia bacterium (assembly GCA_005786805.1). GTDB lineage: Bacteria > Planctomycetota > Planctomycetia > Gemmatales > Gemmataceae > UBA969. The sequence goes on along the minus strand of SYCV01000067.1, from coordinate 3,585 downwards.
TCGAATTTCGCAGGGCTGTGCAGTCAAAGCTCAAGGACTTTGTCACGGCCTTTTTTCTGCCGATCTTCTTCGCCTATACCGGATTAAGGACCAATATTGGCACCCTTGATTCAATCCATGTGTGGGGGATTGCTCTGGTCATAATCTCAGCATCCATATTTGGAAAAGTGGCAGGATGTGGGTTTGCTGCCTATTTTTCGGGCTTTTCCACCAGGGAATCCGCCTGCATAGGCGTACTGATGAATACCAGGGCGCTTATGGAGTTGATAGTGATTAACCTAGGTAAAGATCTGGGCATAATACCAGACAATATTTTTTGCATGCTTGTGATGATGGCGCTGATCACAACTTTCATGACCACGCCTATTCTTAAACTGATCGTGAGGGGCACTGAATTTGAAACGATCCTAAAGAGTTGATTTGTTTCGGGCAAGTTCTTCGGCTTTTTGCTTTTCGCGCTCGCCAGTGTTTATAATCCCCTCCTTGTCTTCCACTTCGTTGTCATCAAGGACAGTGTTATCGATGTGAACACCACGGAAACTTTTGCTGGCGAACCTTTCGCCCAGCACATCCACGACAGTTGGATGGACTTGTGGGTTTTCAGGGGAATGGAAATAGCCATGAACATTCACCGCATCTTTTTGATATTCAGGATATTCCATCAGGATATCATGAAGTTTTTTAAGCCTGTAATGGGGAACTGTTGAGTATAAGTGGTGGGGCAGATGATAATCCTGCCCTATCGGGAACACACAAAAGTTGATGAATTGATTCACGAAAAAGACACGGGTGTTTGTGATCCAACCCCTGTCACCATTGCCATGTTGCACTACCTGCCTGAGAATCATGAAGAACGAAAAAGAAGTGAAAATCGGAACCAGCCAAAGGATGAAGTAATATAAAGGCGCCCATGGATCCACCAGGAGATGGAGGATCGCAAGGGAGGTGAAAACAACGGTTACATAACCAAGCCTCATGACTGTTGATGTTTTGGCTGAAAAGACGGGATGAACTTTTGCCTGTTGGTAACAGTCCTTGGGTAAAAGCATCAGAATCGTGGAGAATACAAGAAAAATTGAAAGAGAGCTTGCTGCGACAACAACTGGATCACCAAACCAGGTGAGTAACGCGAGCACAGGTATCATTGAAAACACATACGCGATGCCAACACGGATTGCGACCTTGTTTTTGCTGGTGCTTTTTTTCACATAAGGGTTTGAATCCGTTCCCGTGGAGTTATAAGCGGCGCGAATAATCATGAACTTGAACAGGTTCGGAAGCCAAAGCTGCCTTAGCAAAAAACGATAGAACTTGTTTGGTGAAGCAGGAAACCCCAGCCAGTGACCGCTTGAGAGAAGTTGTGAAACATCAGGGTCGCGTTCCGGGTCATTGACGAATTGATGATGAGCCATGTGCTGAAGCCTGTAGAAATGCGTGGAACTGTAAACAGGGAACATGCAGAAAACATCTGATGCGAATTCATTCCATTTTTTAGTCTTGAAAAGTGAGTGGTGTGACCCTTCATGGCCAAGCCCTGTGAGTTGATGCTGGCCTGCGCCAATTAAAATAATTGAAAGAATGGAAACGGGGATGTTAAGCCAGAAGGGGAGTCCCCATGGTTCCCTGTTATGGTAGAACATGATGGTGCTTGCTATGACCGAGGCCAAATAGATGTAAACCATCAGGATGTAATATAGGTTTGTCCAGTTGTCAGCTTGCCTTAGAACCTGCAACTGTTGCTTTAAATATGAGTCGTTTAGGACTTTGTCGCCAATGGTGGTGTTTGACATATTAATAAAACCGTGATGATCGACATTAAATAAGCATTAAGCCAGTCACTATTATGTTAGTGGAGTTTTATTTAAAAAGAAAACCCATAGTAAAATTAATGCTTTGCCAGAGTTTAAGAGGCAAGTGCCATTTCTGGGTTTTCAAGCCGCTTGAGATTTATGATTTTGGTTGTTATGGCCAAACATATTGTGTCTTGCTTGCCCCGGATTGCCCTCAGGATTGACCTGGGCCACCCTGGAATGTTCCTTATGGATTGCAAAATTCTTTTTGTATAGGGCCACCAGTTCAGGGTGCCCCTTTAAAATGAGCAGGTTTTCCGCGTTGTTTTGCTCCGCCTGGTGGGTGAAGTTAAAACTGCCTGTCGCAATGGTCTTTGAATCGAAAATCATGATTTTATTGTGTGCTATCGGGTGATGGCAATCGATCACAGGATGGATTCCATTTTCCATGAGAAAATGTAATTCCGTGTATTGTTCCCTTTCATTGCTTCCATCAAGGATTATGTCAAGTTTTATGCGCCTTTTTTTTGCCTCAACTAGTGCCTGTGAGATTTGCTTGGAAGTGAATGAATACGCTTGAATCAGAATTTCATGCCTGGCTTTATTGATTTCATTGACCAATGCGTCCGAACAACCTCCGGCAGGTGAAAAATGCACGGAAATGGCTTTGGGCGTGACGAATATATGGGATATTTTTTTCAGAAGAAATAAAAAGGTCAACGCTCCGCTGAAACCGGTACCAATCAATAACCATGTCATTATTGGTCCTCCTTGACCTTTGATAACCTTGCTTGAATAAAACAAAATTTATTTTGATTTCGCGGTGGAGGGTTTTGATTCATCCGTGGGAATCAACTGGACCCGAACCCGCTGTCCGATCCTTAGAACCGGTTGTCCAGGGTCTAATTCGACAATACATTCAAGAGTGCGAACATCATTGAATTGCAAAGGTTCAAGGAGTATTGACCTTCGGTGGGTAAACCAATCGGATATGCGTACAACCTTGCCCCTCCAGGTGGCATCGGAGGAACTGCAATCATCCTGAATCACGGCAATTTGATTAAGTGCGATTTTACCTGCGAATTCCTGTTCGACTTCCGCCCTGATTATGCGTTTTGCACTCGGGCAGAACATGATTGCGGGAAGTTTCGGGTTTGATCCAAGAGTTTCACCGACGCTGGTGTTGATTCTTAAAATGGTTCCCTTGAAAGGTGCCTTGAGGGCGCACTCAGAGAGGGCATATTCTGCTTTCTGTAATCTTGCTTTTCTTGCGGATAAGTCGTTTGTCGCCAGGGTCACAGGAAGGTGCGGATCGATCGCTTGGATCCCCTTGAGCTTGATTGTTTCCCCTTCAACAGCAAATTCCAGTGCTTTTACTATGGCAATTGCAGCGTTTACATCATCATTGCTTGCAAGTTTGTTGCTGGCAAGTCGCTCGGCCTGGTCTTTTTTAGCAATGGCGGCGGAAAGTTCATTTCTCTTTGCTTCAATGGCGGATTTTTGACCACTTATTTTCAGCTCGTGTTGGGCAAACATCACCTTTGCCTGGTCCAGTTGTGATTGGCCAGCTTGGACATCAGCCTTCGCTTCCTCGAGTTGTGCCTTTTGAAGGGTGTCATCCATGCGGATAAGGACATCACCCGCCTCGACTTCTGTATTTTCCCTTGCAGGTATCGCGAGAACTTTTCCCGGTTGGATCGGGTACAATGGTGTCACACCCCCGTCAACATCAACATAGGCAATACAAACAGCTCTTCGCTCCGCATCTTCTGTGATTTTGGATTTAGGGTTGTTT
>SYCV01000066.1 GCA_005786805.1 Planctomycetia bacterium | reverse complement strand
CTTTCTCGGTTTGGATGACACGGATATTCCCGGAAGCCCTGGAACAAACCAGATAGCAATGGCATTAGGTATAAAGCTTAAAGAACTTGGCATAGAAACCCATATCATTCTAAGGCATCAACTCTGGTATGATCCCATCGTGCCCTACACCTCAAAGAATGGCTCCGCCTCGATGCTATTAAATTGCAGTGACAACATCGATATTCCAGACCTTGCCAACCACTGCAAGGATTTCCTTCTTCGGCATTTTATCGCGGGTAGCGACCCAGGGCTTTGCATAGCCACCGAACACCAGGCGAGATCACTCATTGACCAAGGATGGCGAACCACCACAGAAATCGTCACTCCCAAGGAAGCTATGGAAAAATCCAGGCTAGTGGGGTGTATGTTGTGGTCCATAGCTGGCAGGGATCATGGACTAGTCGGCGCGCTGGCGGCTGTTGGACTTGCCGCAAGTGGTGAACAGGGCAGGGTGGTGTTTCACCATCTTGGCTACGGGGAGAAGCGCGGAATAATAAGCGTTGAAAATCTGCTGGAATATGGGATTCAAACGGTGGAGGAGTCCACTGGGAAAATTATAAAAGATGGCAGGGTGGATTTACTGAAGAAACTAAGGCCCAATATCCGAGGAAATAAAGTGGTGCTATTTGTTGAAAAAGGACCTGAAACGGGTTCCTGGCTGGCTTTAAAGCGAAATTGACCTGATAATTTGCAATCCCAGAGCAAATTCTTGATTTGACTGGGGCTTTCGAAAGAATTAAGATAAGATTAAATAGTAATTCCCGCCTGTAGATACTGGAGCAATCCATGAATAAATCTGAGCTGAAAAAATGCATAGGCCCGCAATCCCGCAGGCAGTTCATCAAGATCGGGACCGCTGGACTGGGTGGATTGTTTCTCAACAATTTAAACTCGGTTCGAGCCGTTGAAAAAAGCACAGGCAAACAAACCCCTGAAACCCAGGTGATATTCATTTGGCTTCCCGGTGGCCCTCCCCACATGGAAACCTATGACATGAAGCCTGATGCCCCCTCTGAATACCGGGGGGATTTCAAGCCGGTTCGTTCAACAGTGCCCGGGCTGGATGTATGCGAGCTTTTGCCTCTTCATGCCCAGACTGCGAAGCGCTTCAGCATCATCCGCTCGATCGCCCATAATTTCTCCGATCATGGTGGTGGGCACAAGAAGTTCCTTACTGGCCGCGACCCCATGTCTCCCGTGGGTTTTGTCAACGATTACCCCATGGTTGGATCCATGTTCGCCAAGGTTCGAGAGAACTTCATCGCGAAAATACCCAACTATATCGCGGGCATGGATGGTGGCAGGCAAGCGATCGACACCTTCAGTTTCGGTTCTGCTTATCTTGACCGCAACAGCCACCCATTCCTGGTGGCGGGTGATCCAAGCAGCCCCACTTTCAAGATCAACAACCTCGGCATCGAGGAAAAGAAACTGCAGGTTGTGAAGGAAAGGATGGACCTGCTCGGCAGCCTGGACGGGAAAAACGCATCCTCTGAAATGAAGGCGATACGAGCCCGCGCCATGCAACTGCTCTCCGATGACACCACCCAGGTTGCGTTTGACCTTAACAAGGAACCTGACTCAATCCGCCAAAAGTATGGGATGCACACATATGGCCAGCGCTGCCTTCTCGCAAGAAGGCTTGTAGAGGCCGGATCAAGCTTTGTCACCATGGTGCTTGAAAGCCCTAATATGCCAGGCAAGCAATGGCCCAAGGGCGTCCTTTACAACTGGGACTCCCATGCGGTAAATGGCCACATTTTTGATGATGCCCGATGGCGTTTCCCAATGTATGACCAGGCAATCACCGCCCTCATCAATGACCTATACGACAGGGGCTTGGATAAGAAAGTATTGTTGATAGTTACTGGTGAGTTTGGCCGTACCCCAAGGATCACCTATGCGAACGGCACCCAAACCGGGGTGCGACAACCCGGCCGTGATCATTGGCCACAGGCGATGTCGGTGCTTGTTTCGGGTGGTGGCTTGAAAATGGGCCAGATTGTAGGGTCCACCAATCAAAAAGGTGAACACCCCAAGGACAGGCCATTAACCCCCAATGACCTCTGGGCAACCATGTTCAATCATCTTGATGTTGATTACAAAAATATCGCGTTTAATGATCATCAGGGCCGCCCAATGCCTATGCTCACCGGGGGCGAGCCGATTTCAGAATTGTTGTAATCTAGTCAACATTAATTCCAATAAAAAAGGCCAGCTTTATCATAAAGGCTGGCCTTTTTGCATGACTTTAAATCAAGGGAATTAAAACAATTCGCTGATAGGTTCAGGATCATCAAGGACAGGAACAGGCCTGCCACTTGGATCAAGCAGATGGAGCTTAGGATCCATGCCAAGAACCTGGTAGATGGTCGCATGAATGTTGCTGGGGGTAACAGGCCTGCTGTTAGGAGCGGTGCCTAGTTTGTCGGTGGAACCAATGATACGGCCACCTTTGATGCCACCACCACCCATGAGGCAAAACATGGCATTTCCCCAATGATCACGACCGGGGGTGCCTTTACTTCCAGCTGGTCCGCCATTGCCACCATCATTCATCTTGGGCGTCCTACCAAACTCGCCACACAAAACAACCAAGGTGGTATCGAGCAGACCTCGCTCATCAAGATCCATGAAAAGGGTGCTAACAAGGGAATCGACCTTTGGAAGGTAGGATTCATAACCGGCTTTAAGATCCCAGTGATGGTCCCAGCCACCCAAATGAACGGTTACAAAGGTTGAGCCAGCCTCAACAAGCCTGCGAGCCAGCAAAGTGCTTTGACCGTAGGTGTTTCTACCATAGCGATCGCGCAACTTGGGGTCTTCACGGGAAATGTCGAACGCCTGTCTTGCGGAGGCACCGCTGACAAACTCGAAAGCCTGCTTGTTGAATCGGTCCATGGCATCCAAGGTCTTTGAAGTTTCAAGCGTCTTGGCCATGGCATCAAAACTGTTGCTTAGACTTTTCCGATCCTCGAGGCGATCAATGGAAAGCCCATTAGCAAGATGGAGGTTCTTAACTTGGAAATTCGCGGCGTTGGGATCGCCACCTGATGCGAAGGGATCATGCTGCACACCAAGCATATGGCCGCCAAAATAGCCGGGATTAAGGCCGATACTCGCCGCGTAAGGCAAAGCGACATAGCCCGGCATGGCGGGCCTTCTGGAGCCGACTTCGCGATTTGCAATCGCACCAATACCGGGGAACTTCTGCATGTTATTTGCGCCACTAACCCCCATGTCCTTGGCGGTCAGCATTCGATGGCCGCCGGCAAAATGATCACCGGTGTTATGGTAAAGCGAGCGCACCATGGAAAACTTATCCGTCACCATGGCTTGTTTGGGATATAACTCGGTGATGTCAAATCCAGGAACCTTGGTGCGAATGGGTTTCCAGAGGCCACGGTATTCAGCCGGGGCATCAGGCTTCATGTCATACATGTCCATATGGCCGGGGCCACCATCAAGCCAGATGAGAATCACAGAAGTGTCTTTGGGTTGAAAACCCTCGGCCTTCGAGGCGGCCTTGGCTTTATAAAAGTCGGCAAGACCAGCGGAAGCCATACCTGCCACACCGATTTGGAGAAAGCTTCGACGGCTTACACCATCACAATATCCTTTGGAAGATTTTCCTGCATCAACTCGAAACATGGCGGGACTCCATTGGTGGGAGTGACAAGTCAAGTAATTTGCTCAAGAATACCACTAGAAATCGACAAATAATAGCACAAAAAACAATAAAAATGAGGAATTTATTAACAACAAAAACCAAAGCATGGCCATAAACACAATATCGACATAGGTTTACAACCACATCTCTTCTTTTGAATCAAAATTAGCACTAAATGACATGAGTTTATATTTTGAAAAGTTTGATTCAAATTATTTAAAAAACGGCACTTGCGAAACATTAATTAATTATGGTGTCGAATTCTTTTGAGTACCCGGACTTCGTAATCTAGAATGTGGAAACATGATTGGTGCAGTCATGAAATTACTACTCAGTTTGGCAAGCAGGCCTAAAAGAATTCTATGGACGAACTTCAACACGAGTGTGGCATAGCAGCTATTTACCATTTACCCGAATTACCAACTTCCCGACTGGTGCCGCTCGCAGGACCTGACCAAGTATCCCGATTGATGCCGAGGATGCTGCTGGATTTACAAAATCGTGGACAATTGGCAGCCGGCATGAGCACATTTCATCCCCGCCGCCAGAAAATCCTTGATACACACAGGCAGATAGGAACGGTGATCGAGGCCTTTCGATTGAGCCATCAGGACCGTTACGAGGCACTGATGAAGGAATTCGCGGGAATGGCCGCCATTGGCCACACCCGCTACGCGACCTGTGGCGCCAACGACAAAAGCTACGCCCAGCCTTTTGAAAGGCACCATGGTTGCAGATGGAAATGGTTTAGTTTCGCATTCAACGGCCAGTTGGCGAATTACACCCAGCTTCGCGAGGAACTATTAAGCCAGACCGACTATCACCTTACCCGCGACACGGATACCGAGGTGATCATGCATTACCTCAGCCACGAGCTAAGCAATCATGTGGACAAGGCGCCGGACTTGGTCGAGGTTTTCTCCAAGCTTTGCAGCAAGTTTGACGGGGCATACAACATAGTGTTTTTAAACGCCATGGGAGACATGGTGGTACTGAGGGACCCGAACGGTTTCAGGCCATTGTGCGTGGCCCAGGATGGCCCGATGTTCGCCGCCGCAAGTGAAAGCGTCGCGCTTCTCAACCTTGGATTCAAGGATGTCCGGTCACTTCCACCGGGCGAAATGATAGTGATCCAGGATGGGAAAATACGACAGGAGAGGTTTGCGCCTAAACGAAATCCGGCCCACTGTTTCTTTGAATGGATCTATTTTGCCAATGTTGCAAGTAATCTTGATGACCGCAGTGTTTATCTCACGCGTGCTTCGCTGGGCCAATCACTTGCCGCCCAGGAAAGGCTGCTGGGCATCGTTCCCTTGGACAAAGACACGGTGATTGTTCCTGTTCCGGATACGGGCAAGGCAGCTGCGGATGCGATGGCTCACGAGCTTGGCCTCGCATCGGTTGAAGGGTTGATGAGAAATCGTTATGTGGGGCGAACCTTCATCGAGGGGCAAAATCGCTCTGAAAGAGTTCAGCTTAAATACACCCCCCTCAAGGAAGTCATCGCTGGCAAAAGGGTGCTGCTTATCGAGGATACCATCGTGAGAAGCACAACAATGAAAGTATTGCTTGCCGACATGAAAACCCGGGGGCAAGCCAAGGAAATTCATGTGCGGGTTGCCTGCCCACCCATCATTGCACCATGTTTTTATGGTATCGACATGTCCACGGTGAAAGAATTATTCGCCCCCAGATTCCTCAAGGGCAACCCCATCAGCCCGCAAATCCAGGATGATATGGCAAAGGAGCTTGGCGCAGACAGTCTAAGATATCTTCCCTATGAGGATATCTCCCGTAGCATTGGGCTGGAAGATTCCCGGCTGTGCCAGGCCTGCATCAACGGAAAATACCCCACGAAAACAGGTGAACAACTGTACCACCTTTCTGTGAGTCAAAAACACGGTACCACGGGAAGAACCTACGAGCTACCCTCCAAGTCTTGATAGCAACTGGATTCCCGAGTTCCCAAGAACAAGGCGCCTTGTTAGAATTCGAAAGCGGTAAGTTTAACAACAAATTATTTGGAATTTCCATGGCAGATAGCAAGAAATCAGAAGTGCACGAGCACATCAACATCTGCCAGAACCGAAAGGCATCTTTCCAATACGACCTGGAAGACAGGCTTGAATGTGGCATTCAGCTAAAGGGCAGCGAGGTCAAAAGCCTGCGGTCGGGGCAGGCAAGCCTTGAGGGAGCCTATGCCCGAGTACTCAATGGGGAAATTTGGCTACACAACTGCGACATTCCTGAATACACGATGGCGAACAAGCTCAACCATCAACCCAAACGCCCTCGAAAGCTTTTATTACACAAGAACGAGATTGCAAAGTTCGCTGAAAAGTCTGAACAGCGCGGATTGACACTGGTTCCCACCAAGATGTACTTCAAGAAAGGGAAGGCCAAGGTCGAGATCGCAATCGGCAGGGGTAAAAAACTGCACGACAAACGGCAGTCCCAGAAGAAAAATGAGGCAAAGCGGGAAATCGGAAGGGAATTATCCAAGAGGCGGAAGCTTTAAGACAAACCAAATGCCAGGAGGGCCTTTTGGAAATACTAGCGCTTGTTGAATCAGAGGATCATGTATGCACCCGCTATCGCATCAGCGCGTACAGGGAGCATCTCGCGAAAGCCGGTTATTCCATCCGCTATGTCAACTGGCCCAAAAGCCTGGTTGGGATGATTAATCTCGTTTCAAAAGTGCGGGGCAGGACAGTGCTTTTACAGCGTAAATTGCCTCCAACCTGGCTTACCTGGCTTTTAAGGCGAAGCTGCAGTCGTTTGATATTCGACTTTGATGATGCCATTTTTTTACGAGACTCCTATTCCAAAAAGGGACTCGACGACCAAAAAAGACTTTCCAGGTTCGCTGCGGTTTCAAAGGCGGCTGACGCGATCGTGGCGGGAAATCAATTCCTTGCCGACTCCGCGATCCGATATGCGAATCCCGCCAGTGTAATGGTGATTCCCACGGTGATTGACACATCAAGATATCCTGAAAAATCTCGACCCAATCAGTCTGATTCACTGGAGATGGTCTGGATAGGATCAAGTAGCACCCTGCAATCACTTGAAATCATCCGCCCGACACTGGAAACAATTGGAAAAACCTTTGATGGCATATCACTCAAAGTCATATGTGATTCTTTTCCAAGTTTTGAAAACCTGAGGATAACCCAGGTGCGTTGGGAGGAGGACCGGGAGGTTGAAGAGATCAGCGGTTCCCAACTCGGGATTTGCTTCATGCCTGATGATCGCTGGAGCAGGGGAAAGTGCGGTCTCAAGCTGCTGCAATACATGGCCGCCGGCCTGCCCGTTATCGCCAATCCTGTCGGGGTACATGTCGAAATAATCAATCATAATAAGAATGGTTTTCTCGCAACCACCTGCGAGGAATGGGTCTCCGCCATTAGGTCGATACACAAAAGCAAAGAACAACAAATGATCATGGGTGCCAATGGAAGGAAGATCGTTGAGGCATCCTACAGCGTTTGCGCCAATGCCGGGAAATGGGTCAATTTGCTGGATAAACTTGATGACCAAAAACTCCAGGCCGGATAAGTGATGACAAATACAACATCAAGCGCGTTGGCCAATGTCAAATGGATGCTTGCCCCGGAAGTGGCGGACTGCAAAGCAATCCGCGAGGCATTATTCAAGGAGGGAGCGCTTAGATTCCCTGAGTGGATGGATTCCCAAGTTGTTAAGACGATCAAAAGTGGTGCGCACAGGTCTGTTTACCAAATTTCACTCCCGGGCCTTGACATCCATCTCAAGCACAACAGGATTTCCGGGCCAAGATCTTTTTTCAGGGAATACCTGCGCGCGACAAAGGCCCAAAATGAATTCCAAATGGCATTGAATTTACTAGCACTCGGGATACCAACAATTGTTCCCCTAGCGTTTGGCAAATCAGGTGGTTTTTTACCCGAAAGCTTCATCATCACCCACACGCTGGAAAATTCAGTTCCCCTGAATGAATATTGGGAATCGCTCGAAAACAAAAGATGGGACATCACCTGGGACAACCGCCACGAACTTGTTAGGACTCTCGCTGTGTTTCTGGCGGCCTTGCACAGGAAAGGCGTCGTCCACACTGATTTACATCCCGGAAACCTGATGGTTGAAACACGAGAACAAAAGCCAGCACGGATCATCATGCTCGACCTTCATCCCGTTAAACTGCATTCCTCCAGCGTGCCGTGGAATATCCGGCTGGAAAACCTGGCAATGCTCGACAGGTGGGCCGCATTGCATTCCAGCCTCGCCGACAGGATGCGACTTTGGGATTATTACACCAGGGAGGTGACTGAATTTGAGGGAAGCAATGCGTTCGCATTCAAGGACAAGCACTGGATGAAAAGGCAGATTGGAATCATGAAGTCGCTTGAATTCAACGCCAACCTGAAGCTTTGGTCACGATTCGATCCCCGCTGCCTTGGGAACAACCGCAGGTTTAAAAAGTTCAAACTAAACAACACAAGGGGTCATCATGTCGCGGAACTTGGCAAAGACTGCCTTTTGGAACTTGTAAAAATGCAATCTTCATTTGAAGATGTGCGGGGATTAAAAATCCTTAAAAAGTCAAAGAGTTCCGAGGTCGCCTCCCTGACCATCAACGATGGTGAAGTTCAAAGAAGAATCATATACAAAAAAATATTTGCCACTAAAAGCCTTGATCCATTCCTGTCGCTTTTCAGACAAGATGGCACTTCAAGGTCCTGGACAATGGGAAACGCGCTGCTTATCAGGCAACTTCCAACCCCAAAACCCCTGGCGGTCTGGCATACCTATACTGCGGGATTACAAACCGATGGCGTTATCATCACCGAGGAAATATCAAATGCGATGGACCTTCCGGGATACCTGACAAAAATTGAAACCCTATTGGAACCTGAAAGAACTGCAGCTCTAAGGTCGGTCGTGATTAAAATTGCGAATTTGATCAGAAAAATGCATGACCTTTCTGTTTCACACCGCGATCTTAAATCTCCAAACCTAATGGTTTCTGAAGCAGATGGCGAAATTAAAATCTGGTTGGTCGACCTTGTAGGGGTTCGCACCCACACAAATCTTTCCCAAGAAAGAAAAGCTCAAAATCTAGCTAGGTTGAATTCAAGCTTTGTCAACTCGAGTCAAATAAACAACCCTGAGAGACTGCGCTTTTTGAGGCAATATCTAAGATGGGGAATGGAGGGCCCTTTCACCTGGAAAGCCTGGTGGCGCAGGATAGGCAGACTCACCCAGTTGAAAATAGCTAAAAACCAGAAATCAGGAAGGCCACTCGCCTGACATTTCCGCATCGACTCGCCTTGCTTTAAACTCAATTCCTGCTTATGCTTTCCGCCCACGGAAAGGGTTTTTCTTTTGTGTGAAGGGTTTGTTAATTTGAATTTTGCAAGGTTATCGGGCTTATTGCTGTCCGCGCTGGTTCTTTTTGGTGGTTGCTCCACTTTTCATTTCAACCCCAATCAATCGGGTAAGGAAAATGGGGATGCAAGCCAATCATCAGCACCCATTCTACCTGGAAAATTCTTAATCAGGGTAGCCCCCTATGTATTTTTAAGCGACTTTGAAATCCAGAAGGATCTTCCACTTTTCAATGAACTCGCCAAGCTTCGGGACCAGGTGTATGGTGATTTGAAACTTCCTGAATCCTCAACAATGATACAGGTTTATCTGTTTGAAGATCGTGAGAAGTATGACAAATTCATGGTTTCAAAATATCCAAAGCTTCCCTCAAGAAGGGCTTTTTTTGTCGCCCAGACACGAGGTGTTGGAAGATCAGAAGACCTTCTGATCTACACCTATTGGGGCGAAAGAGTCCAGCAGGATCTCAGGCATGAACTCACCCATGCGCTGCTTCATAGTGTTTTAAAGGATGTTCCCCTTTGGCTTGATGAGGGACTGGCGGAATACTACGAATTATCACCGGATAAAAACGGCATCAACCGGCAGCATGTCGAGCATCTGCGAAAAGATTTGAACAATGATTTCAAACCCGACCTCATACGCCTTGAATTATTGGACGAGGTGGGCAAAATGAACCGTGCTGAATACCGTGAATCCTGGGCATGGGTGCATTACTTCATGCATTCAACCCCTGAAAATAAAAAAGTGCTTCTGGCCTTCATGCAAAACCTAAGGGAAAATCCAAGTCCGGGAAGCTTGCGGGAGAAACTAATCGAAGTTATCCAACTTCCTGAAGCCGAACTTCAAAACCACATCTTGAAGCTTAATCTTCCATCAGGGGAGAAGGTGCGCATTCCCGCCGGTTCCTGATTCATTTGGAAATCCATCTTTATTCTGTAAAATAAACTTATCAATGGATTTTGGAAGGGAACCCACGCCTTATGGCTCGCATTCTAATCACTGCCGGCGCAACTTCCGTCCCAATTGATTCCGCCCGAAAAATCACCAACATGGCAAAGGGGCTTACGGGCCAAACTCTTGCAATCGAGGCAGCCTCACGGGGACATAAGGTTTGCCTTTTGACAAGCAACCATTACCTCACCACGGCCCATGAAAAGATTGAAACCATCTTGTTTGACACATTCGAGGATTTAAATTCGCTCTTGAAAAACAAGGTCATGGAAACAAATCCTGACGCAGTAATAATGACCGCTGCGGTAAGCGACTATGGTTGTTCTGGGATTTTCACCACTCCATCTCCTGAAACCCCTGTCGCAAAAATCGACGCGAAAAAAATCCCGGGACATCATGACGAATTATGGCTAAGGCTAAAACCCCTTCCCAAATTGATTGACCAATTTCGCACCAAATGGAATTTTTGTGGCATCCTGGTCAAATTCAAGCTTGAATCGCAAATCGATGAGCAAAAACTGCTTTCTCTGGCGGAAGAATCAAGATTGCATTCCAAGGCCGACCTCATGGTTGCCAACCGACTGGAAGACGCTTCCAACAGGGCATGGATTGGCCCACTTAATTCCAGATACAAATGTGTTGATCGGGAAAATCTTGCAATGGAACTTATCAACGCCATCGAAACGATGCTGGAGGCAAGATAATGGCGAAAATTCTTTTGGGTGTCACAGGATCTGTGGCTGCCATAAAAACGGAGGAACTTGCCACCCGACTTATCAGGCAATCTAACGAAATTAAAATCGTGCTAACAAAGCATGCTGGATATTTTGTCGATTTGGAAAAACTAAGGCATTCATTTGGTGAATCGTGCATTTTTACAGATGCAGACGAATGGCCCGGGGAGGGGTACCAACGCAAGGACCAGGTACTGCATATTGAACTAAGAAAATGGGCGGACCTTTTGATAATTGCCCCGATTGACGCCAACACTCTGGGAAAGATCGCCTTGGGCCTTGCCGATAATTGCCTCACTTCAATCTGGCGCGCCAGGGACACAAACAAACCTGCCATCCTGGCTCCAGCAATGAACACTTTAATGTGGCAAAAACCAGCCACCAAAAGGCACCTGATGTTGATTGCAGAGGAAAACGGATTAACAAATCTAAATCCCAGCAACCTGGATGAGGCATGCGACGCCATCAACCAATCAATAAAAAAACTCAAGGTTTTACAGCCCGAAGAAAAGCTTCTAGCCTGCGGCGACCTTGGCATTGGTGCGATGGCCTCCATTGATAAAATAATCGAAATGAGTTTGGAATTATCAACCATTTGACCCCTGCATGCACATTCATTATTTTTTAATGATAGACCATGATTTTTTTGATTTAATATTGATTGGTGCAATTACCGAATACCGCTGAAGACTCACATGAGAATACCCATGAGACACACACTGGCATTTTTATTTTTATCAATCGCATCAACCGTTTTCGCGCAGGAAAAAAGCCTGTCCACCGGGCTGATTTTTCCCGAAGGCACCAAAGTGGAAAAGGTCTGGACTGGTGGGGAATTCACCGAGGGTCCCGCATACGGAAAAGACCACTGCGTTTATTTCTCCGACATTGGCAACCGCATAATGAAGTTCGACCCAGCAACCAAGTCAACCATTGAATTTCGAAATCCAAGCGGAAGGTCAAACGGGCTGGATTTTGATTCAATGGGTCGGCTTGTGGCCGCCGAAGGCGCCAACACAGGGGGAAACCGCAGGATCACCAGAACCGAAAAAGATGGGAAAATCACCGTCATTGCTGATAGTTATGAGGGTAAAAAATTCAATAGTCCCAACGACCTTGTGATTGATTCCAAGCAGCGCATTTACTTCACCGACCCACGCTATGTGGGCAAGGAACCTCGCGAGCTTGATCATGAAAGCGTATTTATGATATCCAGCACGGGCAAGGTCTCCATCGCAACCAAGGAATGCAAAAAGCCCAATGGAATCGTGATTTCCCCCGATGAAAAGATCCTGTATGTTGCGGAAAACGACCCGCAAGGCAACAAACAACTTGTCTCATTCAAGATTTCCGATGATGGATCACTTGGGGTAAAAAATGTGCTTTATGACTTCGGAAAATCAAGAGGCATTGATGGAATGTGCGTGGATGAAAAAGGAAACATATTTGCCACCGCGGGCACGGGAAAAGAAACCGGGGTCTATGTGTTTAATCCCATGGGGAAAGTGATTGATTTTATAAACACCCCGGAAACCTCATCCAACTGCATATTCGGGGGAAAGGACAGAAACATTCTTTACATCACTGCGGGGGTTTCCCTTTATCGAATTCAGGCCAACACCAGGGGCTATCATCTCTGTTGGCCGGATTAACTTAGTTCCATCAATTGAATAAATATTAAATCGGAGGTTTTCATTATGCGCTTAGTGAGTTTGATGGGCATGTTATTCTTGGTGGCAACCATCTTTAGCGTTGCGAACTTATTTGCCGCTGATGTCCCACTCAAGATTACACCGATGCCCATCAATTCAGAATTGGATGAGGATGACCCGCTTTTTGTGCCCTCACTAAGCACCGTGCTTCCCTCCCGTTTTTATTTTTCTCGAAAAAACGACAAGGATAAATTCTCAATTTATTTCTCAAAGTTTCTAAAAAAAACAGGTAAGTGGAGTTCGCCTGAGACCATAGGCGCATATGTTGATACTGAGGCTGATGATCGAAGCTGTTTTTTAACCGAGGAGGGAAAATTCCCGCAAACGATCATCTATGCTACAAAAAAAGACAAGCTTAACAACAACTTCGATTTGTTCCGATCTTTCCGGGACCAACCAGGCAAAGACTTGGAAGACCGGGCCTTTAACCCCGGAAAACCACTGCTCGCCCTCGACACCGAGGCGGATGAAATGTTCCCTTGGTTGACCAAGGACCAAATGGCACTTTATTTCAGCAGGAAAACCAAGGAAGGATGGCAACTGATGGTTGCCAAAAGGGTAAAAGGTTCCGGGGTCGAGGGAAATTTTGATGCTCCTGAACCGGTGAAAGACATACCCTTGGGTTTTCATCATGCGACGATAAATCCTTTGGGAACCATAATGTTTCTTGAAGGTCCAAATGAGGAAGGCCGATTGGAGATTTACTCTTGCAGCAAGACCCCGAGTGGATGGTCAAAGCCCGTGGCGGTTTCCAATCTTAGGGAATCCACTGGAAAAATCGGGACCAAATCCCCATCCCTTAGCAGGGATGGATTAAAACTTTATTTCGCATCCGACAGGGCAGGGGGGCAGGGCGGACTTGATATTTACAGTGCGAATGTGATGGAACTTAAATTAAAATGAGACTAGCATCATGGCTTAGGGGAAGCCAACCCCAAGGATTCCCTTACTTCTGATAGCAACTGGGGTTCCTTTAATTCGCATTGAGCAATGAATTTTTCCACCATTGGATCACTTGGAACGGAAAGCGCGTACCTTAGCAAGGCCCTCTTCATAACAGGTGCGGTGTAACCCTTGGCACCATAAACACCCAACACATCACTGGTGAATCCCCAGTACTTTAATCTGCGCAATTCCTCAACCGCAAGGTCTGCAAGTTCGCCTTGCTTGAGTGCAATCCTTAGGGAATTAAAAACCTTCTCCCTCTCCGATTTATCCTGAAGTATGTCATAGGCCACTTTAAGGGAGCGAATGCATGACAGCCTTGTTTGTAATCCGGTATTATCAGCCTTTAAAAAGCCATCAAGAATGGCCCAACCTTTTTCAGGATCCAACCGAATCAATGCGACCATCGCCCCATCAGATGACACCTGCGCCCTTGGGCTTGAGCTGCTGAGAAATTCAACCAGAAAACCAACATCCGCACCCTTTCCACAGCCCCCCAGAAGAAAAGCATACAATCCCACCCTTTCTTCCGGAACCTTGGGGTCAAGAATCCAATTTTTCAAAAGCGATGGATTCATTTTTTTTGAAAATTCAACAAGGGTAGAATCCGATGATTTTGCGAATTCCAAAAAGGCATCTGAGGAGATTTCCCTGCTGGGAGACTGTAAAAAAGGAAGGTAATAATCAAGCGGGGCAGGGCCACCACGGCCAGCAATCCCCACCGCGCCCGCTGCATAATCAGCAACTTCTTTTGATGGAATTGACACACCGCGAAAAACATCAATTTTGCCATTTGAGTATTCCGCAAACAATAGTATCCCATTGTAAGCGGTTGTATCGAATGGGAGATATTGGCTGATAATAAGCGAGGCGGGGACAGTAAAACCCTCGGGGGCCTTTAAAGTTTTCACGATTGAAACTTCCGCTTTACCCGTTCCAGCAGCATCAAGGCTAGATTTGGTTATGTGTCCAAAAACAACCAGCTTTGTGTTGGACTTTAATGCCTGCTCACGCAAAGAAAGTGATTGGCCTAGACCCGCGCAGATACTGCAGGCGAAGGCATCACAGGCTGATGCCAACACGCAGGCAAGAAGAATAAACAAAGGAAATATATTTCTTATCAAGGTCGTCCTTCCATGGACTTTTGCTAAGCAAGATTTTAATGCCTCATTTTGCAGGAGGCGCGGGTTGCTCCAATTTCAACAACTCTTCAGCATCCATGACACCCTGGGCATCCGCAACTCTTTGTTTTTTTACAAAGTCCTCTGCAGCCTTGTTATCCTTGCACGAAAGGGCATATCGGAGCACCGCCCTGCGGACAATTGGAATTTTCTTATAGGCATCTTTTTCTTGCAAGGCCAGAACTTTATCAGCCTGGTCCCATACTTTCCATTTTCTTAAATCCTCGATTGCAAGGTCCGAAATATCCTCCTGGTCAAGCAAAAAGACAATAGCCTCGATCAACTTCTGTCTGGGAATCAAATCGGGGGCAAATTCCAGGAAAAACCTTACAGCACGAAGGCCCGCGTACCTGAAAAGGAACTCCTTCTTCGGGTTTTTCATTACCGCGACAAGGTAATCCCATCCCTCCTTGGGATTAAGCATGGCATAAGCGGCAAATACACCGTCAATCCCGCTCGCGGATTGTTTATCAGGATCTTCAAGCAGTTGTTTCAATATTTTCGCGTCTTCAGGTTTTCCACAATGACCAAGTATCGATGCGTATAATCCCATCTTGAAGGATGGGGTGGAGGAATTTTTCAGCCAGGAAATCACCTTCTCCCGGGAGAAAAGCTTGGCGGCGATCTCAAATTCCTTGTAGCCTGCATTGCCAAACTCTTTATAAGCATCATTTGAAATTTCAGAATCATTATTCTCGAGATAATTAAAGTAAAAACCAAGTTTCTTGGGCAACGGGCTGTCCTTGAGTGCCAAGGCCCCTTGTAAATAAGGTACGATTTCACTTTCAGGGGGAACGGCAACACCACGGTAAGGATCCAACTTATCCTTGTAAACTTCGCAAAAAAGAAGGAACTTATATTTCCCATCCTTGTCTGGTGGGACATAGCGGGGCAGGGTGAGCGTTTTTTTCCCAGCCCTTATCACATGATCCTTTATTATTTTTTCAACTTCGAAATCAGTGCTGCCATCCGAGCCATCAGCATTACCGATCTTTGCATTTTTCAAAGTTCCAAAAAGCACCATGCTGGCCTGGTTCACCTCGCCAACCAAAGTCTGGCCCTGCATCGTGCAAAATGGGCAGGCAAAGACCCTGCCGTAAATCAAAATCAGGCAACCAAACACTAAAAGACCGATATTCCTGCTATTCATAAATGCTCCAAAATCATCGCAAGTAAACATGAAAAAACATGCTTGCTAATTTGCATACGGGTTGGAATCCTGCGGCACAACCTTGACCAGGCCATCGTTCAACTTATGCTCGGAATCAGGGTATAAAATCAATGCGGTCATGTACTGTTCATTGTCCTTGCGCTTTAAAAAATGAACCCTGCCAGTCACTTGGACCCACGCATTCCGATACTTTTTCCATGCAAGTTTTTCAGGGGAATTTGGATCAACCATCATCACGGCGTTCAATGGGACAGCATCAGCAGCGCAGCAATTGATCTTGAACCTGATAAGTGAAAACCGTTTTTCATCCTCGCCCACATATTTTCCGATCAATCGGACGGTTTTACCCTCGTAATGGTTCCGGCTTTCCTGGGTCATGGATGCCATTTCCAATTGTAAAAAACCAACATTGAAATCAACACCCTTTTCAGCAACCGCGCCAACTTCACCAAACTGCGATAGGTCAACCGCCTTCACGCTGCTGAAAACCTCGTTGGGGACATTGAGGAAAAACAAGACAATGGGCAAAAGTAGAACAATGAATCTTACGGGCGCGGATCCATGACCATGGCCGTGATCATGTCCACAATCAGCGTGACCGGCAGTTCTGGAATGACCATGATCATGTGCATGGTCATGAGCACAGCCCGGGCCATGTGTATGATCATGTTCATGTTCATGATCGCAATCGGGACCATGAACATGGCCGTGATCATGGTTACCATGGGACTTTGCACCAGAAGATTCGAGCCAAAGCGCTATGATCCTTACAATTACAAATCCAAGAAGGATGATACTTCCAGTCAAGACCCAGAAATGAAACTTGGGATGCAGAATGATTGACAGTTTTCTCCCATAGGAGACAACCTGGCCGTCCCCGCCGTAAATTGGAAAAGGCCACCACAGCATGATGCAAACATAAGCAATGGAAAGAGAAATACCTATGCTTATCAATTGCTCGATGTAATACTCATTTCCATGATCATGATGATGGTGCTGACTGGCCAAATTTGTCACCTTGAGTTTTGGGTTATTGATTCAACTTTGGGGAAAAACACCTTGGGAGCGAAATTTTCCCAGAACCCATGCAGAAGCATGGTGTAAACAAAAACCTGAATTACCACTGATATTATTATAGTCCATATCAATCGGGGTTTAAACACCCTGGTGTACATCATGTAAAGCTTTAGATCAAGCATTGGGCCAAGAACTAGAAAAGCCGCTTTTGCAGCAGGTCTCAAGGTCACAAAACTGGCTGCCACAAATGCGTCAGCCTCACTGCACAAGCATAGGACAACGGCAAGAGCCATCATTAAAAGCACTGCAAGTATGATATGGGAGCGCGACAACTCAGAAATCGCATCATGAGTCAGCCAAATACGGGTGAAGGCTGCCAACAACGCCCCGATTGTAAGAAAAACTGTGATATCTATGAAATCGTGAAGAGCTGTTTCAGAAATCCTGGAGGCACGCTTGAACCAGTGCATTTCTGATGGATCACGGCCATTATCCTCATCAATCACATCGAGGGATAGGGGACTTTTAACAGGCGGCTTGGCCAAGGGCATAAGAAGTTCATCACCATTTTTCTGGTGCAGGCGATCAACAATAAGGCTGGTTCCGACCGACACAAGATAAGCCATTCCCATCCGGGTTAAAACCATGGCTATTCCACCCATCTGGTAAGCCAGGGCACCGTTTTCGGTGGCATTCTCCATGCCATCAAATGCAACAAATGTGCTCAACAAAACCAAAGGGTTAATGATAGGGCCCGCGAGAAGATATGCGACACAGCAGCTTAATGGCAAACCCTTTCGCAATAACCGGCGCATCACCGGGATGATTCCGCATTCACACATGGGAAAAATCAATCCTAGAAGAGCCCCGATTAAAATTGCAAATAGCCTGTTCCTGGGAAGAAGCCTGGCAATGAGTTTTTGAGGCAAAAGCTCCTCTAATAGACCTGCAAGCAACGAACCAATAACTATGAATGGCAAAGCCTCATAGAAAATACTTGTGAAAATCAGGATAAAATCCTTTATTTTATCCAATGCTTGAGCGCTATCCACAGATGCATTAATCCTATTTTGAAACTAACTGTCAACAAACAGAACGCACCATCATTGTCATTTAGATGAAGCCAGGAATCAATAAGCTGGTTCAATTATTATTCTAATATCAATCAAGATGCCGTCTTGAATTTACCAATGACCATCGAGCAAAAAAACAACACCACACCCAGCATCACTATCGTGCCAGATACTCCAAATCTGACACCAGATCGAACCTGCAGTTCCCAACTGGCCCCCAACCCGGCAATGCAGACAAAAACACTTAGCAAAACTGTCATCCAGAAAACCTCACGCAAATTTCTTCCAAGGTTGAAAGCCGTTGCAGCGGGCACGATCAATAAGGCGTTGATCAAAAGCACCCCGACATAACGCAAACAAAGGTTCACAATCAACGCCAGCAAAATGACAAACAAGTAATACAGAAGAGCCACCGGATATCGCCTCGACATCGCCAAGCTTCCATTGAAACTGCTGAAAACCATTCGATTGTAAAAAAAGAAAAGGAAAACCCAGGTAAAAACAGCAAGCACGGCGATATACAAAATCTCAGGGGAACTCACAAAGAGGGGATCGCCAAACAAAAAATCCTCCAAGCTGAAAACGCTGCGATCATTGATTATATTTTTTAACATTGCGGCAAAGCCAAGTGAAAAAGCAAAGAAAACCCCAATGACTGTATCACTCGCCAAGCCGGTTTTCCCCCTAACATAGGCGATTCCCGCCCCGACCGCGACGCCAAAAACCACCATCATCGGGGTGACCCATTCCCAAAATTCGGTCTTTGGGCGCGCCCCCAGGATAAAAAGTTCAAAGACCACATAACCCAGGCTAACCCCGGCAAACGCGCAATGCGCCAGGGCATCGCTAAAAAAAGCCATCCTACTTCCCACAACCATGGATCCAACAGCCCCACAGGTCAGGCTTACAAGGGCGAGGGCAATCATCGCCCTGAGATTGAAAACCTGATTGAAGAAGGATCCTTCTGAAAAATTTGAGGCAATTGAATTGAGTGCCTGGTCAAGCCAGTGAATTTCCGATGCCCCAAACAGGGGATTAAATACAAGCTCGAGTGGCATGCGAAAATTCCATGATGAACTTCTTTACTATTTGGAAACCACAACGGGAGTAGTGGCGGAATTTACATTCACATTTGCCAAAGGCGCCAGAAGTTTATGCATCAGCTTCATTGATGCGGCAGCTTCCGTGAGCGAAATCGTGAGCGGCGGTGAGATTCTAACCACCTTCCTGGCCAATGGTCCAAGAATATGAATTCCATCACCATTGGGGCCGCCTCTGTAGCAGGCTTCCACCATTGCGCACGCCCATTCATGGGAATTTTTTCCCGCCCAGTCTTTCATCTCAACACCCCAGACCATCCCACCTTTTTCCCCACGAACATTGGCGATGAATGGAAGGTCTTTTTTAAGCGCGATAAGGCCCTCCTCGATGATTGCGGAGGCCCTCCTTGAGTGCTCAAGCACTTTTCCATTTTCAAATTCTTCAAGCGTGGCAATTACTGCTGCACAACAAATCGGATTGGCACTCCAGGTATCAGAAGCCTCGCCATATTCCAGGCTATCAAACAAATCTTTTCTCCCAACAACCGCTGCTACAGGAACACCATTTCCAAGCCCTTTTCCAAGCACTACGATATCGGGCTCGATACCATATGTTTCATAAGCGAAGTTTTGCCCGGTTCTACCAAAGTTCGCCTGGACCTCATCAAGAATAAAATTAATATCCTTTTCCCTGCAAAAGCGAACCAACATCTGGAGATATTCCTTGGGGGGATGATAGGAACCTCCACCACCAAGGTACGGTTCGGTTATCAAGCTTCCCAATCTTCGGCCATATTGGTGCCACAAGGCATCCAATTCTTTTTGATAAGGTGCAAAATCAAATGGATTATCCCGCATTGAAAGATCATTGCATTCACACATGGGGAAAGAAATAAATTTCACCCTTGGATCACGCTCTTTGTCGTTTTCGGTGCCGGTGATGGCATTGGACAGGCCTTTTTTTCCATGAAACCCGTATCGGGTGGCAATGATCATGTCCCTGTTTTTATCTTTTGCCATGGAAGCCCAAAGGGATTTTTGTATTCCCTCCGAACCTGATGCCGCCCAAAGAACCTGCTGCATTCTCGCCCCGACAGGATTGACGCGCATCATTGCGAGCAATTTTTCAGAAGCCTGGACTTCTATGGGAGTGGCTGCGTTGTAGGAGGTCATGGTAACCGCGGAAAAATATTCATCCGAGACACCGGCATGACCAAGATTTTCCCAACCCATCAATTCAAAGAACCTTTTGGTCCAACGGACCGGATTATGACCAAGATTTGCAACAAGCACACCTGAGGTAAAATCGTAAAGCTTTCTGCCCTCTGGTGTCCAATGAAACGAACCAGCACTTTTGGAAAGAATCGCCTGACTGGGGGTGTAGGTGCGAAGGGATCTAGGCTCAACTTTCACAAGGTGATCCCGAGTCTCATTCGAATTATTTTCACCGGGGTGGTGAATAGGTTTAATCATGGCACAATTCCTCCACAAATGACCAAGTTTGTATTATCACAATAGCCTTAAAAACCATGAAAGTACAGATGTAATCATACTTCCAAAAAATCTAGACCCTGGATGAATGAAGAACTACTCGCTCTATTTTCCCGGGCTTATACAAGACCAAACCCCCATCAGGGCCATTTACAAGAACTTGACAACCTGGATTCCCCTTGGCTTGTTCAGCCAAAATAGCCTCCATTGCCTGAACTATTGCAACAGTATTCCTATCAGCACTGAGATCGTTATAGGTAAGCCCCCTCATTTCCTGCAACCTTTCCTGCCTGCTTGACGAAGGGCCAGCAAACTCAACAAAGGAAACCTCCTCAAAAAACCTGCGAATCACTTCCAACCCATAACCACGCTGCGAGCGTTTGCCCCATGGTTCCAAAAAAGAACCATTGTAATGATAGTTGGGGGTGTTTTTCATCTCATCCGGGGTACGATTTTCAACAGCCATCTCAACCCCGCGCTTTCGTTGATGCGCGTTCCAAATCGCATTGTCAAAACGAAACTGGACTTCCTGCTCGACATAGCCAGGGAAATTATCAGGCATAACCCAGCTTGTATGGATATCAAAAGTGGCCTCCCGATTATCAGGATGCCTGTATGTGACCTGAAGCTGGCAGGAATCCCATGTAGACCCATCAGCACTTCCCACCAAACCCCTCTGGCCTGTCGCACTTACACGCGTCAGTTCCCAACCAGGAATGACGCTTGATGAGCCAAATGTAAAATCAATCAGCTTGATGTAGTGAACAGCGACATAGGTTCCAGGATTTCTCCCCACAATCCACTCAGCGAATTGTTTTCCACTTATCTGCTTGGGTTCAAGCAATGAGCAATAGCCATTGTTGATGTGGCGAAAAATATTATCCGCATAGTGGGTGCGTAATTTTTTATGATCCGGATCGGCCAGCTTGTGATAAACAACCTTGGCGAGCACTTTTTTTTGATCCGCAATTTCTTGAAGTTGTTCCAATTCCGCAAGGGAAAGAACGGATGGTTTTTCAATCAAAACATGCTTGCCTGAAAGAAGTGCAATTTTTGCAGCTTCAAAATGCCTGTCATCCGGTGTCGCCACACATACCGCATCAACTCCGGATGCCAGCAGTTTTTGGATGGAATCATCACCATGACAATTTTCAAACGGAGGAATGATGTTTTTCAACTGCTGAAGGTAATTTCGCCCCCTTGAACCAGTCCGGGAAGCAGCAGCCGTCCAGCGAACATCGACAGGCCCGGTGGCAGGGGAGTAAAGAGGTGAATGGGCCAGATCCAGGAAAACAGGTTTATAAGTCTCATCAAAAATCATTCCAAGGCCGACCATGCCAACTCGCAAAACTTTCGAACTCGCATTGAAACCATCTGTTGAATTCATTGAAAAGCAATCCTGAAGGAGGGCGGGTAGGAAACAAAAAACTCAAAGCACAATATACTTGCAACGATTCGGCGCACCAACAAGAATCCGGGATTCGCCATAACAGGAAAAAGAAGACAAAACCATGGAAATGCCGAGAAAACCTGAGAAATAACAGCTATACCATTAATGAAACATAACAGTCGTTATCGGACGTTGGGCCATTTGGTTCATGGAGTTTATGGCCTTTTTTCTTCGTCCGATAACGGATCTTATGTTTCTTTCAGGCTATGCTTTAAAATTGACTGATGCAATCCTTCGCCGGTGATTCATCACGCCGAGCCGGTTGATTGCTCCTTCGAATTTCCCTCGAGCAAAACTCCCATGGCGCGAAACTTTTGATATCGCTTTTCCAACAACTCTTCCAAGGGAATTTGAAGCAACTCACCAAGATAACGAAGCAGATATGATTTCAATGTGTTGGACATTTCCTTTGGATTTCGATGGGCCCCGCCCAGCGGTTCAGGAATCACCGCATCGACCACTCCCAGCTTGGATAGTTCCTTGGATGTCAGCTTCAATGCCTCAGCAGCGATGGGTTTCGTGACTTCGGTCGCAGACTTCCACAAAATTCCCGCGCAACCTTCCGGGCTGATCACGGAATAATAAGAGAACTCAAGCATGCAGACTTTGTCACCAACACCTATCCCCAATGCGCCTCCCGAACCACCTTCGCCAATGACAACGCAAATCACGGGTGTCTTTAGGCATGACATTTCCAGAATATTTGCCGCAATCAAGGAAGACTGGCCTCGTTCCTCAGCACCTATGCCAGGAAATGCCCCTGGAGTATCGATGAGGGAAATAATTGGCAGGCCAAACTTTTCGGCCAGCTTCATGTTCTTCAATGCCTTCCGATATCCTTCAGGGTGAGCACATCCATACATGGACTCCCTTCGCTCCTGCAAGGTATGTCCTTTTTGATGCCCAACCAAAAGAACCCGATGTTCCCCGATTCTAGCAAAGCCAGTCCTGAGAGCGCGGTCATCCCCAAAGGCACGGTCACCATGAAGCTCAATGAAATCATCAAAAATCATCTCGACATAATCCATCAATTGAGGCCGGTCGGGATGCCGGGAAACCAATATTGTCTCCCAAGGAGTCAGATTCCCATATTTGACCTTTTTCAGATTCGCAACCTCCTTGCGGATTCGACGAATCTCCTCACTGTTGGAAATATCTGAACCCTCCTTTACTTCCAATGAAGAAAGAAGATCTTCCAGGGCGTAAATTTCTTTTTCAAACGGTAGCCTGGCTTGCGAGCCCATTGATACCTCTGGATTTCATATTCCAATTTCCAATTCTTATACAGCCAACCCAATTGATGTTTATATCTTATCAAGTCAAAAATATCAAACAACTTACGGACTTCATTCTATTGCCTGATTTTTCAATTTATTGTATTTCATAACAAGCCCAATTGTTTTCCCCAACAAGCACGAAGAACCAAACGGCTTTGAATGGCAATTAGCATTCCAGAAATCACCAATTCCACATCAAAAACAAAGATATTGTTTTTCTTAACAAGCATGATTTTACTTTTTGCGGCAGCCTCGCCAATTTTCCTAAGGACCAATTCTGAATTCGACCAGGTTTTCAAGCACTACGCCAAACTTCTCATTCAAGGGGAAGACATTTACCACGAGGGATCTGTTTTCATGTATCCGCCCTGGATGGCGTTTGTTTGCATTCCCTTTAATTTCGCCCCCCATTGGCTTTCGAGGCTATCGTGGGGCCTCATAAATATATTTTTTCTCCACCTTGCGATTGTTAGCTCATGGAACATTAGCAAGGAAGTTTTTTTGTCCAACTCAAGCCAGGGATGGCTTGCATTTATTATGGGCATCATCTGCTCTTTAACCTATTTTTTGAACTGCCTTTCCCATCAGCAATTCGATGTTATCATTGCGGGATGCATACTCTACGGGTGCCTGCAACTCCAAAATAACAGAGAAATACGAGGTGGACTATTACTTGGAATTGCCGCGGCATGCAAACTAACCCCACTTTTATTTCTTCCATATTTGATCTACAGATTCCGATGGAAAGCCACCTTCGCATTTGCATCAAGCTTTTTGTTTTGTAATTTCATCCCGGATATCACTCTTCCCAGACCCGAAAACGAAAAAGCAAGGCCGGTTGTTTTTGTGGAGCGATTTCTGGCACCTATGACCAAGCCTGATTTTGTCCCCGGAACCTGGGGTAGTGAGATTATTTACAACCAATCCCTGGCTGGTACAGGAAAACGATTCACCCAGACCCACCTTGAAAAACAATCTGGGAAATATCAGGTCATAATTGAAGAAGGTGATTCAAACGCAAAAAATGTAAAAGGCTTTCTAATTTCGATCATTGTTATGGGAGCAGGTTTCACTTTTTATTGCTGGGGGAAACCGGGAAACCCTGACGAAATCCCCAAATATCATTCCCATCTCTTTCCCTTTGAGGTTTCAATGATATTATGCGGGATGCTTTTGCTTTCCCCCATGTCAAGCAAAGCACATTTTGGAATCCTTATACTTCCAGCTTTTTGCATTGCAAGAATGATTGGCGACAGGCAAAAACTTCTTTCACTTTTTTTCCTGGCAATACCGGTGATCATGGGGGTTTTATTAAACAAGGATTTAAGTGGAGCGAACACTTACACGCTACTTCTCTGGATTGGAGGAGTCACATGGTCCACAATCTCATTGTTTATAGGCAGTGCGGTTTTCAGATGCATCAAGAATAAAAACAATCAAGGCGTATAAAACAAAAGCGACATTAGCATCGGCATCAAGACCAATATTCCTCAAAGTGAACATTTCCCGGTGCATGTCCATGCCCTTGGTCGGCACTAAATCCTCTTGATTCCAATATTTCAATTATTCCCTCAGGCTTGGGATAGGTCCGAACACCTGTTTCAGGATGCTTGAAAGGAGCGCCAATCATCGCGGGATTACCACACAAATAAACATGGGTCTTTTCAGGATCAAGCTTGTATCCCAGAATTGAATCAATCCCTCCAGACCTGACCAAATCTTGCAGGTATCTTTTCTGAGCCACATCCCCCTCACGGGTTGTAAGCTGGATGTAGTTGTAATTGCGAGTTTTTTTCATCAACACATCATGTACATTGCGGTAGCCGAGGTCCTTCCCGTAACGAACACAGCATGCTGAGATAATCTTTCCCTGGTGATTATTTCTCAATAACTCAAGCGCCATGTAATTATGAGGCGCTTCCCCGGTGCCTGTTGAAAAAAAGACCACATCATCATCAGGCTTTACATGGGAAAGATTGTAATGTCCGGTGATTTTTTCCCCCATGAAAAGGCGGGATCCGATCTCAAGATTAAAAAGCCTTGGAGTCAAAGCCGGAGCCACCGGCCTGCCTGTTTCCCTGACCAAGACAATATAAAACTCGATCCAATCTTTTTCACCGGGATTCAAATAAGATCCATCCGGTTCAAGAATAGAGCTAGATATTGAATACGCTCTCCTGGCTAGCTTTGAAACCTCTTCGTCCGGAAGATTTTCTTCCTGACATCCTGGAAACCTGGGCTCCCAATAACCCAACCCTAGAAGCGTGTATTGACCCGCCCTATGGGGCCTTATGGGCTTATCAGGCTTCACCCGCAAAATCATAAGGTCGGAATGAGCTTTTTTTAATTCAACGACAGTTGCATTGTATTTTGTTTTTCTAAGCTCATCTACTTGGTCCAAAGGCAATTTAAAAACCATTTTCTAATTCCAAGCGATTTATTCAGGAAATCTTTTTCACCGCGGTGTTGAATATATCAATGCAGGCCTTGAGGTCCTGGGAAGGATCCTGGGGATTAGCCTCATATTCTATGCTAATCATTCCCTTGAACCCCACTTCCCGCAAAGCTTTCAAAACAGAGTCAACATCCAGGACACCTTTGCCAAAAACGACATCGGTGTTTTTTTTGTTATCATGATCCTTCAGATGCATTCCAAAGTTTCTCTTTCCCATGGTTCGAACTTCGGTTGCCGGGTCAAGATTTTTACCCAACTGGGCTGATCGTATAAGGTGACCGGTATCCAAGCACGCCCCAATCAATGGGTGATGATCCTTTACCCCAGCCATTATCAGTTCCGCGCTATACCAGCGGTGAAGTTGCCCCTTCCCAGCGGGACCATGCGGGTGGATGGCAACTGCGATCTTGTATTCAGCACAAAGCTTGTCGAGGCTGTCGAAGCTATCAGGATCAGGGTCCGCACTAAACGCGGTGAGTCCTACAGCTTTACCAAAATCAAACATCTTCTTGTTGGCATCATGGTCTTTGGTGAATTTTTGAACTCCAAAGGCAACAGGCTTCACACCATATTCATTGCAAAGTTTGAGTATCGCCTTGAGTTGCTCGGGGTTGCTGTTTGCAGGAATGTGCTTTTGGTAAAATTCGGCCTGCGTGACACCAAGTTCCTTTAATTTTTTTAATGCAGCCTCCAGGTCAAAATTCCGGTAGGTATAGGTCTGGACACCAAGCACAATCTCAGGTGCCGCCTGCTTTTTGCCTAGAAAATCCTGCGCGTTTATTAATGATGATCCCGAACTTGCACCAATCAGCGCCAAGGAGGCCTGTTTTACAAAATGCCTTCGAGTATTTCCTGTAAAAATTGAATTCATGGCTGCTCCTTTAACTATATAAAGACAAACTCCTGACATATGTTAACCATAGTCAGGAGTTCTTGGCCACGAAATTATTTTCAAGATAAAACAAGAAAGCTGAGGATTTTATTTTTTATCCGGGACCTTGATAAACATCTGGTCGATCACCTGGTCGGAAATCTTAACCTCACCTTCCTGGGTATCAATGACCAATGCGGTGTTTGACGGGGTCACCCATATCAAATAATTCCCAAGAGTGAAGATTTTCATGAGTTGTGGTTGTTTTTCCAACAACCTAAAATACGCATCGCTCTGGGCCTGGACAACAATCGTGGGCATGGCTTTCTGAAAACCCTCATCAATCCAGACCCCGCCAACTTCTATCATACTTCGTCCAAACACTTGCCTGATCGCAGTATTAGGGAGAGTGACCTGATCCCTGAAACTTTGGTTTTGAACTGAAAGATCAACACCTAGTTTGCCCCCCTGAACCGCATTTTGGTCGTTTCTTCTCAAAGCATCCTTTGCGCGGTCAAGCGCGCCCTTGGCCTCCATTGCTTTCTTATACTGTTCAGCGCCTAGGTTGCCGGGAGAACCTGCAAATGCCGATGCTTTCTCAGCGGCAAGCGCCCTACCCTCGGCTAACTGCCCTGGCCTATCCTGATTTTCCCTGGCAAACTCCAACACTTTTCGAGTTTCGTTCCCGCCAGCAGAGGGAGCCAAACCAAAAGGCAAAGCAGGAACTCTTGGCATTGGGAAGCCGGGAGCCGGACGAGGGATGGGATAGACTATCTGGTCAGGAACAACCAGATAGCTTGTGTAAGGGGTTGTGATTCCATATTTTTTCGCAAGTCTAGTCACCTCTTCCACCAGTTCCGATTTTTCACCATTGACCCTGATTTGGTCAAGAAGGAAGCCAACTTTTCTTCGAGCCCATAATTGCTCAACAAAAACTTTTGAATCCGATGTTTTTTCAGGAAAATGATACTCATATACAATTTCCTTCTTTTCATCACCAAAATCACCCTTGAGCTTTATTGCGGAAGCACCCTGCCCCTTATACTTCCCAAACACCATCACTTGACTACCCTCAAAAACATCCGGCAAACTTGGGGGGTATGTCTCCAGGACTTGCAAGTTTGGTGGAAAAATCAGACTTGGATTCACAAGCACAGGATTACTTATCTTCGAGACCATGGCGCTGGATTTAACCTCAATGTCCTCAGAGGGTCGCACATAAGTTGCAACCGCCCTGGTTTTTTCAGCAAGCAGGTCCAACATGGTCGCGTTCACATCGTCACCAACGCCAAAAGTAAAAATCCTTACATTAGGCTTAGTTTTAGAAATAACTTCGCGAACTATCTTTTCGTGATTGGTCTCACCAATTGTGGGCATCCCATCTGTGAAAAAAACAATCACAAATGGCCGTGCGGAATCATTGCCTCGAACATTCAGCGCTGCAATCAAGGCATCCCTGATAGCTGTGCCGCCGGTTGACTCAAGTGAATCAATCCATTTTTTGCCATTATTTTTAAGCTCATTATTTGCCTCAACAAACTCTTCCCGGAACAAACTTACGGTCGTCGCGAAATTAAGCATTGAAAATCGATCTTTTTCCCCAAGGCTTTCAATGCAATACTTCAAGGCTTTTTTTGCCTGGTCCATTTTTGGCCCGCGCATGCTACCTGAGGTATCCATCACAAAAACAAAGTCACGAGAAATCAGTTTCCCCTTGGCTGACTTCAATGACGGATTGATCATCAGTGAAAAATAGCCATCCTCGCCGGCTATGGGACGATGCGTTAACACACTCATTCCGATTGCTTTTTCAGTGAATGAATAAAAAAGTTGAAAATCCCTGTCTCCGGAAAACATAGGTTTAACAAGGCTTATCGAAATTTCCTTGTCAGATTTTCTTTGTACATTCAATTCGTGAGTGGGACTGTAGGTGTTCGCGATACCATGCTGGGATTTAATGGTTCCCGACAAGGAGAAATCCTGTGTTGATTGATATAGGCGGGTTTCCCCTTTCAAGGGAAAGACAAACTCCATCAAGTCGCCCTCCTTGGGCACAATTGAAGTGTATGCAATAGAAACACGCTGATTGCCCCTGGGAGGAACAGGAAACACCCGCAATCGAATAAGGCTGTTTTCCATGTACTCCAACAAGCCAGGGTCTTGAATCCTTCGCACTATCCCCGTGTAAATTTCCCGCGCCTTGGCAGCCTCCAACAACTCACCTTTGGTTTCTTTCCCATCAACCCACATGGTGAATTTGTTGACAGAAGCCCCTTTTGGAACTGAAAAAATATAAGTGGCCTCCAACGGGCGGTCGCTATGATTGTAAAAAACCTGCTCCACCATTGTTTCAGCAATTTGATCTTCAATTTTGAAATCAACAATCTGTTTGACAAGAACAAGCGGGGGGATTTTTTTATCCTCTGGAATCAAAATACCCCTTGCAAATAAGATCGTTGGATTAAAAACAAGAATCATAACCAATAAGGTTGGAAATTTAAGGTTCATATGGCCTCCTGACATTAACATGACTTGCTATTTCATTTACAAGACGAAAAAGCGTTACTAAAAGATTGGAAAATCACAATTTTAATTAATTAAGCCACCTCGACAACAAATGGAAGGATGGGCAATATAGCCAAACCTTTAGTAATGCATTATCGATATTGTGAAATTTAGCACCAGGCCCTCGTCCTAATGATTAAGGTATTCAGCAGATTAAAGCGATTTAATAGGAGGTATTTTGACAAGAGGTCATATGAATATGCTTAGCCGTAGATATTTTCTCTCCCTTGGGCTAACCACATTATGTTCTCAGTTTTCTTTTGGCTCCGTAGTTAAAAAGAAACTACTGATTTTAATTGAAGGTGCGGGTGATTTCCAAGCGGTTTCAAAGGTGCTGGAAAAATCACTGCACCTGTTGCCTCCCAACATGGAATTACAACGATTTAATTGGTCTCATGGTTATCTTCGAATTGTCGCAGACCAGACAGATTTATCACACATTTCTGAAAATGGTGAAAAACTCGCAAGCTCAATCAGATTAATCCAGAAAAGAAATCCTGATATTGAAATAAACATTATTGCACATAGTGCGGGTACATCCGTCGCCCTTGCGGCAACTTCATTACTAAACGAAAACAGCATCGAACGACTTATTCTTCTGGCGCCTTCAGTTTCAAAAGATTATCCAATCATTCCGTCAATCATCGCTGTTAAGGATGGAGTACATGTTTTTTACAGCCATGAGGACACTTTTATTCTCGGGCCAATTTTAAAATTTACGAAAACTGCCGATCTTAGAAAATGTAAAAATGCGGCAGGCAGATACGGTTTTACGCCTGCAACAAGAAACCGCGAAGAAGAATTGTTGGTGGGAACAAAACTAAAGCAATATGCCTGGAAACCTGAGGACGCAGCAATCGGGAATAATGGTGGGCACTATGGCGCATATGGCCAGCCATACATGGATAAAAGAGTAATTCCCCTGCTCTTCAACACACCGCAAACATCAGTGACTAGTATCATTCCCTAATTTTCAGATCTTAAAACCAAAAGCACTTTAATTCCAGCACTGTTCGCGGGTTTGAAAGTGTCCATGTATTGCTTTAGCTCCGGATTGTTGGCAAGACTCTGATTTGGGGTAAAAGATAAGGCAAATACCGGACCTTTGTTCTTTTGAGAATTTTGTGAACTAATCCTAGAGGAATCAGGGACTTCAGGAGATTTATTAATGGGCCCATTTG
The DNA here is from genome assembly GCA_005786805.1 of Planctomycetia bacterium. Taxonomy (GTDB): domain Bacteria; phylum Planctomycetota; class Planctomycetia; order Gemmatales; family Gemmataceae; genus UBA969. The sequence goes on along the minus strand of SYCV01000066.1, from coordinate 103,864 downwards.
AATTGGAATTACCCTGGTCCATCGGTTCAAAACCAAGGACTGATTTGATGGTTTTTCTATCACTGGGGGACAATTTCGAAACCACCATGGCATCCCAGAACAAAGTAGGGATCTTTGGGGCATCCTTAGTCGCTGTGCTTTTTTCCTTTTCCTGACTTATTAGTTGCGCAATCTCGTTAATGCTAGGATTTTCAAGATATATCATGTAATTGACTGCAGACTTATCATTCTTATTTTTCAATCTCATTAATGTGGTGACATCAGAATAAACAAAATATCCCATCTTGTTCAAATTGAATTTTAACTGGGTAAATGCAGCAAGATTATCTTTGCATGAAAGTTCAATTTTTATTCGGGCATCCTGACCAATAACCCGGGAAAGCAACCTGCCATTCAATTCGCCATCAATATCTTTTTTACGCAACATCCATGGCAGTGTCGGATCCACCTTGATCAATTTGATAGTGTCATTGGCGGGAGCTGCGAGTAAATCTTTCCCATTATTACCCCCGGCCAATTCATTTATCTTAACGGCTGGAATATTTCTTGATTCAGAAGAATTTGAGTCTTTACCGCTTGAATCAGGAGGTATGGGAAGGATATTTGCCTTCTCATTCAAAGCCAAGCGGTTTGAACTTCCAGAATCATTATTTGAGCCTGGGATTTCAAAAAATTTCCCCTCTGCGCCCCCCGCATCCTTGGCATCTGCAACAGAATCAACGGATCCGGATTTTTCGATCTGACGCATTCCAAGAAAAACATATATGGAGTAGAAGGAAATAAATGTCGTGAATGCCAATATTGAGGTAACCACCATCAATGAAAGCCAGGGCTTCAGTGTCAAACCATCATTGGTATTAAATCGAGCCACTCTTGAGACAGGCCTTTCCTTGATTTTAGAAAGTATTTTTTGAGTCAACTCAAAGCTACATTCCATTGGGACCTGATTGCGAATCATCAAGGCATCTTGCTTTAACAATGCGAGTAACCTCCGAGCTTCAGGTGATTGCGTTAACAGTTCGTTCAATTCACCGATCATGCTTGGATGAATTTCGCCATCAACAAATGAAGTCAACAACTTCAGCTCATGTTTTTTCATAAGTCATCTCTTTCATTGCCCAGTTTTTCCAAAATCGCCCTTAACTCAAGTCTGGCCCTGTGCAGTCGACTTCTAACAGTCCCAACCGGCACTCCCAACGAAGCTGCGATTTCTTCATAGGAAAAACCTTCAATCTCTTTTAGTACCAACCCAGCCCTATGATCCAAGGATAACAACCCAAGGGCTTTATCCATCAATGACCTACCCTCTTCCTCCTCGATGTGCTTCATCGGACCAGCATCATCGGAAGGTAAACAAATTTCTCCCTGGCTATCAGTCTGACTGTTCAATGAAAGCGCTGGCTTTCGTTTTCGTCTTTGACTTATTGCAAGATTGTAAGTAATTCGAAATAACCAAGTATAAAACTTGGAGTTCCCCCTAAAGTTTGACAAACCTTTGTAAGCCTGCGAGAAGGTTTCCTGAGAAACATCCTCTGCATCTTCAACACAATTCAACAACCTATACGCCAGATTATAAACCCTTGTATTATAACGCCTTACAATGACATCAAAAGCCGAAATATTCCCTTCCAGCACAAGCCGAATCAGAGTTTTATCATCTAAGGAATTCACATTAACCCTAAAAAATTAGACGCAATTCACTGTAAAAAGTTCCCTACGGCCACTTTTCGGCTTATATATTTTAGATTACTTAAATATTTAATGGCACAATTTTCAATTTTAACCTGTTTAAAATATAAACTGAATGATTCCTTATAACATTAATCTAAATGTTATTTGGGATTGGAAAACACCCCGAACTTTTCTCTTATAATCAATTCTACCTATGCTGATTCAAGCAAACTAGGATAAAAGGCCAAGGATTAGCCGTATTATGAAAGCTGAAGATTCGCAATCAATTGTGGTCCGTGGGGCGAGGGAGCACAATCTTCGTGACTTAAACCTGATTCTTCCCAGAAACCAGCTAATTGTATTCACTGGTGTCAGCGGGTCAGGCAAAAGTTCTCTTGCGTTTGATACTCTCTATGCTGAAGGCCAAAGGCGTTATGTTGAATCTTTATCCAGCTATGCAAGACAATTTCTAGGGCAACTCCAAAAACCTGATGTGGATTTTCTCTCCGGTCTATCTCCCACCATCAGTATTCAACAAAAGTCTGCTGGCCGAAACCCAAGGAGTACCGTTGGCACAATAACCGAAATCCATGACTATTTGCGCGTTCTTTTTGCAAGGATAGGACTTGGGCACTGCCCAGACTGCGGCAAACCAATAACCGCCCAGTCCCGGGAACAGATTGTCTCGCAAATTCTTGCACTACCCAAAGACACAAAATTCCTCGTTCTTGCACCATTAATAAGAGGCCAAAAAGGCGAATACAAGGATCTTTTTGAGGATCTTCAAAGAAAAGGATTTGTCCGCGCTAGGGCCGACAAAAAAGTCTTCCGCCTGGGGGAAGACATCAAACTGGATCGGAAAATCAAACATGACATAGAAGTGGTTATTGACAGGCTAAAAATTGGCGACGACATGCGTTCCCGACTGGCCGAGGCAGTGGAACAAGCACTTCTTCAATCCAAAGGTTCCTTGATAATAGCAATTGAAAAAAATGAGGGCGACTATGAGGACATTTTGCTTTCCTCCCATTACGCATGTTTGAGCTGCAATAAAAGCGTTGAACCACCAACTCCACAACTTTTCAGCTTTAACAGTCCGCATGGCATGTGCATGCAATGTGATGGATTGGGTATTTCATATAGTTTTGACCCGGAATTACTTATTCCCGATTCTTCTTTGAGCTTTTATGATGGTGCAGTTGCTATTCTCGGGAAAATCCCCTCAATGGGACGGTGGCGAAAACACATTTACGCTGGGATCACCAACACCCTTGGAATCAATGCAAAAACTCCCTGGAAAAACCTACCAAAACAGCACCAGGATTGGCTGCTTTTTGGTAGCGGAGAAAAACACATCGTCTACGAATGGAAGATGCGGGGTGGCGGAGTATGGAAGCATGGGGGAGTTTGGGAGGGGATAGTGCCCCAATTACAGGCAAGTTTTAAAAAAACCGCTGCTGGCCCAAGGAAATACCAACTCGAAAAATACATGCGTGTGATGAAATGTTCATCATGCAAGGGGCAGAGATTAAATCCGCAGGCACGCTCTGTGAAAATCGCGGGAAAAACCCTCGTGGACCTTTGCTCCCTTCCAGTATCGGACCTTGCGGAATGGCTCGCACCTGTTAACGGCCCCCTCGCCAAACAAATCTCTCCCATACAAGCATTGATCGCTGATGAGGTGCTTAAGGAACTCCGCGGAAGAGTTGGCTTCCTTCTAAATCTCGGCCTTCACTACCTGTCTTTGGAAAGATCCGCTCCGACGCTTTCAGGTGGAGAGGCACAACGCATCAGACTTGCCGGACAAATTGGGTGCGGCCTCGTGGGTGTGCTTTACATCCTTGACGAACCCAGCATAGGCCTTCATCCCAGAGATAATGAAAGGCTCATAGAAAGCCTGAAAAGGCTCCGTGACTTTGGAAACACAGTGATCGTGGTGGAACACGATGAGGACACCATGCGCGCAGCCGATTTCATAGTAGACTTCGGCCCGGGTCCCGGGGTTCGTGGGGGCGAAATTGTCGCATCTGGGACTTACGAGGAAATCATCGGCAACAAGAACAGCCTGACCGGAAAATATTTATCTGGTGTTATCACTATTAATGGACCACCAAAAAGAAGAACAGGAAATTCGCTGTTTATCAATGTCACCGGAGCCAGGCATCACAACCTAAAAAACATTAACGCGGAGTTTCCACTTGGAAAATTCATCTGCGTGACAGGAGCAAGTGGTTCCGGAAAAAGCTCGCTTGTAAATGACATTCTCAAACGGGGACTTTCAACTCTCCTTAACAAGGGGCGCGGGGCGGATACCGAAGAAGATTCTCAGGACGAAGCTGATGAGGTCACCCATGCTTCAAAAATGCCTCCCGGCGAACATGACTCCATCAAGGGCCACCAGCATATTGACAAAATCATCAATATAGACCAAACCGCAATTGGAAGAACTCCAAGGTCAAACCCAGCCACATACATAAAGGTATTTGACGAAATAAGGTCATTGTTTGCCGAGTTACCCGAAGCCAAAGTTCGGGGATATCAAAAAGGCAGATTCAGTTTTAATCGACCGGGCGGCAGGTGTGAAGCATGCGAGGGAAATGGCAGCACACGGCTTGAAATGGATTTCCTTGCTGATGTATGGGTCACCTGCCCCGTTTGTGAGGGGCGAAGGTTCAACCGGGAGACATTGCAGGTGCGCTTCAAGGAAAAAAACATCCAGGAAGTGCTTGAAATGGACATTCAACAGGCAGTTGAACATTTCCAGAATATTCCAAAAATTCACTCCATGATCAAAACCCTTCACGATGTGGGGCTTGATTACATGAAGCTTGGACAACCAGCCCCCACTTTATCGGGTGGTGAAGCCCAAAGGATCAAACTTGCCAAGGAACTATGCAAAAGATCCACTGGCAAAACTTTATATCTACTTGATGAGCCAACCACAGGCCTGCATTTCGAGGATATTCGAAAACTTCTGCAGGTGCTTCACGGATTCGTGGATTCTGGAAATACAGTACTTGTGATTGAGCATAATCTTGATGTGATCAAAACGGCCGACTGGATAATCGACCTTGGGCCGGATGGTGGCAAAGGTGGCGGAGAGATAATTTTTGCCGGCACCCCTGAAGACCTTCAGTCCTGCAAAAAATCCCACACCGGAAAGGCCCTGCGTGAACATCTTCAACCCAAACCAGTTGAAACAAAAACCCAAAAGTCGGTTTCCAACAAAAAAGGTGCGCTTAAGCCATTGAAGTTCATCGAGGTTGCAGGGGCGCAGCAACACAATCTTAAAAATATCAGCGCATCGATCCCAAGAGACAAGATGACAGTTTGCTCCGGCCCCAGTGGTTCAGGAAAAAGCTCGCTTGCGATGGATACAATTTATGCTGAGGGCCAGCGAAGGTATATTGAATCCCTTTCCGCGTATGCAAGGCAATTTCTGGGACAGATGCAAAAACCAAGGGTGGAGCATGTCACCGGATTATCCCCCGCAATCGCCATCGAACAGAAAAACAACAGCAAAAGCCCCCGTTCTACCATCGGCACGATAACGGAAATCCATGATTACCTGAGGATTCTTTTTTGCAGGCTGGGAGAACCTTTCTGTCCCAAGTGCAGGATTCCGGTAGGCACGCAAACCTCGGACGAAATCATCTCCAAAATTGAATCCATGGAGGAAGGCTCAAAGATCTACCTCATGGCCCCAATTGAAAGAAAGGGACAGGATTCATTTGATTCCATTTTCAATGAAATCCGTGGAGCTGGTTATCTGAGAGTACGAATCGACGGCAAACTTCACACTTTTGAAAACATTCCAGAAATTGACCACCGTAGAAAACATAATGTTGAGGTCGTCGTTGACAGACTTGTCATCAAACCGGGAATGCGAACCCGAATTTGCGATGCTGTGGAATCCGGCTTGGATCTGGGCAAAGGCATGCTCCATGTCGCACATGTTGACGATCAATTTCCTGAGGAAAACTGGAAGGTCGACAAATATAGCCAGCATTTTTCCTGCAACAAATGCAATCGTGGCTTTGAACCGTTAAATCCCCATCACTTCTCGTTCAATAGTCCGTTGGGATGGTGCCCATCCTGCGAGGGGCTGGGAAAACAACAAGGGGCCAACCCTGCCCTGTTGGTCCGGGATCCTTCCTTAAGCCTCAGGAAGGGTGCGCTCTCAGCATGGCCCGACCTAGAAAAAAACACTGATTTTCTTCCATTCGCATCGGCAATCGCACTTGCAGGCGGTTTCAATCTCGACACCAAATTGGATCAATTTTCCGCAAACCAGCAACGGGTTTTGTTCCATGGCACGGATGAAGAATGGCTTGAAGCCGAGATTTCAAATGGCCCGGGAGCAAAATCAAAGGTGCTTTTCCAATACAAGGGAATCTTCCCTGCTCTCGAGGAAGCTTCTAGGGTAAGTTCCTTTTACAGGGCTAAGCTTGATAGCCTTGTAAGCGATGTGGCCTGTGGCACCTGCAGGGGATCCAGGCTTCGGGATGATGCTTCCGCTTGCAAACTTCACTTTGGCAAAGGCCTCCCATCGTTGACAATCGGAGAACTGGAGGCATTGCCTTTGAAGGAATCCTTGCATTATTTCAAAGGGCTCTCCCTTTCCACCGCACAGAAAAAAATTGCCGGGGAACTAATCAGGGAGATTGTTGGAAGATTGCAGTTACTGGTTGATGTTGGATTGGACTATGTCACCTTGGATCGTTCAGGGCCCACCCTTTCGGGTGGTGAATCCCAAAGAATCCGACTTGCAAGCCAGGTGGGAAGCGGTCTCACAGGGGTACTGTATGTTCTTGATGAACCTACAATTGGATTACACCCCAGGGATAACCAAAGACTTTTAAAGGCATTGCAGAAACTTCGTGATCTAGGAAACACCCTGATCATGGTGGAGCACGACAGAGAGGTTATATCTTCCGCTGATCACCTTATCGATTTCGGCCCAGGTGCCGGAACCTTGGGAGGCACAATAACCGCAAGTGGAAGTCCCGCGAAAGTGCTTAAATCAGATTCTTCGCTTACTGGCAACTACCTTTCAGGAAAAAAATCCATCCCTGTTCCAGCCAATAGGAGACTTTTAAGGAATACTTCAGGCTATTTCAACCCATCGGCAAAACTATGCATTCGGGGTGCAAGACAAAACAATTTGAAAAACATAGATGTCTGGATCCCACTCGGTGCATTAATTTCCGTAACGGGAGTCAGTGGTTCAGGAAAAAGCTCACTCATCAATGAGGTTTTATACCAGACACTCGCCCGAAAATTGCACCGTGCTCGAATGCCAGCAACCGCGCATGATGAAATTTTAGGTCTGGAGAATGTTGACAAGGTAATCAATGTAGACCAGGATCCATTGGGAAATTCACCCCAGTCCAATCCAGCTACATATACTGGAGTTTTTGATCATCTTCGTGAATTATTCAGTAAACTTCCGGAATCAAAGGTAAGAGGCTACCAACCTAGAAGATTTAGTTTCAACAAACTAGGCGGCAGATGTGATGCTTGCGAAGGCAATGGCCAAAAATGCATTGAAATGCATTTCCTGCCGGATGTATGGCTTGAGTGTGATACCTGCAAGGGCAAGCGTTACAATCCAGAGACCTTGGCCGTTTTGTATAAGGGAAAATCCATCGCAGATGTTTTGCAAATGCGCATCAGCGATGCCCTGGCCTTGTTTGAAAACCAACCTAAAATCAGGCAGATATTACAAACGCTTGAGGATGTTGGACTGGGTTATATGGCTCTCGGCCAATCCGCCCCGACTTTATCCGGGGGTGAAGCACAGCGTGTGAAACTTGCAGCAGAACTTGCAAGGCCCAACACGGGTAAAACCATTTACATACTTGATGAACCAACCACGGGACTTCATTTCGATGATGTCAGGAAACTCCTTGAAGTATTGCACCGGTTGGTTGACTTGGGCAACACAGTGGTATTGGTTGAACACAATCTTGACGTGATCAAAAATTCCGACTGGATCATAGATCTTGGACCGGAAGCTGGACCGGAGGGTGGTATTGTCGTGGCTCAGGGCCCGCCAGAATCAATTGTGGATGCAAAGTGGGAAAAGCTCGAGCCTTCTGACACCCCATCAAATACCACAGGTTTATCCCACACAGCCAAAGCTTTGCTTCCAGTATTGAAGGCTGGCCCCGTAGCCATGCGTCCAGTTTATAACCTTATCAAGGCTCTTTCTGAAAAAGAAAAATCCATCAACATCAAAGACCTGGGTGATGAAGTCAAAATGCCTTGGGAATCAGATGGAAAAGCATGGCACACCATAAACCGAATAACTTTGGATGGCAAACCCTGCAGGTGGGATGGCCAGGCGCTTGAGTTTCTTGAAAAGATGGTCCAGGCTAAAAAACAATTCGCACCCACAAATTGGAATGAACGAAATGTGGTTGAATTGACTTCCCAGGGAAAACCTGCCTCTTGGTTTTGCCACGCGCTCACCGGGCATGAATGGTTGCTACGCCTTGTTTTCCGAGTGCCAAAAAACACATTCAAAGAGGAAGAACTAGATTCAAGCCTGGGAATCCCAACATTAAACAACACCTCCGGACTTGAAATTTATGGAAATGAACCACGAGTCAGGGTGGGGAATCTGAAAAAATCGCCCTGGCAGCAAGTCACCATTCTTGTGCATCGTCTTTCAGAAATTAAAACTGACGCTTTCAAGGAATTTATTGACTCAGCGTGTGATTCTTACCTGAGCCATAACCAGCGATTGTCCATGAAACCGGAAGACCTAATGCCATGGAAACTTCATGGAAAAAAATGGCATCTTGGAGAAAAAGGTTTTCCAATCGGAAAGAAATTATTCTGGGATAGGGGAATCTTGGAGGACGTTCTTGATTGCGCGGGCAAAGCAGGAAAAAACCTTGAAACCCATTGGGATAGCAGGGATTGCGTGACATTCAGGGTCAAGGGAATCACCCACAGTTGGATGATGGTAAAAACAAAAGGTAATGAATCTTTAGAGGTCAGGTTATCGGGTCCCGCTGGAAAGGTTAATCTTGCTGGAGCCTCCGGAATTGGCTTTGAACAGGAAAAAATTGAGCATCGCAACGAAATGGACGTCATTATTTTAAGATTTAGAAAACCAGAAGATTTTTCGATCCCGAGGCTCTCAGAATTCCTCAAGGAGCACTTGGGACATTTTATCAATGTGAAATCTTAGGGTTAAAACATGACTCTTGGCTCGATTATTCCTAGACTTTTATTATTGATTATTCCCCAATGGGCCTGAAAATGATCAGACTTTATACTGTTTTGGTGATGTTATCACTCTCAACCTTATCATTTGCACACTTCCATATTTTAATTCCGGACAAAGCATCCCTGCAAAAAGGTGACAACGTCGTTTTTGATTTCAAGTTTGGGCACCCATTCGAATGCGAATTACAAGACACCCTTAAACCCGAGAAAGTAATCCTTCAATCACCAAAAGGATCAACAGCAGATATCACCAATAGTTTTAAACCTTTGAAGGACAAGTCCGGCAAAAAAGAAACAACCTTCTTCAGGGGTGAATTTAAAACTGAGTCCCGGGGAGATCATGTGATCGTCGTAAAATCACAACCTGTATGGATGGAATCTGAAAAGGAATTCATCCAAGACACGATCAAGGTTGTGGTGCATGTCCAAACCCAGAACAATTGGGATGCCGGACCAATCACGGAATTTGAACTTATGCCCATAACTAGACCTTATGGCATTTTGCCGGGAATGATCGCCCGATTTCAGATCAATGAACAGGCACGAAAGAAACTTTCGCCACCAAAAGGCTGGATGTTTGAAATCGAAAAATGGAATCCAATTCCCCCCAAGAACCTTCCTCCCGATGAACTTATAACTTTCACATCAAAAGCTGATGATTCTGGAATAGTATCATTCTCAGCGCCAAGTTCAGGATGGTGGAGCATCACGACAGAAGCGAGGGAATCAGTGACAATGAAAAATAATGAGACCAGAACCTTAAGACAGCGAACCACCTTCTGGTATTTTGTTGATACTCCGCAAACCCCATGACCTCAACAAATGGATTTTATTGAGCCTATATTTGCAGTACATCTCCCCGATGGCTTGATCCTGGGAACAGGAATAATCATGGGTTGGGGAATCGCGTTTCTGCTGATATTCCTCGGAGGCAGAAAACTTCCAGACAACGACATCCCAAAAATCTCATTTTTGACGGCGGTTTTTTTTCTAACCAGTCTTTTACCGATCCAGATTCCTGGCGGCCCAAAAACACATCTTCTTTTAAATGGACTTATCGGGGTGCTTCTTGGCCAACATGCCGTCCTCGCCATCGCTCCAGCCTTGCTTTTGCAATCCCTTCTATTTGCCCATGGCGGATTCCTATCGCTGGGTCTAAACATTTGCGTAATGACTATCCCAGCCTTATTAATAAACATTTTGACCAAAACCATTCAAAAACCTCTTTTATCGGGTAAACCAGCAGTCCAGTTCCTCATCATATTTTTCATCACAAATGCCTGCCTATTTTCAATCACTTCGGGAATAATGATGCTAGTATGGCAGTTTAATTTTCTCGAAAAATCACAAATCCCTGATCAATTAATTATTTTTGCGTCATCACCCAAAACGATTCTCGGTTTCATGGTGTCTTCCATGATCATTTCCTGGGGGTTCATGAAATCAAAAAAAGGAATACTGTTCGCTCTTGGTTTTTTCATCGGAATATCGGGAGTGATCTTAACCATATTTTTACATTCAGCAATCATGTTGATATCGGGCGTCCCAAATTTGGAACCAATCATTTTCATCACATGCATTCTTCACATCCCACTTGGAATAATTGAAGGGTTGACCGTGGGAACAATGATCAGTTTTCTTGCAAAAGTTAAACCAGAAATGCTCGAAACCATTGGGTATGCGCCAACAAACAAGGCTTAATGCGAAATCACCCAAATCAAGCAAACTTTAAACCGTGGGTGCCGGCGATATGATCAATTTGTTTTCTCAGGGGGAAAAATTTCATCCATTGGGATTTCCCATTCCCCAAGTCCCACATTAACTTTGGCTTGCCAACGCTTCTGGTCAACCCGGACAACTTTCCCATCCTTGTCAAATCTTTGAACAAGAACCACATCGCCAGCCTTCAAATTCATGCGAAAATCATGCAACGCCTGTATTTTCTCATTCTCTCTCCTGCGTGCGATATCCTGCTGCCTGGCCAACATTTCCTTCTGTCGGGCTTCTAATTCCGCCTCCAAAATGAGATTCCGCTCCTTGGTTATTTCTTCTTTTTCCCTCTGCAACTTTGACAATCTTTTTCCCTTGCGCTTCTTTTTCAAATGGCGATGCGCTTTCTTCAAAAGATCGATGGGAAACTCAAGCCGCCTTGCAATCCTTAATGCATTACTTTTCCCGAACCTTCCCGTTAGAAGCCTGTAGGTTGGACGCAATGTTTCCAAATCAAATTCAACAGCTGCGTTTTGGGCAAAATCATGATCCAAGGCATAGGTTTTTAAATCTCCCAGATGGGTCGTCACCATCCCAAGGCATTTGTTATCCCCTAGCCCGTCAAGAATTGCACGACCTAAAGCAGCCCCCTCAACAGGGTCCGTACCCGCACCCATTTCATCCAATAGAACAAGACTTTTGGAACCAACACGCTTGAATATCTCGGATATTCTTGAAATATGAGAACTAAATGTGCTCAATGACTGTTCAATGCTTTGTTCATCACCTATATCCGCGTAAATATCATCCAATTTTGGAATAACACAACCAGCGGAAGCTGGAACATGCATTCCCGACAAAGCCATTACTGTCAATAAGCCAACAGTCTTGAGGGAGATTGTTTTTCCCCCAGTATTTGGCCCTGTTATCACAAGCAACCGATAATCGCCACCAAGGGTCACATCAATCGGAACTATCATTCTTCTTTCTTTATCCCCATCATTCTGAAAATTTTGTTTTTTCAACAAATCCTCAACCAGGGGATGTCTTGCTTGCTTGAGCAAAAGCAAAGTGCCCTTTTCCACAATCGGAGGAACCATGTTGAAATCAATACTGAATTTGGCCTTTCCATAGATCAAATCCAGATGGGCCAATATCTCAACAGAAAAAGTGATGGGAGTCGCGATTTTCCCAACTTCCGAGCTGAGTCTTCTTAGGATTTTACCAATCTCTCTCAATTCCTCCGCCTTCAAAACAGAACGATCAGAACTAAGTTTTGCAATTCGCGCGGGCTCAATAAAAAGCGTATCCCCAGTACTACTTGTACGATGGACCACGCCTTGGATTTTTTGCCTGTGATTCGCAGGTATCGGTAACACACAATGATCACCACTGAATGTCGCGTTGGGATAACGAAGAATCTTTTTAATTTCCGGATCAGAAATGATTTTTCTTATTTGAACCTGAATAGCTTCCTCGATCACGGATATTTTTGATCGGATTGCCGCAAGTTCAGTGCTAGCCATGTCAAGAACCTGCCCCCTTGGATCAATGCACCCCTGTATCATTTTGGCGGTAAGGCTGAAATCCTCAACTGGTGCAAGCAGGTCTGAGAGAGTCATCAGGGATTCATGCAGCTTCATCCTGTAGCGATAAATATGACCGGAACAAACCAAGGTATCTGAAATCTGTAGCAGTTGTTCCGCGGTAAGCTGGGACCCAATCGAGGCACGCCTTACCAAAACCCTTATGTCGGATAGGCCTGCAAAGGGTGGGGACTGGCCAAGGGAAAGCCCCATGACCATTTCTGTCACGAGTAGTATCTCTTCTCTAAGAACTTCTAAGCTATCGATCCTGTCGAGCTGATGGGCCCGCTCTTTGCCAAGTGATGTAAAACAATAGGAAGCGGTCATCTCCCTTATTTTGGTAAATTGCAAAAGTTCCAAGGTATGCGGGTCGAAGGCCACAGAAACCATCCTATCAATGCCATGTATATAATAATTCGGACATATCATGAATTTACAGAAATCACCCCACAAATATAAGGCTTATTTCACTATAAAAGAAATATGTATTCACAAGACATTATCATAGTTGGGGCGGGTGTAATCGGGTTAAGCACCGCATACACTCTTGCCAAAAGCAAAATAAGGGTAAGCCTGGTTGATCAATATTTACCTTTTCGAAAGGCATCCTGGGCTGGTGCCGGGATTATTCCTCCCGGAAATCCCTGCCATGCGAAAAATCCCGTCGATTGGCTAAGGGCCAAAAGTGCCCAACTTTTCCCAGAGTTATCTTCAGAATTATTGCAATTAACCGGGATAAATAATGGTTACACCGTTTGTGGTGGACTGGAACTAACCCAAGAATTTGATGAGATGAGTGAACAGGGATTCCAACAAGAAAATATTAATTTTAAAAGGGTCGATGCGCCCGAACTTCACAGTTCATTTCCGCATATCAGTAAAAAATTCGAAAAAGCCATCCACTTTCAAGATATGGCACAAATCAGAAACCCAAGGCATTTAAAAGCACTTACAAAGGCCTGCATATCACTTGGAGTCAAAATATACAATGACTGCAAAATCACCGGGCTGCTTAGAAAAGGAGAAAAAATCATTGGGTTGGATTCCGAATCAGGAGTGTTTACCGCGGATCAATTCATTATCACCACCGGATGCTGGTCTGGAATTTTTTTGAAACAAGAACAAATTGATGTAAATATTTTCCCAATCAAAGGTCAAATGCTTCTTTTGCAATCCTCTTTGAAACTCAAGGAAATCATTCTCAATGGAAAAATGTATATTGTGCCCAGAAGAGACGACTTGGTCCTGGTGGGATCAACCGAGGAGGATGTCGGATTCAACCCAAGCACTTCATCCGATGCACGGGACCTTTTGTTTAAAACAGCATGTGATATCATCCCCGATATCGAAAAAGCCAAGATAATTGATCAATGGTCTGGATTACGACCCGCATCCAGTAATGGCCGGCCATTAATAGGAAAATCCCCATTCTCAGAAAACTTATATTTTGCGACCGGACATTTTCGACAAGGCCTTCAAACCTCCCCCGCCACAGCAATGGTAATAAAATCATTGTTATTGGGAGAAAAAACAGAATTCAACCCGGGCTATTTTATGCATACCACCCACCAAGACACCAAGTCACTTTTCCAATCATGACAGAAAACCAGTACCCCCCTGCCCTAATCAATTCAAGCACCACTCTAGAAGAGGGCATAAGAACCGTATTGAATTTGAGAATTGAACAACTTGCAGTGCTTTTGGACAAAAAAAACTGGATCGACGGAGTATCTGCGAAACTAGTACACAAAACAAGGGTTGCCTGCAGAAGACTAATTGTAGCAGCAAGACTTTTCAAAAGAGTGTCATCAAAAAGATTGTTTAATAAGGTTCAATCAAGGGCGGAAGGAGTGCTGGAAAATCTAGGCACTTTACGAAACTGGGACTCCTATGCCAATGCGTTGGAAAATCACAGGGGAATTTCAAACCCGGCTCAAAAGACATTTTTTTTAGATGGTATAGCTTGGGCAAACCGCCAACGATTTGAAAAAATCGCCATGAAGTTTTTCAAGGCAAAGGCTGACAAATTAACCTCCTTTCTCTTAAAGGCAAAACTGAAGATTCACCAATTTAAAAATAACACGACCTCACCAAGTTTTCTCGAATGGTCAAGGCTTGGTATTATGACCAATTATGACGATATCAATGCAGAAATGGAAACACTTGAAGATTCGGAACATGCGATGCATTCCTTCAGACTGAAGCTTAAATTTTTACGCTACGGCATGGAAATAATGGGTGATGCCATACAACCTGAAAAAGCTGCAAAATTCTTGAAATTCCTCAAAAATGGACAAAGCTATCTTGGAATGATCAACGATCTTCATTTTCAAATCAAAACAACATCAAAAATAAAATTCGCCTTAGAAGTGCATAAAAAAGACTTTGAATTTTTCCAAGGAGAAAGTGAATTCTTATTTCTGGAAGATTGCAGGCAAAGACTTGAGTCAACCATGTCGCTTTACAAGGCTTGGAAGCTGGATTGGAAATCGAACAATCCGATGGAATGAATATTATTTAAACATGGCCAACTGGGGAACTGAATGGTGCCACCGTATCAGCCCAGATCAAACCATCAATCCACCACTGGATGACAAGCTGAAGCTGGACTCTTCTTTGCATTTGGTTTTCAGCCTGAAAACAAGCCTCAATCATGGCCAGGACTTTTCCCATTTCAACTGTTCCAGGCAATTGAAACCTGGGACTGGGATTTGGAGACCCATTACTTTTCACGATCATCTGCGTTCGAAGCCAGGCAAGCACACACTGGATCAACCACCGGGCCCTGCCTCTTTGGGAGGAAGAATCCTTTCCCGCATTCTCAACAAAATCAACAACCATCTTGATCAATTTCACAGGGTCGGGAACCGGTGCGATGATCTCGGTCAAAAAAAATTCTTCAATTTTTGAAAATTCTGGGTTTGTCATCATCAGCGCCTGGGAGATAGAACCTCCACATGCACTGGCAATTCTTTTAAGATCAGGTACCCCTTCAATATTTTTGGTTGATAAAACCAGTTCCACTTCGGCATTTGAAAGTCCGTGAAAGGCAAGTTTCTGGCATCTTGAAAGAATCGTTTCAAGCTGGCGCTCAACACTGGTGCCAATGAGAAAAATAATCGACTGTGGGGGAGGTTCCTCGAGTGATTTCAAAAAAATATTGCCTGATTCCTCATTCAACAGGTCACAGTCATCAATCACTAATACTTTGGCTCCGCCCCGGGAGGATTTCAGTGAAAAGTTATCGCAGATTTCCTTCATCAACTCCCTGGGAAATTCATGAACATCCCTGGGGCAAAAATGTCTTTGCAAATCAGGATGATTATCAACATCTACCAATTTACACGAGGGGCATTCATCACAAGCCTCAAAATTTCCGCGTGCGGATTGGCAAAGAAGGGCTTTCCCAAACTCCACAGCGATGGTTCTTTTACCAACGCCATCCAAGCCATGAAAAAAATACGCTTGTCCAAGCCTATTGGTTTTCCATGCCTGTATTAGAAATTTAATCTGGCTGCCATGGCCTATGATATCTTTCCAAGACAAAAGAATACTTCCTACATGATGACTTTAGTCAGGA
The DNA here is from genome assembly GCA_005786805.1 of Planctomycetia bacterium. GTDB lineage: Bacteria > Planctomycetota > Planctomycetia > Gemmatales > Gemmataceae > UBA969. The sequence continues at coordinate 88,078 of SYCV01000066.1, read as the reverse complement.
ACCACGCTTCCGAATCAATTCATCAACTTCTGACAGAACCAATTCACCCACGATTTTTTCAGAAAGCTCAGCATCGATCACCTTGATATTTTGTCTTCCAATCGAGGCTTCCTTCAAAAAACCTTTCCTTACATTTTCAAAATATTCGTCCGATCTTTGTTCCATTCGATCAGAGGGTTTTCCAACTCTTTGGCGGGAGACAGAAACAGGCAAATCCAGCAGGAAAGTCACATCAGGTAATATGCCATTGGTTGACAAAATCCCGGCTTGCCAAAGCTCATCAGGATTCAAACCCCCACCATAGCCCTGATAAACAACATTGGCGAATAAATATCTGTCAGAGATCACAACCTCGCCCCTGTCCAATGCTGGTAAAACAACCTGATCAACAAGCTGGGCCCTACTCGCCATGAATAAAAGCGCCTCACACCTGGTTGCTATTTGTGATTTATGATGAAGCAGGATTTCACGCAGTATTTTCCCGAGTTCAGTGCCGCCCGGATCTATGCATGTCGTTGTTTTCATGCCCCGGGATGCAAGATTGGAAGCCAACAATTTAACCTGGGTAGATTTTCCACAGCCATCCAAGCCATCAAAACTGACAAAAAAACCTTTTCGCATCGACGGTGTCCCCGGACTCAAGAAATATGCCCGGCATGCAGGTTCACTTCAGCCATCTCATCCGCATGGTAACTGGAGCGAACAAACGGACCAGCAACAACCTTCTTGAATCCAAGCGACCTTGCCAATTGGGCGAGTTGATCAAACTCATCGGGGTGAACAAACCTTGCAATCGGCATATGCTTGAGTGTGGGGGAAAGGTATTGCCCCAATGTCAAGGTATCGCAATCAACAGCCCTAAGATCCGCGAAAACATCCATTAGCTCATCATTGGTTTCACCCATTCCAAGCATGATGCTGGATTTTGTCACAATGTGGGGTTTTGTTTTTTTTGAATGATGGAGGACCGCAAGACTGCGCTCATAAACCGCCCTGCCCCGTGCTTTTCTGTAAAGCCTGGGAACAGTCTCCATGTTATGATTGAATACTTCGGGTTCCGCTGAAAGAACAACATCAACAGCATCAAAGTCCCCCTGAAAATCAGGGGTCAAGACCTCAACTGAGGCACCAGTTTTTTCTCTAACTGCGATTATGCACCTTCGAAAATGGTCTGCCCCACCATCAGGCAGGTCATCTCGGGTGACAGATGTTATGACGACAAACTTCAAACCCAATCTAAGTGCAGCTTCAGCTACCCTTTCCGGCTCATCATCTTCCACATGCAACGGGGCACCTTTTGGCACCGAGCAAAAACCACAAGGACGGGTGCAAACATTTCCCAAGATCATGAAAGTCGCGGTTTTTCTAGAGTAGCATTCGGCCCTGTTGGGGCAACGGGCGTTTTCACAAACTGTTTCAAGTTTAAGTTCGTCCAACAGTGATTGCGTGAACGAATTTTGATTTCCCGCAGGAAGTTGTTTTTTCATCCACGAGGGTAGTCGCCTGCCTGGTTCGGGTTTTTCAACTGTGTTTAACGGAAGCATGAATCCGCCCTTCTCAATTAAAATCATCCACCTAAGCTAAGTTTAGCGAAAGGTTGAATAAAAACACAACCATCTATTTAAAAATCATGAGCTTTTAAACTTTTGCAAATTGCAGGCTGGCATCAACAATTAAAAATGCTATTATTTTCAAATTGAACGATCATAGGATTCAAAGGAGATTAACCATGCGTTTGTTTTTGGCATTATCGATGTTTGCGATCATATCGGGCACAATGACCTCATGCGCTTTCAGCCAGGAAAAAAACCCTATTGTCAACATTCAAACCAGCTTTGGTGACATCAAAGTTGAGCTTAATGAAAAAGCAGCCCCAATCACGGTTAAAAACTTTCTTTCCTATGTTGATGATAAATTTTATGACGGTACCATCTTCCACCGTGTCATCTCTGATTTCATGATCCAAGGAGGAGGGTTTGAAACTGGACTTCAAGACGCCAAGCTTATTTCTGACTTTGAAAAGAAGCAAAAAAAAACCAAGGCACCCATCAAAAACGAATCAGGTAACGGACTGTCCAATACTCGAGGATCAATCGCGATGGCTCGAACCAATGTGTTAGACAGTGCAACCAGCCAGTTTTTCATTAACACCGTCGACAATGCCCGCCTTGATCCAGCGAAATATTGCGTGTTTGGAAAGGTGATTGATGGCATTGATGTCGTTGATAAGATCCGAAAAGTTGAAACCATGGCAATTCAAGGCCAGATTGGCGATGTTCCAACCAAGGATGTAGTCATAAAGTCCATCACCCGGGTCAAATAAACCAGCAATAGAAAGAGATATAAAATGGCTAATCCAAGTGTGATATTAAAAACTTCCAAGGGCGAGATTACCATCGAACTTGACGAAAAAGCAGCCCCAATCACGGTTAAAAACTTTCTTTCCTATGTGGAAGATGGTTTTTATGATGGCACTGTTTTTCACAGGGTTATCAAGAAGTTCATGATCCAAGGGGGTGGTTTCCTCCCGGGCATGAAGCAGAAAGCCACCAAAGGCAATATCAAGAATGAATCCTTTAATGGCCTTGCCAACCTTCGTGGCACAATCGCTATGGCGCGAACCCCAGACCCTGACAGTGCCTCCAGCCAATTCTTCATCAATGTCAAAAACAATGATTTTTTGGACAAATCTAATTCAAATGATGGGTTTGGTTATTGCGTGTTTGGCAAAGTGACCAACGGCATGGAAGTTCTTGATGCCATTGAAATTGTCCAAACTGGAAACAAGATGGGACATGGGGATGTACCCGTTGAAGATGTGACCATATTGTCAGCTAAAAAAGTATAATTCCAATCAAACCATGGAAAGGGTCGATTAAAACCGACTCTTCTATGGTTTCACCAAAACTTTTGCGTAGACATGGTTTTTCCTGTCTCCCGTTTCTAGAAAATTTTCCATCAATGTGTCGAGCGATGGAACAACCTTTCCATTCCATTTGGAAATCAAATTTGTCGTGATTGAAACAGGTTTATCAAAATCGATTTGTGACTCACCCTTTGAATTCTTGCCAAATAAAAGATAAAAGTTTTTCATACCGTAGGTTTTCACCGTCAGATTATTTGTGGCAGAATCAGATTTTACAAAAAAGCTAGCGGGTTGTAGATTTGGTTTCCATGTTTGAGGGTAATTTATCCTATTTTCACTTATAGTATCGGTTCCTATCCAATAAAATTGATTATCACAGGATCTTGTTGATTGGAATTCATTACCCAAAATTGATCCTCCACCATCGGAACCAAGTTGATTCATCGGAAACGCCCGGGACTTACCGCGCATCCAATCGCAAATCAATGGTAATTCAGCGCGAAAAAACTCGATACCCCTTCCCTTGTATTGTGTCCAAATTGATGGGTAACCTCGTGGCATCCAATTGGTAAAAAGTTGCCTGGTTTTAAGGTTTGGTTCACCCGATCGATCACCGTTTACAACATAAAACGGAAGAAACTGTCCGTTACGCCAATATTTTTCGATGAACAATTCCGGACTTGTACTCATGGGAATTACACCGGCAAATTGGTCCGGGTGGGATAAACCAATATCAAAGGCAACAGTTCCACCCTGTTCATAGCCAAATAGAAAAACCTTATCGGGATCAACAGGGGAATTCAGGCGAACCTCCCTGAGAATATCCAGAATCGCAAAGTGCTCCTTGTCAGAAAATCCATACCCCACACCACCGATTTGCCAATGATACCCCAACAAAACGAAACCATACTCATCCGCGTATGGCGCCCATTTCTCGAGCATCGAGTCAACGGATTCATTAGTTCCCGGAAACACAATCAATAGGGGGTAAAGCCGGTTGGGATTTGAATCAGCGGGATAGCGAATAGCATATTTGGTCCCCCTGCTTTTCCCGGAAACAATTTCCCTTTGAAAAACTTTCCCTGGAGGCATTAATTCTACTGGCAGGATAGCTTGCTGTAACACCTGGGAGACTTCATCAGCCTTGGCGCCTGGATATTTTTTTAAAAAATCATCAAAAGCAGCTTTTCGGCCAAGCGAATTCTCAGCCTTGATAAAATTGACAACAAAAGCACGGATTTGCCAAAGCCTTTTTGCCGTTGTTGGATTGGGTTCAGCGGAAGAATTGCCCATCATCCATCCTGTGATGGCAAGTGAGGCTCTCTTTTCCAACTCAACCAACGAAAGGGTTTCTCCATCCTTGCCCTTTTGCCTGGAAATACTTGAGAAAGCCTCCATCCTGTCAATTGATTCCTCGGTGATTATTTTTGGAAGACTCTGGATAGCGTTTATCAGGATCGGATCTGATTTTTTTTCTGTAAGAGAAATGGCAAGATATGAGAGATTTTTTTGCACTCCAAGATACTCCTCAAGGGCTTTTTCAAGCTTGGATTGCAATGATTGAATTTCCGTAAGTATCTTGTCTTGGGCTTCAGATTTTGGAAATGAATCAAGCTGCTTCCTAGCCTCGGCAAGACGACCCGACCCTATGATTCGCTTTATTTTTTCAAGCCTTTCCCTTCCCTTTAAAGAGTCGATTATTTCCTGGGTTTTCTCGACCCTTTCCTTTTGTTCAGGAAGATCTTTTCCCAATGCTTTCAACTCTTTTTCACTTTCCTCAAACCAACCAGCCTGGGAGAGAAAATCCACCAGCTTGAATCTCCTTGAGGCAAGTTCCTCAGGCTTGACTTTATCGGTGTTTTGAAAATCAGGGTGAGACTTGATCAAATCCAGAACCTTTTTTGAACCAATTTCCTGGGTGAGGTACATGGAACTCCAAACGAATTTACTCGTGGCATCAACCCTGATTGCATAGGATGAAAGATTGGAAATATGCTGGAATATCCCGACAACACCAACAGGACTCCGATATTTCAAAGTACGCTCCCATTTGGAATCCCAATCAGTAGCTTCCACCTCTGCGAGAAATGGAGGAGCGCCTTTCCCGTTCGGAATATAAATGGCTTTGTTATGCACCCATTTCTCCTCCTGGAGGGGGTCTCTCTTATCTAGGGTACGAACCAGTCCGGGATTAAAATAAATTCGCCTCACCCCGTCATCGACCATGTAAAATCCCTTGGGAATGACAACAGGCTCTTTGCTTACCGGATCGAATTCGGTCACACTTTCTCGCTTGACCATTCCCTGAAGAACAAAACCATCCTTCAGAATGACAATATCAGCCAAAGCTGAACAACTAAGAACCAAGCCGATCAAAACTAGTGAAATGGATCTTAGAGCTAAATTCATTGGGATATCCATTGGAACATTTAAGCCTTATTATCTTTTTGCAATCAACCACTCTTGGTCGATATAATAAGTTCATTAACAAGAGTAATTTTAACATGATTCATTGTTGGAATTGTTCTTATTAGGGAAAAATAATGCCAATCCACTTTAAATGTAAATACTGCGACTCCAAACTGAGCATAACTCGAAAAAAGGCGGGATTACAGGTTCAATGCCCAGCTTGCTATAAATATCTTGTGGTTCCTCCTTTGCCTGAGGAAAAATCCTCTTCTGCACCAAAACTTACCCCTCAAACCAACCAAAGTCCCTCTCCCGATAAAAAAAAACCGAATTCATTGGAAACGATGAACCCGGATATCGTACTTGGAACCACCTCCAAAAGTATTCCCGCCCCACCACCTCCGCCTGTATATTTTGAAGAGTTTGATGACGATAATCCGATTTATGATGTTGTGCAACTTAGCCCAAATGATATGTCGATAACCTGGCAAAAGCTTTTGAGGTCCAAAAAGGCGATAATTTTAACGATCGTCACTTTCATAGTTGGCTTTTTAGCTGGCTTCGCCACACATTTTCTAACTGGCAAAAGCCAATGATTCCAATTGTGACTTCCGCAATGCGTTTCATTAATTAAACTCAAACAAAAATACTACTTGCAGTCAGATAAATTAAAAAGGTGATGATTTTAGCGAAATTAACAAATTTACAGGTAATCTAATTTAGTTTTGTAGGGGTTGGGTCATTTGTTTTAGCCCTATATTAATGTTAATTCTTCAATAGAAATGGCATCACTTTAGTTTTGAGGCAATATTATTAATCTAGGAAACATTATTGGTTTTACCTTATTTTAAATAACCCTATCAAGGTGCGGCATGCATTATCCATCCTCTCTTAAAAAATCATTAATCTTTGGTGTTTTATTCACCCTTCTGTTGAATTCGATAGTTCAGGGTGACCCACTGCCTGCGGATATGACAGAGCAATTCAAAAAAGCTTTTCTTAATCGCTCTGATGAAGATCGAAAAGCAAAGCTCTTAAATATTCTTGACAAGACAAACGCTCTTGGAGATTTAAGCAAAATCATCCTTATGCCGGAATGGCAATTCATTGAGGGTAACAAAAGAATATCTGACATTAATGGTGAAATTCGAACTGCAGTCATTCAAAAATTCAAAACCAATGGGCTTCAACTACTAAAGGATGGCAAAGATGACGCAAGAGTTGACTTGGCAATATTAATTGGCGAAACAGCATCCGCGAATCTTGTTGATGAAACATCTGAATCCTTGGATCAACTTGCCCAGCGAAGTCGCTACCTAAGATCGGAATTAAGCAGTCTTTCACCCCAATTGGCATTATTGACAAAAAGCAACTACGAACGGTTGGTGATAGCTTCAATAACAGCGCTTGGAAAGATAGAATCCAAGTCAGAATTATTTGCCGCCACGGTTTCAAACCTGATGGAAATAAAACCCTCCAACACTCTTGCAATCCGAAGGGCAGCGGCTGAAAGCCTGAAAACCAGGCTTAGCACGGTTAGTCAGTTACTAAAGCAAATTCGCGTAGTGCGCGAAAGGGATAATCTCGACTTGATCAATGACCTTTTATCCACTAGCAAACTTTGCTTCCCTCTCGGGGTGAAAGCCCTCAGGGACAAGGATTTTGTGGTGAGGGAACAAGGAACTCTTGCATGCAAACAAGCCACATCGACTTTGGCCGAAGTTGACTACATAATCCCGACAAGGGAAGCAGAAATGACTCTGCTTGAAAGGCCCGACATAATTACCCAGCGTGTCAAAAGTTTCCGCGATGCACTTACCTCTGAAATTCCTTTGATAAAGGCATTTCGTGACAATATGCGGGAATTAACTGATCATGCCACTAATTTTGAAGCCGACTTGGTGGTTAGGGTTGCAAGTCTTGATGTTGCTGAAGACATCGTGGTAATCCGTAAAAAGCTAATTGAATTCGAGTCGATCCTCAACAAACTTGATATTCTTGCAGGAAATCCAACACCACCAAGTCCCAAGTTAATCACTTATGACATCATTCCTGATGGAAATGAATTCAAGGAAATAATCCAGGACTTGATCATGGTTTTATCTGATCCAAACTTGAGGGTCAGACTAAACGGAGTTGATATTATCGAAGGATTCTTAAGCATGCAGGATATCACGGAAAGAATCATCAATGAAAAGGAACTTTTCCTATTTAGAAAGCTTGCCAGTGTTGCCGCCAATGACAACAACTTGATGGTCAAATATGCCGCAGTTCGTGCCCTGGGTCGTTCAGCACCATTAAAGCCTGAAATCACAGTACCTGTTTTGGCAAAATGCCTGACAGAACAAGACCTAGACATTCGAATTGAAGCAGCAAAGGCGTTGAAGAAGTACGGGAAGGAAGGCGCCAAGGCAATTCCCTCGTTGAACAAAATGATTGCCAGGGGCGATGCTGATTCAAGAATCGCGATGATGAACACCGTGGTTGGTTTGGGAACTGATGGGTCCCCAACCCTTGAGTCGGTGGCAAAAAACCTTGAAGCAGAGGAGGCCAAAGTTCGGATCAAGGCGGCTGAAACACTTGGAAAATTCGGGAAACTCGCAGAGGCACAGATCCCTTCTCTTCAAAAATCCTTGAAAGATGAGGATTCAAATGTCAGAAACGCAGCTAGCTCAGCCTTGCTGAAAATCAGATTTGGGTCATGATAATCCAAAAGTTTTGATTTGTTTTAAACACATTCACATAGAGGGTTCGATGATTGCACTCATCGAACCCTTGCAATTTTTGCTGCTTAAAGGATCAGGCCCGAATGCGTGAATCTGGTCCCTCTTGAACTCGGCATGTTCCTTGGAAGTTGTGAAAACTATCGCCCTGCCCTTTTTATCAACCTCCTTGGCAAGCTGAAAGCCCCTTTCATGGGGATGCCCAAACAATGTCTGCAACATGTGAATTACATACTCATAAGTATGATCCTCATCATTAAGCAATATGACATGATAAGGGGGAAGTATCCTTGTATCATTCACAACATCAGGCTGGGTAAAAGTCGCCATTCAAGCCCCAAATTCAATGCTTTTGTTTTATCAGGCCTTACGGTGAACCGCTACGATAGTGATATCATCATGGGGATAAAGCCTGCCAACAGTATGCTTTTTAATAGCCTCAACAATACAATTCAGAACATTTTTTGCAGAGGTGTCGGTCACACCCATAAGGCAATCGCGTAGCCCGTCCCTGTTTCTTTCCTTGCTTACAAAAGGCACGTCAGAAACACTCATTGCATCAGGAACACCATCAGAATAAAGAATCATACATTGGTTGGGTTCAAGTTTAAATTCCGCAAACTCATAAGGGAAACCATCAATGATGCCAAGCATAACGCCCGCAGTATCCAAACTCACGGAGTCATAAGGTGGAGAGCCATCCCCTTTGACAATTATTGGCGCCATATGCCCTGCATTTACGACGGTAACCTTGTGATCCGGATTTAAAACCGCAAGTATCAGGGTTACAAAACGGTCCAACTGGCTTGTGTGGGGATAAAGAGTATCGTTCAGCTTTGTGACAGCCTCGGCAGGAGTAGGTTCCATCAAAAGAGCAAGCCGAGTTTCAGATGAAAGCTTTGCCATCAACAGAGCAGCAGGTATACCCTTGCCCGCGACATCACCCACAGCAACCCCAAGACGATTAGTAGTCATGGGTATGAAACCATAGTAATCGCCACCAATTTCCTGGGCGGGTTGGTAATGCGCCGCGAAATCGTAGCCTGGTATCTCGGGAAAGCCCACTGGAAGGAAACTTTTTTGAACCTGGTTGGCCAACTCCAGGTCGCGCTTGATTCTTTCCTGCAAAAGGGAGCTTTGATGGAACTTGGCATTTTCCATGGCTGCGCCAGCTTGGTTTGCAACCCCCCAAAGCAATTTAAGATCATCCTGCGTGAACTTCTTGCTACGGTCCTGGGTGTCAACCTGGATCACGCCAAAAGCTTTACCCGCAACACCACACAAAGGCACGCACATCACTGATCTAATTTTAAAATCCACGATACTTTGACTGGTTTGCATCCTGCTATCCTGGCTGGCATCATCGCTAAGGAAAGCCTGCTTTTGCTCTAGGCACTGCTTGACAATGCTCTTGCTGAACCGAGCGCTTGTCTCATCCTGCGGTCTGCGGGTTTTGATGACCCTTGGGATAAACTTGTTGGTGGTTGCATCACCCATGATGATGAAACAACGATCAGCCTGCTTGAAAAGCTGAAACATGCAATCAACCGTGGTGGGCAGAAGTTTGTCCAACTCCAACACTTTGCTGAGGGAACTGGTAATTTCGAGCAAAAGCCTCAATTTTTCCGCCGGCTGGGTTTCAAGCAACTGTTGACTGCTGGCATTGATGGTCGCGTGAACCGTGCTTGAAGTATCCTCTCCCTTATCATCCTCCATGTCAAAAGAGGCCTGGTCTACATTTTGCTTAACTTGGAAAGCCGCCACATAATCACAGATACGAATTTGATCATTATGCTTGAGTTGCACTCTTCCAGTAACCTGCTGGTCATTCAAAAAAGTACCGTTTCGACTTTTGTTATCCTCGAGAAAATACTGTCCCTGAACCCTTAGAATAACAGCATGTTCCCTGCTAACGGAAGTTATGGGGATTATAATCGCGCAATCAGGGTTTCTTCCCAAAACGAAGCGATCCCCATTCAATGGAATCTCATTGCCTTCATTATGCCCCTTCAATACTTTCAGAACACTCATTGAATAATCCTTGCCAAATATAAAAGTCTTATAATCGAACTATGACATTAACAAATAGATTACTTGGAATCGAAAGACATTGCAAGAAATGGCTTTGGAAACCCCCGAGACAGGCGTGTGATTGCCAAGCAATCACACGGATTGGAGTTTGACGATCAAATCCCCGCCTTCAACCTGCGCGCCAGCCGAGACTGTAATAAGCGAGGCGATACCCGACTTTTCCGCGCAAACCGTGGTTTCCATCTTCATGGCTTCAAGAACAAAAAGCTTTTGCCCGGGGCTGACTTCCTCGCCTGTTGCAACCAACATTTTCGAAATTACACCCGGCATCGGCGCCGCAATTTCAAAAGGGTTACCCGGAATAACTTTTGGTCTAGCAGCGGTTTTAGCAGTCAGGGATTTATCAAGAGTCACCACTTCCCGGGGTTGACCGTTCAATTCAAAAAATACTGTTCGAGTGCCATCCAAATGAGGCTCACCAACAGTCAGAAATTTCAAAATCAGGGTTTTTCCCTGTTCAATCTCAATGCTCGCCTCATCCCCAGGTTGCATGCCATGAAAAAAAACGGGGGTGGGTAACACACTGGTATCAGAATAACGCTTTTGATGTTCAACAAATTCCGGGAAAACCTTGGGATAAAGAATGTAGCTTAGAACTTCCTGAATCCCGTGAGAAACCCCGGTGGTTTTTTCCAATTGCGATTTTGAAGCATCAAAATCAGCAGCGGGAAGAGACGCCCCCGGTCTACCTGAAATTGGTGCCTTGCCCTTGAGTACTTTCGTTTGCACATCTTTCGGAAAACCACCTAGTGGCTCGCCTAATCTTCCCTCAAAAAACTCAACGACAGATTCCGGAAACGAAAGCTCTCGTTTGCCAGTCTCGATGTCTTGCCTGCTCAGCCCATTTCCAACCATAAACAAAGCCATATCACCAACAACCTTGGAGGTAGGGGTAACTTTGACAATGTCTCCAAACATCATATTGACCTGGGTGTACATTTCACAAACTTCACGCCATCGATCACCAAGGCCAACCGCCTTTGCTTGCTGAAAAAGATTAGTGTACTGTCCGCCCGGCATTTCATTCACATAAACATCAGCGGTAGGAGCCAACTGCCCGGTTTCAAAAGGCGAATACATCGCACGAACAGCCTCCCAATACAAGGAAACCTCATTGAGGGCCTCCTTGTCCAAATTTGGGTCGCGATCCTGGAATTTTAGGGATTCGACAAGGAAGTTTAGGCTGGGTTGACTTGTCATTCCAGAAAAAGGAGCCATAGCGGCATCCACCACATCAACCGATTCTGAAGCTGCAAAAAGCAGGGATGCGATTTGCCCGCCTGCACAATCATGGGTATGAAAATGAATGGGAAGAGAAATCTCCTGCCTTAAAGCGCGTACTAGTTTTTGGGCAGCCCAAGGCTTAAGCAATCCAGCCATATCCTTGATCGCTATGATGTTGGCCCCTAACTTCTCCAATTGTTTTGCCAAGCCAACATAATAAGCGAGATTATACTTGTTTCGGTTGGGATCAAGGATATCACCCGTGTAACAGATTGCAGCCTCACAAATCATTCCTGAATCCCTTACGGACTCAATGGCCAGTTGTAGATTGGGAATCCCATTAAGCGCGTCGAACACACGAAAAACATCAACCCCTGCAATACCCGCTTCCTTCACGAAACGCTTCACAACATTGTCCGGGTAGCTGGTGTAACCTACCGCATTCGCGGATCGCAACAACATTTGAAAAAGGATATTGGGAACCCTTTCACGCATTTCCGCAAGTCGATCCCACGGGGATTCCTTAAGGAAGCGCATTGCGGTGTCAAAGGTGGCCCCGCCCCACATCTCAAGGGAAAACAGGCCATTCAATCGGGCGGCATAAAAAGGCGCGATACGCAGCATGTCACGGGTACGCATCCTGGTTGCCAGAAGCGACTGGTGAGCATCCCGGAAAGTAGTATCCGTAACCCATAGTTTCTTCTCATCCCGAAGCCATTTAGAGAATCCCTCCGCCCCGAGTTCCTTGAAAATATCCCTTGTGCCCTTCGGGGCGGATTTTCCAATCGAATTTTGAACCACCTGGCTCAATTCTGGTTCCTGGGGAATTGCCTCCCTTAGACCTTTTGGGCGCTTTATATCCGGATGACCATTTACGATGATATCCCCCAAATATCGCAGCAACCTCGTCGCCCGATCCTGCCGCACCGGAAGATCAAGCAAAGAAGGTGTTTCATCAATGAATCTAGTGGTGCACAGTCCATTGAGAAAATCAGCATGATTGACAAGATTGATAAGAAACGGAATGTTGGTTTTTACACCTCGAATCCTGAACTCATTCAAGCTTCGAAGCATTCTCCTTGCGGCATCCTCATAACTCAAGGCACTGGCGGTGACCTTTACAAGAAGGGAATCATAAAACGGATTTATAACCGCACCTGTGAATGCTGAACCGGCATCGAGGCGGATGCCCATTCCACTTGCGGAGCGATAGTTGCTCAACTTGCCGTAATCAGGAAGAAAATTATTCAGTGGATCTTCAGTTGTTACCCTGCACTGAATTGCATAGCCACGCAATGTGATATCTGACTGGTTTTTAAATCCAATTTCCCGACTGCCAAGAGGCAGGCCTTGGGCTACAAGGATCTGACTTTTGATCAGGTCGACACCGGAAACCTGCTCCGTGACTGTGTGTTCCACCTGGATACGCGGATTAACCTCGATGAAATAAAACTTATTGGTTTCCGCATCAACCAGAAACTCTACTGTTGAAGCATTATCAACTCCAGCTTCACGACCAATGGCGATAGCGGCATCCAATATTCCTTGTCGAGTTTCCTTGTCCAAGTTAAAAGCGGGGGCAATTTCAACGACTTTCTGGTGCCTGCGCTGGACCGAGCAATCCCTTTCAAACAAATGCAGCAAATTACCGTGTTTGTCCCCAAGCAACTGAACCTCAATATGTCTTGCCTTTCGGATGAATTTTTCAATAAACACATCCGAGACACCAAAAGCGGCACCAGCCTCTCTTTGGGCCTGCTCGAGGGCATCCTGGAGTTTTGATTCCGAATTCACCACCCTCATGCCTCTACCACCACCACCCATCGACGCCTTGATTATAATTGGATAACCAAGTTTGTTTGCAATCTGCTTTGCTTCTTCAATACTTGAAACCGCATCACTTCCGGAAAGAATCGGTACTTTTGCCCTTTGGGCAAGCAATCTAGCCTGGACCTTGTCCCCAAGGTTCATCAACACTTCAGGGCGTGGCCCTATGAACGCAATGCCAGCCTTGATTGCTGCTTTTGCAAAATCAGCGTTCTCCGATAAAAATCCATAACCGGGATGAATAGCATCAACATCGTGCAACACAGCCAATGAAACTATGGCATCAATCGCAAGATAAGAGCGAATAGGTTCACCAGCTTTTCCGATCTTGTAGGCTTCATCTGCCTTGAAACGATGAAGGGCGAAACGATCCTCATGGGAATAAATTGCAACCGTTTTTATGTTTAACTCACTTGCGGTTCGAAACACACGGATTGCAATTTCACTTCGATTGGCAACAAGTATTTTTTTAAATCTGCGAACATCGGTCATGGAAAATTCCAGTCAATAATGGGAGGAACATTGACAATGGTGATCATTTAAAGATCTATAAGGAAAATGTACTAAAAAACATCAAACGGTTCGAGACTCTATTGCAAAAGATTGCAATGTTCCCGAACCGCTTGGTCGTTAAAATTTGCACCAGTTTATTTGCCAACAATAGCGTTGGTGTTAAATTCGATGGTACCATCCTCTGGAATATCGGTTTTAATCACCAATTTATGCCTTAAATCCCCTTCCTTATTCGCTTTAAAGTTAAAGGTGACCACATGAACATCTTTTTTCTCCTTTGGCAGGTCTTTTACAGCCCAGTTATCATCCAAACCCTCAACACCAAGAATCTTAAACGGCTGACTACCTCGGACCACAATTTTTCGATCACTGGAATCACCCATTTTGACCTTGCCCATGGAAAGAGTGGATGGACTTACTGTCAACATGGATTCAACCTGTATATTCACCGGCACCCGAACTATCGGGATTGATGCGACATTGGTTTTAAAGAAAATATCCGAAAACCATTTTCCTACCGGAATATCCTCGCGAACAATTGCTGTAGCCTCATATACCACATCATTCCCCTCCCTCTTGACCAAGGAAGACTTAACCTTCAAATAATTGCTTTCTGTCTTGGACTCAACCATCTCAATATTCGGGTACCCGTAAAATCTTAGAGTAATTTTAGACTCGGCTGTTTTTCCCCTTTGAATCTCATTAAAATTAAAATTCTCCGGAAAAACGGCATAATCATTTCTTCCATATGCCTGAACAAGCAATCGAACCTCTTCAAACCTGGGTTTATCAAAAGTCACATAAACAGTCACACTTTTTGAACCACTAAACCTAGTGCTGTCCATATTCGCAATGACAGATGTTTCTTCGTTGGGCAGTATCTGGTTTTTTAAAACCGACGCACTCACACAACCACAAGAAACCCTAACACCTGAAATATGCACGGTTTCAGATGTGTTATTTTTAACTTGGAATTTATGAACAAGAATTGGCCCCCTGGGAACGGCCCCAAAATCCTTGTTTAATTCAACAAACATATTTTCAGCCCAATTGGAAGCCTGTACGCCTCCACAAGCCAAAAAGAACGCAATAGATAAAATCAAACGACATGACATCTGGTCACTCCCGATTAGCAACTTGTTTATCCCCACTTAAAACCCACTTATATTATTTATTGCCCATATCCGGCAGGTGTCAAAAAATTGATTCATAATAACGAAGACTATATTAAAAAAAGAAATACTTCCAGCGAACCATCTAAATTATCAAGAGTATTCCCTACAGCCAAATTATATCCAACATCCCCTTTATTTTGACATCATCTGCCAAAAGATCTTGCAATAACCGCCACTATGACTTTTTTGGCACCAGCGGAAACCAAGACCTTTGCAACCTGATTTGCAGTTGTTCCCGTTGTCAACACATCGTCCACAAGCAGTATCCGCTTGCCCTTGATGGATTCCTTGGCTGTGCAAGAAAATGCATCTCGCAGGTTTTTCCTCCTTGCAGTGGGCAATAATCCTGATTGCTCGGATGTATGACGGTTTTTTCTAAGAATTGAATTTGCAAATGTAATTTTCAAAACATCCGACACCCCAGTCGCTATGGCTTCAGTCTGATTGTAACCCTTCAGCAATCTTTTCCACCAATGAACTGGGACACAGGTTATCAAGTCCGGCTCAAATAAACTATTCTTTACAATGTACTTACCCAGCAAATTACCAAGAGTTCGTGCGAGAGGTTCATCCCTTGAGTTTTTAATTCTCAATATCTCATCTTTATACTGGTCTTGGTAAAAACCCAATGAAACCACCTTTTCAAAATAAAAATGGTCGTTTTTACACACTACACAGCCATTAACTGTGTCCAAATTTGGCCCGACTCTGGCTGCACATCGTTGGCATTTGGGATCCGAAGACGGTTGGAACCGTTCAGAACAAAGTTTACAAATCCAAGTTTCACGATAATCCAGTAAATTATTACAACCATGACACAATGCGGGTGCGCAAACATGTAAACCAGCATTCAACCATTGAAATGCAATTTTTGCATAAGTCTCTTTCATCGAAATATTATGCTGCGGATTGAATGATTGGGGAAGCAAAAAAAGCATCAAGAAGGGATGGTGCGGATAAACCAATGGAACACAACGACTCCTGCCTAACAAAAAAATATAATTCCAAAACATTTGCTCCACGCAAAGTGGAGTGCAAACAAACATCCGTCATTGCAATCCATGATGATTGAGCAGGAAAAACCAGCAATTTTCTTGGTATTTTTTCTTGTATCACATCACTTTTTCTAATCAAACCACCTATTTTATCAACTATAGATTCTGATGTTTTATTGAAATTAAATGACTGTCGCCCCACCTTTGATTTTAATAAAAGATTGGCTTTTACCCGGTTATCTAATAATAAATCAGCAAGTGTCGGCCCCTTTTCCCAAACTCTTGTTTTTTTTGAATTAATATTGCAGCTTAACTTTATTAATCTCAATTCTTCAGGGTATGCACCAGCAAGGGTATCCAAATGAAGAAGATCATCTCTTTCAAGGATTTTGCCACAAGTAGTCGCAACCTCGGAGTTTTTTAAAACAATTCGATCAAGACGAATCGCCCCTGAATATTTAGGCAGTAATTTTTGAATCTTTTCGAGCAGGATACTTGAAACCCGTCCGAACAAACTTTGGACATCCTTGGAGTTATGCCCATTCAATTTCCCATTTATTTGGTGGTAATCAATGGTTTTACTCCACATCCCCCTGGGTTTTAAGTTGCACAAAAACTGTAATTCACCCGGGTTTAAAAATTCATCAAGGGACCACGAGGGATAAACCACATCCCCTCTCTCAAGTCGAAATTCCAATGAAGAGGACTTTACGACCGAAGTAGTACCCAAAATCTCGGAACTAATTTTAATTTCATTGATTTCCTGCATTTTTCCCGCCAGATATCAATTAAATCAAGCTGCTTTAAAGGAGGAGTCCATCGATGTCTTTTGATCCTGTTTGGAAAAGTTTGAAACGGCTCCCTCGTTCATGGGCAGATAAATCTCAAATCTTGTGGGATTTGTTTCCGCAGGCAACTTAAAGGTGATGTTACCGTTGTTCATCTGGCAAAGCCTCCAGGCAACGGAAAGTCCCAAACCTTTGCCCCTGCCTGCCTGCCTGCCTGAAAAAAATGGATCAAACAAATTCGCAACATTCCCGATTTCTGGTCCCGGACCACTGTCTTCCACAATAAAGACGAGCTGCCCTGCCCCATCTTTTTCAACACCAACCCTGACCCATCCATCAATTCCAGCGGCCTCAACAGCATTACGGATCACATTCTCCAAAATTGTCCTTGTCTGGGCTTGATCAGCAAAAACAGATAGTGAACCAAAATCATCTTTAACAGAATTCAATTTTACTTTTTTTTCCGTGGCCCAGTCTGCCAATCTCTCAATCGTTTCAAAAATGACACTATTGATTTCAAATTTTACAGGCGCTGCGATCGCGGGCCTGGCAAACTGCATTAAGTTGCGCAGGATGAGATTTATTCGCTTTGTCTGCCTTCCAATACTTTCAAGGGCCCCTTTGAGCTTTTCCCTTGTTTCATCTATTTCCAAATCATCCATCCGAGAAAGAATAAACTGGGATTGTCCCTGGATCACCGCCAAGGGGTTATTAAATTCATGACCGGCACCGGCTGCAAGCTCCACAACGGATTGTAATTTCATGTCATTTAGCCTCTGGGTTTCAGAAGCCAAATGATTTTGCAAAGCAAATTTGTAGGCTTTAGACTCTGAATTATCCCGCAACCGCATCAAACGACTTTCTCCAAAAGCATCCATTGCGAATTGAAGAGAATCCGCTATTACAAATTCCGGTGGCCTCCTCTTGGAATCAACATACGCGCGAATATTCCCTCCAAACCATTTGTTTATTATCGCGACCAAATCGACCTTATCGCGCAAACCGTTACAATTTAATTTCTTTTCCCAACGCGAAAACTGCGAAGTCTCACCCCCACTTCCATCACGGGAAAAAGAATCCGCAATTAGCAATAATTCACCAAAACCTGGTTTCAACCCCGCCGCGTTCGCTATTTCCAAACCATTTTTCAACGAAAGCAAATTCACAAGCCTGATCCATAAAGGCATCCCATACTGACTCATCAAAATTGAATTATCAGATTGTTCCTGGGCGTGATTTTTAGCCAATGATTTAAAATTGAATAACAAGCCTGCCACCCATGCGACTTCAGGGGAAACCAAACCTGTAATGGTTGAAATCTCAGATGCAACTGCGGCCCTGCATAACGCATTCACCAGTGATTCATTACAAATCAAGGAAGATTCAAGACTGAACCCCAACCGCAACAAAGATAAAAAATCCCTCGATATAGCGTCCTTATTTTGCTCAAGGCACACAGGAAAAACAGAATCGGGATTGGAATCTGAATGGTGGAGCAAAAAACAGACAGCTCCGGGATCAGATTTAATATCCTGCCAGGATTCCTCAAAAGGCTTGGATATAAAATCTGCAACGGAAGAAAGCCTGGGAAACAACCAGGGGGATTTCACAACAGAATTTAGAAATGTTGCCGAACATCCATGTTCGGCCAAGGCTGCCACAGGCATACTCCATCAAAAGGCAGTCAAAAAGAAAGGGATGGACTCTTTTAGCACAGAAAAGAGTCCGCCCCACAATTTAAACAAAATAGCCCTTGCTATCTTGCTGCAGCTGAAGCAGCTTCAATGTCCATCAACTGGCACATCCGATCAATAAGCTCTTCAATCTCGAAGGGCTTGTTCAAGAAATCATCCGCACCTGCCAGACGAAGTTCCTGAATCTTATCTTCCTCGATCATACCGCTTATGCAAAGAATTCTAACTTCTTCAAGGGTGTTGTCCGCACGAACCCTGTGGCAAACTTCCTTGCCGTTGATATCAGGCAACATGACATCAAGAACAATAACATCAGGCCGATATTCCTTGACCATCATCCCGGCATCAAAGCCATTGGTCGCAACACGGACTTCGAATCGGCCATCATCCTCGATGACCTTGTTCATCAATTCCAACAATTCTGTGTCATCGTCAACGAGCAGAACTTTTCTTTTGCCGCTCTCCAAAGCATCCGTGGGAATGCCGTTATCTTTCATGAATTTATAAAGAGACTCGCGGGGAATCCTGCGAAAACGCGAACCTGGGACCCTGAAGCCCTTGAGTTGACCGTTGTCAAAACAACGGATGATAGTCTGTTGGCTTACCTTACAAATTTTAGCAGCCTCTCCGGTCGTAAAAACAGTTTTCATCATTATGTCCTTCCTGGCACCAGCTAGCCAGCTTTTTGAGCAAACATAACCATCTTCACGCAAGACGCCAGTTCACCCAAGATTCTTCCATGAACCCAATTGATTACAGTAAACTCTGTTTTAGATGCAAACTGTAGGTCATCCAGTCTGCCCTATATCAACTTGCTTACCATGAAGCAGCAATTTTATGCAAGGCACGATTTTCATTGGTTCATGCCAACCTAGCAAGATTATCTATTCCGTGACAAAAAAGTTATGTCAAAATAAACAATATAGGTCATCTAAAACGATTATTCACCCACCAAAATCTTACCTCTTTAACCCATATTGTCAAGGAGTAAAGATGGGATGCTTGAAACTCGTTAAAAACACATTTTTGCCAATCTTCATTTAATAAAAAATTATCTTCATCAATCCAAGGTTAAGATTCATCATTTAAGATAAAGTAACAATACAGCGATATCAGCAGGACTTATACCACTGATTCTGCCAGCCTGCCCTATGTTTACGGGCCTAATCTTGTTGAACTTCTCCTTTGCCTCCCTACGCAAATGTGAAATCGACAAATAATCAAAATTGCTGGGTATCAACTTCGACTCAAGCTTTTGAAACCTTTCGATCTGAACTGTTTGTCTGTTGATATATCCCTCATATTTGACTTCCAACTCAATCTGCTCTTCTACTTCCCGGGGAAGATCAATTTTCAACTTCAACTTTTCCGTGGCTATCGAAAGCATTGATTTCCAATCCACATCATGCCTTCGCAACCATTGCTCCAGCGATGCATGCTCGAAATAATTATCACGAAGAACCTTGATGGTCTCCTCGATTAATTTTTCTTTTTCATTTAACCTCTCCCACGCTTCCTCACTAACTAGGCCAATCCGTTTGCCAATCGGACTCAACCTTCTATCAGCATTATCATGCCGCAATTGCAATCTATATTCAGCACGACTGGTAAACATCCTGTAAGGTTCATCCACTCCTCGTGTGACCAAATCATCGATCAAAACGCCAATATAAGCCTGGCTTCGATCCAAAATAAGAGGGGCCATACCCTTGATTTTTAGAGCCGCATTTATCCCCGCCATCAACCCCTGTGCCGCAGCTTCTTCATACCCTGTGGTGCCATTTATCTGCCCGGCAAAATAAAGGTTGGCTATGTACTTTGTTTCCATTGTGGGATGCAACTGAGTGGGGGGCGAGTAATCATATTCAACCGCATACCCCCAACGCAGGATCTCTGCCTTTTCCAAGCCGGGAATCAGTGCGAGCATTTTTTGTTGCACATCTTTGGGAAGGCTGGTGCTTATGCCATTGCAATAATACTCATTGGTGGTGCGCCCTTCGGGCTCAAGAAATATCTGGTGCCGGTCTTTGTCCGCGAAACGAACAATTTTATCTTCGATCGAGGGGCAATAGCGTGGCCCCTGGGATTTGATCTGCCCGGAATACATTGGGGCTCGGTCCAGATTCTGGCGTATCAATTCATGCACTTGGGCATTCGTGTAGGTGATATGACAAGGAACCTGCTCTTGCTCAATTTTTTTTGTGGAAAAACTAAATGGTCTTGGATTAACATCTCCCGGTTGCGCCTCAGTTTTGGAGAAATCGATTGTCCGCCCGTTAAGCCTGCAGGGGGTGCCTGTTTTAAATCTTTCCAATTTAAATCCACATGCTGCCAAACTTTCACTTAAAGTTTCAGACGACCCATCTCCGGCCCGTCCTCCTTGAGACTTGGACTCCCCCGTATGCATGATCGCCTTGAGGAATGTTCCGGTTGTAAGAATAACTGACTGGGCACGGTAAAGAGTATTTCCCCTGCAGATAACACCTTTGACGGTTCGAACTGAACCATCATCCTGGGTTGAATTCTCCAACAGGATATTTTCAACCATTTCCTGGCGAAGAGTAAGGTTGTCCTGTTTTTCCACCGTCCATTTAGCCTGAACCTGATATTGCTTTTTATCAGCTTGGGCCCTGGGAGAGTGCATGGCAGGCCCCTTGGTCAAATTAAGCATGCGGAACTGTATGGCAGTCGCATCAATAAGTTTGCCCATTTCACCACCCAAGGCATCAATTTCCCTTACGATTTGCCCCTTGGCAATCCCTCCTATGGCTGGGTTGCAACTCATTAGGCCAACAGTTTCCGCACTCATTGTCAAAAGAACTGTTTTTAAACCCATTCTCGCAGATGCCAGGGCAGCCTCAATCCCGGAATGGCCCCCACCCACAACAACCACATCAAATTCAAATTCCAATGGATATTTCATGATATTGAACCGTACTTGCTGTAAACAAAACTCCTTCTTGGAGTTCCAATTGCAATAATTGACCACACTGTCTAGATTATCACTTTTATAGACGGGGTTAACCGGATTTAAATCATTATTTTATTGTTAGGAATATCTCGATGGAACTGGATGCAATTGTTAAACAATCAATCATGGCCTTGGAAGCTCCCGAAGTATTCAAGAAACAAGCCCTTCATTACCTTGAGTTGTGGCTGACAAATGAAGAATTCAAGGAATACAGACCCCAGATCGAGTATTTGATTTCTGAAAAAAAATGGGCGGGCTTGTTGGATCGCTTTTCTCAAATACTGCCCTTTGGAACCGGCGGGAGAAGAGGTCCCGTTGGTATCGGCCCAAATCGCATGAACCTTTGGACCCTTGGCGCATCCGTACAGGGACATTGCGAATACCTCAAACATCAATTTCCCAACCTCAAAAAAATCAATGTCGCTCTGGCTTATGATGTTCGGTGCTTCAAGGACAAAAGAAAACAGTACAATCCAAATCTGCCAAACCCGGCACTTAATCTTTCATCCAAGGAACTTGCCGCTTATGCCGCCAGGGTTTATGCGGCAAACGGTATTTACACCCATACCCTTCCCCCAGATAGCAACCACTATATCGCAACCCCGGAATTATCATTCACTATCAGGTTACTCAAGGCCCAGGGTGGATTAAACATCTCGGCTTCCCATAATCCACCAGATGACAACGGCGGAAAATTTTATGATGAGCGAGGTGGACAACCAGTTCCTCCAAACGACCAGATAATGGCCGACCTCGTTGATCTTGTAAAAGAAATTAAAATCATGCCTTGGGAAGATGCTGTAAAAAACAAGTTCATCCAGTTCATATCTGATGCGCCTCACAAGGAATACATTTCACTTTGCTGCGCCCAGGCCCTAATTCCGGCCCCGAAGGGAGAGGCCTTTAAGGTAGTCTTCAGTCCATTGCATGGCGTTGGCTCAATGACCAGCATGGAAATACTCCAGAAACAAGGATTTAATGTCATCCCTGTCTCCGAACAAATGTCTGCGGATGGGCAATTTCCAAATGTGACAAAAACCCCAAACCCTGAAATTCCGGAGTGCTTGGACAGGGCAGAGGTCGTCGCAAAGGCGAATAACGCACACCTTCTATTGGCAACCGACCCCGATGCGGACAGACTTGGTGCCATGGTACCCGATGACAAGGGTGGCTGGCGTTATGTCAACGGAAATGAAATCGCTGCTATTTCAACTTGTTTCAAGCTTGAAATGCTCGCCCAGAATAAAAAACTCAACTCCAATTCAATTGTGGTCAAAACGGAAGTGACCACCGGGATGATCACAAGGATAGCAAAGCATTTTAATGTTCAAATTCTTGATGACCTTCTTGTGGGCTTCAAATATGTCTCGGATGTCCTTTGGCATCTTGAAACCTCCGGGCGTTACACAAAGGTCGCTGGAAAACCCAGCGATTTCATCATTGCATCGGAGGAAAGCCATGGAATCCTGAGCACGGATAAAATTCGTGACAAAGATGCCGGTGCCGCAGCGCTTTTATTCGCTGAATGGGCACTGCATCTTTTCAGAAATAACACAACTCCATTAAAGTACATCAATCATCTCTTCGAAAAATTCGGATATTATCGTAATGCAGGCATGCCCATAGCACTGCCGGGTGTTGAAGGAAAAGCACTGATGACTTCAATGCTGGATAATCTAAGGAAAAATCCCCCCAAAAAGATCGGGGGCATGGATGTGACATCCGTCACCGATTTTCTTGATACGAGTGGGGAACTTGGCCCTATCAAAAGCAAAACAGATGCAGCCTCACGAAATGTGCTTGTTTACAGGTGTGGCGAATTCGCAAAAATCGCGCTTAGGCCCAGTGGCACTGAACCCAAGGCCAAAATATACCTTGAAGTCTGCACAGCCCCACGAAATTCTGGAATGAGTGATGAAAAATGGGAGTCAGAATGCAAGAAGGTAGATGAACTTATCAAAAAGGCTGGGGAGGATTTCTTTGTTCAAGCATTAAAAACAATAGGAATGACTCCTGCTGATTTAAAATCCTGATCGTTTGATTTCGCAGGCAGGCAAATCTCAATGGAAAGTAATTGGGATGTAATTGTCGTCGGAGCGGGTGCAGCCGGTCTTTTGGCGGGCATCTCCGCCGGAAAGTCTGGCGCCAAAACCCTGGTGCTTGAAAAAAACCGCAAGCCGGGCGTCAAAATCCTCATGTCTGGTGGAACCAGGTGCAACATCACCCACAATACGGATAACCGGGGTATTGTAAAAGCCTTTGGTGATAATGGTAAATTCCTGCATTCACCCCTTGCAGCATTTTCTGTCGATGAAACCATCAAATTTTTCAACCAGGCAGGCGTGGCAACCAAGGTTGAGGACACTGGAAAAATTTTTCCCGTAAGCAACAAGGCCCTAGATGTTCTTGATGCCCTGCTTAACGAGCTTAAAAAAAATAACGCGAGACTTGCCCTTGAAACTCCCGTGATTGATGTAAATTCAACTGCTGATGGTTTCCAATTGCTAACTCCCTCGGCATCTTTTAGCGCTAAAAAAATAATCCTGACAACTGGCGGACTTTCTTTCCCCGGTTGTGGCACAACAGGCGATGGCTACAGGTTTGCAAACAAATTTGGGCACACGATTAAGCCCACCCAGCCTGCATTAGCCCCATTGAAAACCGATGCCAGATGGGTCCATGATCTAAGTGGGGTGACCATATCTGATGTTGGGGTGACTGCCTGTCTTGCCGAAAAACCCCTCATGAAAGATCGTGGTTCCTTCCTACTCACCCATTTCGGTTTATCTGGCCCTGTGATCTTAAATGTCAGCAAGTCACTCAACTGTGTTCCTGAATTCAAAAATACTCTCCTTAAAATTGATTTTTTACCATCAATCAAGGAACCTGAATTTGAAAGCAAAATACAATTGCTGGCTTCCACCGATGGCAAAAAACTTTTATCAATAGCCCTTGGGGATTTATTACCTCGCAGGCTTCTTGATGGCTTGTTCAGCCAAATTGGATTTTCACCGGACAAAAAATGCGCGGGCATCAGCAGGGATGAACGCAAATCAATTGTCGCCTCTATCAAGTCAAAAACAATAAACATCACGGGAACCCTGGGATACGCCAAGGCTGAAGTGACAACCGGAGGGGTGAACCTTGACGAAGTCAATTCAAAGACCATGGAAAGTAAACTTCAAAAAGGATTATATTTTGCTGGAGAAATACTGGATATTGATGGCCCGATAGGTGGATTCAACTTTCAAGCTGCATGGAGCACTGGCTTTCTTGCGGGTTCCCAATCACCTTGAAAATCATTTATGTATTCAATCCTCCATTTTGATACAATTCATTCTGTGCTTGAGGGCTCTTAACCAAGGGCATTTTCAAAAGGATGTTTCAATGTATCTTAAAATTTTCCCTCCAGTAATTCTTTGCATCGCTTTCCTATCGTTCTCCGCTCTTGGGCAGGATGCGAAGAAAAAGAACAAATCACCAGTGGATCGAATAGATATTTCAAAAATAAATGGAAATACAATCAATGGAAAAGTAGCCTCCGAACCAACTGAAAAATCCATTATAATTCAAATCCACAATCCGAAAGCGAATGTTAATCCGCCCGGAAACAAAGGCAAAAACACCCCACCTGCCCCCGATTGGAAGGAATTGGAAGTTCCCATCAGGGAAAACACCAAATTCAGGTTCAAGGAACCGGTTGAGGCGTTTGACGAGAAAGGCAACATCAAGGTTTACACCCCTCAGGACCTGAAAAAGCTAAAAGGAAGCAACCCCAACCTTCCTGGTTATGAGGCCAAGCCCGAAAATATTGTTCCAGGCCACTTGGTCACCATTACCCTTGCAAAACAAGACAACAAACCTTTTGCAAGCATGATTATGGTTAATGGCAAAGATTCTTCTGATAAACCAAACAACAAACCCGCAAACCCAAAAGGCAAAAAGTAGGTCAATTTCTGCCAATTCAAATTTATCAGGATCAAATTCATACCCACTTTTTTGGGTCTTAGTCTCTTGTTAATTAAAACTAAAACAATTATCATCACATTCCTGCCTGTTTTCGTCACCATTTGATAAAGGGGTATTTTAAATGCGATCTATTCTTTGCCTTGGGGTTATTTTTTTTACAGTTCAATTCAGCCAAGGCCAAAGCCCGGCAGGTCCATCTGACTGGATACAATTTCGTGGTAACAACCGCGATGCGATTTCCCCTGATAAAAACCTCCTCAAAGATTGGCCTAAAGATGGTCCAAAATTACTTTGGAAGACTGAAAAACTTGGGGGTGGTTTTTCCAGCATCAGTGCTGTGAATGATAAAATTTTCACCATGGGCGATATTGAATCCGAAAAATCCTCCTTTGTTTCCGGCTTGGATCGCTCCTCCGGTAAAGTATTGTGGCAGTCCGTGGTTGGGAAAACCGGTGGTAATTACTCTGGCACCCGATGCACCCCATGCTTTTCTGAAGGCAAAGTTTACGCGCTTGGGCAGTTTGGCGACCTTGTCTGCCTTAATGCCAATGATGGAAAAGAAGTCTGGAGAAAAAACCTTAACAAGGATTTCGGTGGAAAATCAGGGGGATGGAATTACACGGAATCACCTCTCATCGACGGCAATAACCTCATTTGTACTCCGGGTGGCAAAGATAAAACCATAGTCGCCTTAAATAAAAGTACAGGTGAAACCGTCTGGGCTTGCCCTTTGGACCAGACCGCTGGTTACTCATCGATTGTCATCTCCATGATCGGTAATCAAAAATATTATGTGCAACTTTTGTCAAATGAATTGGTTGGGATTGAGGCAAACACCGGCAAGGTCGCCTGGAAATATGGCAACGAACCTTCAAAGTTCAAGTCAAACACGGCTAACATTCCCACACCCATTCCATTTAACGACAAAGTATACGCTGCTGCCGGGTATGGTCGTGGTGCCGGCCTGGTGCAGTTGACGAAATCCGCCCAAGGTGTTGAGGCAAATGAAGTATATTTCAACAAGGAATTAACCAACAAGCATGGCGGTGTTATAAAAGTTGGAGATTTTCTTTTCAGCGACCGCGATGATTCAGGAAACCCCCAGTGCGCTGAAGTCACCACTGGAAAAGTGCTTTGGAAAAGGCCAAAACCTGAAAATCGTGAAGCTGGCAAAGGTTCCGCCTCCATGGTTTTTGCTGAAGGGCACCTCTACATCCGTTATGACAACGGTGTGATGGCATTGGTTGAAGCCTCACCAAAGGGATACGTTGAAAAAGGGTCTTTCAAAATCCCAAATTCAGACAAAAACAGTTGGAATCACCCCGTGGTAATTGGTGGCAGGCTTTACTTAAGGGAAAAAGACACACTTTGGTGCTATGATGTTTCCGCCAAGGGTTCAGTGAATTAATTTCATAGTTTTCGTGTTTATCAAAACCGATCCCAACCTATATACTGCAGACTCAAAGCCTGCAGTATTTTTTTTACAAGGAGATTTGTATGCAGAGGATTTTTTTAATGGTTGTATTTTCAATGATCACATCTCAGATGACAGCAAACAGGGTTTTTGCACAGGAACAAAAATCCTCGATCAAAGAAGTCACATCCATTGAAAACATCACCGAATACAAAATGAGCAACGGGCTGAAAATCCTTTTATACCCCGATCCCTCCACTTCAAAAGTTACTGTAAATGCGACGGTGTTTGTTGGTTCCAGGCACGAAGGCTATGGCGAAGGTGGAATGGCGCATCTGCTGGAACACATGGTTTTCAAAGGCACCAAGCTTCATCCCGATATTCCCAAGGCCTTGAAGGATCGGGGGGCGATCATGAATGGTACCACATGGGTAGATAGGACCAATTATTTTGAAACACTTTCCAGCGAGGGTGACAATCTGGAATTCGCAATCAGGCTGGAGGCTGACCGATTGTTCAACAGTTTTATTCGCAGGGAAGACCTTGCTTCTGAAATGACTGTTGTCCGAAATGAGTTTGAACGGGGTGAAAATGATCCTGTTGGCATTTTGAGCCAACGCATGCTGTCAGCGGCATTTGATTGGCATAATTATGGCAAATCCACCATTGGTAACAGGGCTGATATTGAACGGGTTCCCATCGAAAAACTTCAAGCTTTTTACAAAAAATACTATCGTATTGACAACATGATGCTGGTTATCGCGGGTAATTTCAAAAAAGAACAAGCTCTTGGACTTGTTGAAAAATATTTCGGTCCCATCCAAAGCCCTAACTCACCTTTGGAAGCAACTTATACGGAAGAACCTCCACAAGACGGCCAGAGACAGGTTGTCCTCAGGCGGGTTGGAAAAGTCGGGGCGGTTGGGGTTGTATATCACACACCATCAAGTTCCCACCCTGACTTCCCCGCACTTGAAATTCTTGAGGAGGTCCTGACAAGCCAACCTTCTGGCATCCTTTATAAAACCATGGTTTTGGGCAAATATGCCACCAGTGTTTCCGGCTACGCGTTTGGATGGCACGACCCTGGTGTTTTTGAAATCATGGCGAGTGTCGATGGAACGGCTGACATAGACAAAACCAGGACACTTCTCCTTGAGACAATTGAAAAATTCCGCAATTCTCCTGTTGATAAGACTGAGGTTGAAAGAGCCAAGACCAAATTCGCAAGATCACGAAGTCTATTAATGTCTGACAGTAATCGAATCGGTATCTCACTGAGCGATTGGGCTGCCAAGGGTGACTGGAGATTATTCTTCCTGTTCAGGGATCTCATCAACAAAGTCACACCTGAAGATGTCCAGCGTGTTTCCTTGAAATACCTTACCCCGAATAATAGCACTGTCGGGACCTACTACCCCACCGAAAAAGCCGAGCGTGTAAAAATACCCGCATCCCCGGATTTAAATGAACTTTTGAAAGGTTACAAAGGTGGGCAAGCGATGGCTCAGGGGGAATTTTTTGACCCCTCTGTTGAAAATATCTCAAAAACAACGACCACTGGGACTTTATCTTCAAATGTGAAATATGCTTTTCTGCCTAAAAAGACCCGCAATCAGGTAGTCAGCATTTTAATGGACATTCATTATGGAAATGAAAAGGACTTGGCGGGGAAAAACACCGCTGCAGCAATAATGCCCCTTCTTTTGCCCCGAGGAACACAAAAGAAAACCAGGCAGGAAATTGAGGACACCCTGGCGAAACTACAAGCTCAATGGCGCATTTCAGGTTCCGCTGGTGAATTGCAGGTTTCAATTCTTTGCAGAAAAGATTCAGTAAACGGTGTGCTGGAACTCCTAAATGAGGTACTCCATGAACCCTCATTTTCATCCGAAGAATTGGAAATTATCAAGCGTCAGTCGAAGGACCTTCTTGAAAAAAACAAGACTGAACCAGGCGCGCTTGCCAGTCGACTTATGCAGCGAAAACTTAGTCCATACCCTCCAACAGATGTGCGTTACACCCCCACATTTGAGGAATCAGCAGAGCGCCTGAACAAACTTGGTATCGATGATATAAAGGATCTATACAAGAATATCTTCGGCATAGGAGAGGCCGAAGTGGTCGCGGTCGGAGATTTTGACCCTGCCATTGTTTCAGAATCCACAAAGAAAATTCTGGATACAAAATCCAAGGTCGCATTCAAGAAAATTGAAAAGACAGCCAAAACCGTCACTACGGGTGAAAAGTTAGTCATCGAGACACCTGACAAGGAAAACGCAATGTTCATGTCCGGTATTATGTTTCCCTTGAAAGACTCTGATCCTGACTTTGCGGGATTGGCCATTGCGGACTTTATAATTGGAAGCGGCAGTTTAAGCTCAAGGCTTGGGAACAGGGTCCGCCAGAAAGAGGGCCTGGCATATGGTGTTCGTTCCGGATTCGAAGCTGATGCTGAGGATCAGTCCGCAAGGTTCATGGTGATGGCAAGTTGTAATCCCTCGAAAATCAAAAATGTTGATGTTGCGGTCTTTGATGAGATCAAAAAATTCCTGGATGCAGGCATAGATGCGACAGAATTTGCTGAGGCCCAAAAAGCTTTTCTTGCGCAGCTTAAAATCGAGCGCACAACAGATTCCAGGCTGGCATCCATACTTGCGGAAAATCTCGCAGCCAACAGGACCATGGATTTCTACAAGGATCTTGAGCTGAAAATCAAGAATTTGACAGCTATTGAAGTTGTTGGCGCATTTAAAAAGCATGTGTCATCGGAAAAAATGATCACGATTTGGGCGGGAGATTTCAACAAGAAAAACTGACAATATGTGCTTTATTAAACAAAGAAGGAGCGTCATTAGACGCTCCTTCTTTGTTTCAAGACATCAACTTTTAACCATTATGGAAAAACTGCTACCAACAAGGCGATTGTCAAAAGCTCGGAAACCGTACCCGTCACACTCACATTCGGTGGATACCACATGTATGGAACAGGATCACCT
Source organism: Planctomycetia bacterium (assembly GCA_005786805.1). Taxonomy (GTDB): domain Bacteria; phylum Planctomycetota; class Planctomycetia; order Gemmatales; family Gemmataceae; genus UBA969. Next base: position 58,420 of record SYCV01000066.1, on the reverse strand, counting down.
GGAAGGCAATATCCTGAACTACTGTCATATCTTCGGAATGGATCGGTAGCCATGTGGTAGGGCAGAGTCACAAAATCATAGAAAAATGTGAGGGTGGAAACAAAAGGCTGTACTGCACCAAGGTCCCAGCCATATCGTTCGCTGTTGATCTCATGAAAGAAAAGACGATCATAGGTCAGATAGAAAGGTTCAACTTTCCTATCATGCCTGGCCCAGTTACGATTTCTCCATTGATAATCATATTTTTTGGTGCTGAGAACCACATCAGACGGAAAAACAAGTCGTTCAAGTTGATCAACCGACTTTTTTTCCTGCCCCATGCGCTCACGAAGGGAGTCCTCGGATTCCAACCGGAATAACCTTTCTGCCCCTGGTGGATCCAATTGAATCTGGTAAGCGGAAAGCAAATCCTGGGATGATTTCGGGTCATTAATCAAAGGCATGGTTTGCCCGGGAATATCAGACGCCCGACTTGGGCCTTTAGATTTCAAACCGGTCGCTACAACCTTTCCTTGAGTTGGGTTGGTTATCGCTTCTGGCTCTACTGCAATCACAATACTGGTGGTAAGAAAAAAACTTACAGCCAGGAATTTAGTTACTATCGCTGTGCGCATGGTCTGTCCTCGAAGAATAATTCGGGGCCTCGTGCGTTATGGAGATATCGTGCGGGTGACTCTCAGCCACACTAGCTCCGCTAACTTGAATGAATTTGGTTTTGGTCCTCAACTCTTCAATATCCTTGGTGCCACAATAGCCCATACCCGCCCTCAACCCACCAACAAGCTGGTAGATAAAAGGGGATAAAGGCCCTTTATAAGGCACCCTGCCCTCCACTCCCTCCGGAACAAGTTTATCGATGGTGGATTCGCCACTTTGCTGGTAACGATCCTTGGATCCCGCCATCATAGCGCCTTGGGAACCCATTCCACGATAAGTTTTAAAGCTGCGACCTTTGTAAAGAATGATCTGGCCGGGCGATTCCGCCAAGCCAGCCAGAAGACTCCCAAGCATGACACAATTAGCCCCAGCGGCAATTGCCTTGGTTATGTCTCCAGAATATCGAATGCCACCATCACCAATGACAGTGACCCCGAGTTCTTTAAGCCCGCTTGCTACCTGATTAATTGCGGTGATTTGTGGCACACCCACTCCAGAAATCATTCTGGTGGTGCAGATGGAACCTGGACCGATTCCTACTTTCACAGCATCAGCTCCCGCATCAACCAAGGCTCTAGCTCCTTCAAGTGTGGCAACATTTCCTGCAATCAAATCGATCGAGAACATTGATTTAATTTTCCTGACCGTTTCAATCACATTCTTGCTATGGCCATGGGCAGAATCAACAACAACGACATCAACTCCAGCTTTGATCAGGGACTCGACTCTTTCAAAATCAAAAACCCCTACCGCGGCTCCAACTCTCAGCCTACCTCGCCTATCTTTACAGGCACTTGGAAAGCTGCTCAACTTGTCAATGTCTTTGATCGTAATCATGCCCTTCAGTATAAACTTATCGTCAACCAGCAAAAGTTTCTCGACCTTATTTTCCGTTAAAATCGTTTCAGCTTCCTCAAGAGTTGTATTTTCCGGGGCAGTAACAAGATTTTCCCTGGTCATAACCTCGGAAATTTGCTGATTAGTATTGGTTAGAAATCTTAAATCCCTGCGCGTTAATATCCCTTTTAAGTGACCATTAACCGTTATAGGAACGCCACTTATCTTATTTTGTTCCATTATTCTGCGCGCATTTACCACTTTCTCTTCTGGCGGCAATGTAATTGGATCCGTGATTATTCCATTTTCACTTCGTTTTACTTTATCCACCTCCCGTGTTTGATCTATGATTGACAAATTTTTATGTATTATGCCCATTCCCCCCTCTTGGGCCAAAGCTATCGCAAGGTCACTTTCGGTGACTGTGTCCATGGGGGAAGATAAAATTGGTATGTTTAGCTTTATGTTTTTGGTCAAGTTGGTCCGTAAATCAACCTCTCTGGGAACCACATCGCTATATGCGGGTTCCAAAAAAACATCGTCAAAAGTAATTCCTTTGTAGCTGATTCGATCCAACATGCTGTAACTCCTCTGAAAAACTTGATTTGCAAATTATATCAGTATGCGGGGTTGTGGAAACCTTTGGTTTCTCTAACAAGCGGGCAAACGCTTTTATTAATTTAAAATTCCTAATAATAGTTCAGTCAACCATTACGCGATCACTAATACAACACAGAAAAAGCACCAGATAAAAACTCATGCTCGTTGATTGCAAAACTCTGATCAAAACCATTTTTGAAATCCACGCCGATGAAGGTATCATCAGGTAAAACAGGCCTAATTTCCACTAGCAAGTATGGCTTTTGCCTCAGCGATTGCCCCTAGTATCTGGGGAACCCTTTTTTGGTCTTTAATTTTCGGGCTATTCAGCCAAGCCTCAGTGTTTTCAAAATGAGGCAACAATCCTTTTATCGCAACAAACTTTCGATGATTTTGCATGGAATTGTTTGATTTAACGATGTTAAATCTAGGGTTGGTATGCGCCCTGACCAATGTTTTACCATTTTCGCTGGAAATAATTCTGGCACAGATCCATTGATAATTTGTCAGATCTAATTCTATTTCAGTTTGAATTTGATCTCGGTTTTCATCCCTTTTAACGGGAATAATTTCACCATTAATGACCAACTCAATATGATCCGACGGAAGAACATCAATCGCGACCAGACTTATTTTTCCAGAGGAACCCTTATTTTCAATTTGTATATCTATAAATGGCCCATTACTGAAAAAAGAATCACCTTTTCTAACAGACTCAAGCCATGTCAAATGCAAAAGTGCCCCAATTTCCCTAGAATTTTTACACCATGTTTTTGGATGACCGAGCAATACATTATTATTTTCTTTGCCGCTTGCCCCGACAGAATTGACTTTCAATCCAGCATCAAGCAATCTATACCAAAAAAGAATTTGGGAATTCTCTCCCAAACTGAGACTAGAAATCTCAACAAGATCAATCTCCTTCAAAACCAGGGCCGCCAAGGCCTCGCCTTGAAACTCATTTGCAGGATCAAAGACCCAGGTTACAAGTCCGTTTTTACGGTGCCCCTGCCTGCACCAATCAATTACGGACCACAGGTTTGAGGAGTCTGTCAAGTTTGAGGAAAGCGGAAAAACCGGGCGATGGGAATGAATGATACTGATGGCACCTAGAAAAAAATTATGGTTGAGCGTGTTCACAAAAAGAGTGCAGCCAAATTTTTCATAAGCCACTTCCTGTCCCGAAAAGTCCAAAATGTCAGTGCTATCAGAAATTCCACTTCCGGGAATTTTAACTTCGCGCGCAAGAGAATGCACAATGTCCAATCCTTCAGCTGCCCCCTCCAAAACAGATGCCGCCCATGAGAGGCCATGACAGCGAGCATCTCCACTTATAAGATCCGACCAGATGGAGTTTGATTTTTTTTCAATGATGATTCTCAGGGCGGCCTGTCCTTGTTTTATTTCCACACTTTTACAAAACCCGTGAAAGCGCTCCCCTTTGAATACTTCAAAGTTATAAAAGCCTGGTTGAAGATCAATTTCGCAGGCCCCATCGATATAATAATATTTTTTCTCACCAAGAATGACTTGGCCACCAACTGCATGGTGGGCAATCGGGGGAAAATTTTCCTGCCTGCCAAGGGGAGCATAAGAATTTCCATCGATATCGGAAATTCTTATGCGAACCGGAATGGCCTTTTGAGTTGCACTATCACTTACACGCAGGTGAATCAGGGTCATTATTAAAACCTCGATTCCGCTTAAAATGAATCAGGCGTGCGTCGCCCCGGCATTGGAGACGATTGCCCTGAAGGCCTCTATGGCCTTTGGGAACAGCTCAGGGCCGGTATTTCCGCCAGTTGGTCCACCGCCTAGAAGGTGGGGTTCAAGGGTTGCAAATCCTGTGTAACCGCGAGATTGGACATCTGCAATTATTTTTGGAATCATCCCCCCGCCAGTTCCGGCAAGGCAACCATGTTTTTCATTTGCAACCCAGTCCTTGACATGGAAATGAGTTGTGTAATCCCGCGCCTTCAGCCAACCTTCCCACGGATCATAGCCGCAAAACACATAATTTGCAGGATCAAACGCCGCGTGAAAGTTCTCACAGGAAAATCTTGAAAGTAACTCGTGAACCCTGTCCGGGGAGTCCCCATAAATCCCATGTTCATTCTCATGAAGAAGCACCACACCAGCTTTCCTGGCAAACTCCACCTTTTTTTCCATTCTTCGAAAAACCTCATCCTTCCATTTTGGCCACTGGTCACCATCGGGAAGATAATAACTAAAAATGCGAATGTTTTTGATCCCAAAAACACCACATAAGTGGATCGCCCTTTGGAACCTAACCAGATGAGGCTCAAATGGCTGGTCCGCCTTTATCTTGCCTATTGGGGAACCAATGGCACTAAGGCCAAAGCCATTCTGATCAAGCAACTTTTTAAAGTCAGAAATCTGAGCATCCGTGAGATCCAGGACATTGGTCTTGTGGATTGAGCGAAACTCAATGAACTTGACCTTGGATGCTGCAAGCACATTGATCTGTTCAACTGGATCAGGAGAGATCTCATCCGCAAACGCGCTCAAAATAAAGTGTGCCATCTTAACCTCGAATCTTAATTGATTTAATTGGCCTGCGATTTTCCCGGGGTCCAAAGGACATCATCAGCCCCATTATTGTTGTAGACCCTAGCCATCACAAAGAGAAGGTCTGATAGCCTATTAAGATAAATAATCACATTTTCATTGACTGCTTCCAACCTTGAGAGATGAACAACCAATCTCTCAGACCTTCTGCATACCGTCCTGCATATATGAAGCCAGCATGAAACAACCGACCCCCCCGGCAGAATAAAACTATTTAAAGGAGATAACCTTTCGTTGAATTCATCAATTTTTTTCTCAAGTCGCTCCCACTGTTGCGGGCGGATTCGAAGGCGATTATCAGGTGAATCATCCGCTGCAGGAACGCACAAGTCCGCTCCCAGGTCAAAAAGGTCATTTTGAATACTTCTCACAAAGTCCAGATCCCCGCCTGCGGGAAGAAGATTGGCAACCATGCCGATGTTGGAATTAAATTCATCGACTGTCCCATACGCTTCAATCCTGGGATGATCCTTCGAAACCATGGTTCCCGTGCCTAAGGCAGTATTCCCTTTGTCACCAACCTTGGTGTAAATCTTTGACAAATATACCATAAGATCCTCCTGACTTTAAATTTCAACCTACGCCAATAAAAGCATGGTAGTCACCAAGTTGCAAGATGTTCACAAAAAGAAAAAAGCAGACCAAGATTTCTCATGGTCTGCTTCTGATCAATTTATGAAGAAATCAACCACAACCAGTTGTGGCACCGCAGGTATCACACTTGCAGCATGCGCCACTGCGTATCAAAGTCAGCTGCTGGCATTCGCTACAAGGATCACCCTCGTATCCTTTTAACCTTGCAACCCGGATACGGTCATCTGACGGCTTGGATGCCACAGAAACCGCATTAGATGAATCATGTAGAGAGGAAGCATGATTACCATTGGTTGAGGTGTAATGCTGCTCTCCAACACCTTTCATTGGCCGGAGATTCCCGGTTCGGGGGATGAAGAACGCCTTCTGACTTGAAGATGGTTTTTCTTCCTTGTCGTCAAAATCCTCATCCGAAAGATCTGCCTCATAATCAGGGCCATTCGGCGCTCGATCTATCGCATCCGCACGCAGGTCCTCAGGCTGAACATGTGCCAGGTCATGACGACCGAGATAAGTAATCGCCAACTCCCGGAAAATATAATCAATCACAGAAGTTGTCATCTTGATGTGAGGATTACCCTGGACTGGGCCATTTGGCTCAAATCGAGTGAAAACAAAGGCATCAACATATTCCTCGAGTGGAACACCATGCTGCAGGCCAAGGGAAACCGCGATGGCGAAGCAATTGGTCATGCTCCTGAAAGCTGCCCCCTCCTTGTGCATATCGATGAATATTTCACCCAGCGAATTATCCTCATATTCACCTGTGCGAACATAAATCTTATGATTTCCTATTCGGGCTTTCTGGGTATAACCAGCTCTTCGATCAGGCAAACGGCGACGGTTGGCAATATATCTGTAGACAACCTTTTGCGCCAAACGCAATGGGGAGTTTGGATTCTCATCAGGCTTTGCCTCATCCATCTGTGAGTCAACAGTGATGTCTTCGGCATCCGCGACGCTATTTAAAGGCTGACTCAACTTGGAACCATCGCGATAGAGTGCATTAGCCTTTAGCATGAGTTTCCAACTCATCATGTAGGCATTCTTGACATCATCAAAAGTCGCGGAATGGGGCATATTGATGGTTTTGGAGATGGCACCTGAAACAAACGGTTGGGCCGCGGCCATCATGAGTATGTGGGCCTCAGCGGAAAGATAGCGCTTTCCATTTTTCCCGCAACGATTGGCGCAGTCAAACACAGCATAATGTTCTTCACGGAGGTGGGGTGCCCCCTCAATCATCATGGTCCCGCAAACAAATTCACTCGCTTCCTGGACCTGCTGTTTGCTGAAACCCAAGGCGTTCAACACATCAAATGTCGGAGACTCGATTCTTTCCTTGGGAATACCAAGGTTTTTCTCCAATGCTTCATCACCCAGACTCCATCTGTTGAATGCAAATCCCAGCTCAAATACAGAAGGAAGTTGTGTCTCGATTTTCTGGATGAGTTCAGGTGTGAAACCCTTGGAAGCCAAGGATTCCGGATTGATGTGAGGGCAACCCTTTAAAGTACCTGCACCTTTGCAATAACGAACAATGTCATCAATCTGGGCCTTGCTGTAACCAAGTCTTTGCAAAGAAGGAGGCATTGAGGAATTGATGATTTTAAAATATCCGCCACCAGCAAGCTTTTTGAACTTCACCAGTGAAAAATCAGGCTCCACACCCGTGGTATCACAGTCCATCACAAGCCCTATTGTCCCAGTTGGAGCGATGCAAGTGACTTGTGCGTTGCGATAACCATGTTTTTCACCGAGAGAAAGCATCAAATCGGCTTCATTTCTGGCAGCTTCAAGGAGATATCCCGGGCACTTGGAAGGATCAAGTTCAACCGGTTTGATCGTAAGCCCCTCGTATTCAGAGGGGTTCGTTTTATACGCTGCCCTGCGATGATTTCGGATCACCCTTAGCATCGCATCCTTGTTAGCGTCATATCTGGCAAATGGTCCAACTTCCGCAGCCATTCGAGCGGACATCACATATGAGGAATTATGCAGTATAGCGGAAAGAGCACCACACCAGGCTCGACCTTCAGGGGAATCATAGGGAATTCCCTGGACCATCAAAAGAGTTCCAAGGTTGGCATAGCCCAAGCCGAGGGTGCGGAAATCGTAGGACTTTTGCGCAACAGGCACACTTGGAAACTGTGCCATGTAAACTGAAATCTCGAGAACCAATGTCCATAGGTAACAACCATGCCTGAAAGCCTCGACATCAAACATGCCTGTTGATGGATCATAAAACTTGATCATGTTCAATGACGCCAGATTGCAAGCGGTATCATCCAAAAACATGTACTCGCTGCAAGGATTGGAGGCATTGATCCTGCCATCGGCAGGGCAAGTATGCCACTCATTGATGGTGGTATCATACTGGACACCTGGATCGGCACACATCCATGCGGCATTGCAAATTTGGTCATAGAGATCTGCAGCCTTGAGGGTTTGACAAGGCTTTGGATCACGACCTGCCTTTAATGCTTTCTCTTTTTCAGTGCGGAAATACAGCGGCCATTCGCCATCCTCAAGCACAGCCTTCATGAATTTATTATCAATTCGGACAGAGTTATTGCTGTTTTGCCCGGAAACAGTCGCATAGGCTTTTGAGTTCCAATCAGTGTCATATTCATCGAAGGCAATTGAAGTGGCACCCAGCTTGGCCAACTGGATGGATCGCTCGATATAATTTGCGGGCACCAAAAACTTGGTCGCATTCACAACAGCCTTGCGAAGCCCCTGGTTTTTCTTCACATCAAATCGTTCTTCAGCTTTTGGCCATGAATTGCATGCCTTGATTATCGCGTTCAATTCTCGTGAAAGTAATTTCGATCCCACTACCAAAGAGGCGACTTTTTGCTCCTCGACAACCTTCCAATTGATGAATTCCTGGATATCGGGATGATCAAGGTCAAGGACAACCATTTTCGCAGCCCTGCGGGTGGTACCGCCTGACTTGATCGCCCCAGCGGCGCGATCACCAATCCTAAGGAAACTCATCAAACCACTTGACCGACCACCACCAGACAGGGGTTCAGCTTCACCGCGGAGATTGGAAAAATTACTTCCAGTGCCGGAACCATATTTAAAGATTCTGGCTTCACGGACCCAAAGATCCATTATTCCGCCTTCGTTGACGAGATCATCTTCAATCGACTGGATGAAGCACGCATGTGGCGCAGGGTGCTCGTAGGCGGACGAGGAACGAACCATTTTACCACTGGAAGGATCTACGCGGTAATGACCTTGGGCCGGGCCATCAATCCCGTAAGCCCAATGAAGGCCCGTATTGAACCATTGGGGTGAATTAGGAGCAGCCATTTGATTGGCTAGCATGTAGCAAATTTCATCATGAAAGGCTTGAGCATCCTCTGGGGTTGAAAAATAACCACCCTTCCAGCCCCAATAAGCCCAACATCCAGCCAAACGCCTAAACACCTGCCTGCTGTCTGTTTCATGCAGATCCCTTGCATCACCATCAACTGGAACACTTCGTTGAAGGAATTCGGGTACACCTTGCTCGTGAACCTTGGAGGATTTACGGGGCAAACCAGCCTTCCGGAAATATTTCTGTGCAAGTATGTCTGTGGCAACCTGCGACCATTTCTCAGGCACCATCACATCATTCATTTCAAACACGGACTTACCGTCAGGATTCACGATTTTTGATGATCGTGGGACAAACTTTATTGACGAGAAGGGATCCTTACCCTCAACGGTGAAGTTACGATTTATTCGCATGATATCCTGATCTTTCGTTTTTTACGCAGGGGTCGCCACCATCCATAGTAACACGACTGTTCGACGGGAAGAACCTGCTACTCACATGAACCGAGGTGTGTATCCTAATAATCATTCATCAAATGTACACAATAAAATTTCACAAAATAAAACGATTTTTCCCAAACTATTATTATTGCGGAGGTTGCGATCCAAGAACAAATGGAAGTGTCAAACCTTTTTGGTCTTGATACTTACCTTTCTTGTCAGCGTAGCTTGTTTTACACATGGCGCTACCCTTGAAAAACAGGATCTGAGCAATTCCTTCATTCGCGTAAATTTTAGCGGGAAGTGGCGTAGTATTGCTGATTTCTATGGTGACTCTGCCGCGCCATTCAGGTTCCAAAGGTGTGACATTCACAATGATGCCACAGCGCGCGTAAGTGCTTTTTCCCACACAAACCGCGATAATATCCCGTGGTATTTCAAGATATTCAACGGTTTCAGCCAGCGCGAAGCTATTGGGGGGAATTAGACAATAATCAGCTTCAATATCAACAAATGAAGCGGGATCAAAATTCTTGGGATCCACCACAGTACAACGGGCGTTTGTGAAAACCTTGAAATGCCTGTCAACACGCACATCATAACCATAACTGGTAACACCGTAGGAAATCAAACCTTTGCGGCCTGAACATTCCTCATAGGGTTCGATCTTAATATTTTCCTTGATCATCCAGTCAGGTAAAACAGCCATGTTTAAATCCTCATTTTAAAAAATTCCACGATTCCAAGCACAGAAGACATTACAGTTGTAAAACTGATCCAATAACCACTCAAACACATGATCAACTAAGTGATGTTTATACTTTCCTTTTTAGAAATCAACAAAGAAGTTTTGGAATTTATAAGGTGATGTTTATTCACAGGGTCTTTAAGCCTGAAACTGAAGGATGATTTAAATTTTCTAAAGGAGACTTGATTAATGAAATGAAAATTCCATCATGGTTTATCATGAAAAACAAAGAAAAGAGTTCCACAATTGAATAAGGCCTGTTATTAATAATAGGTAAGGTAAAAAGGCACTATAAAAACTGTTTTCAATGAATAAGGAAGACCATGAATTCAGAACACACGCCAGCTGAAAAATCAAATTCAAAGTTAACACCAATCAAGTTATTTTCAAAATGGATGACCTATTCATTACCAGTCGCCATATTGCTGGCCCTGGCTTTTCTTGTGAGATATTTTTACCTTCCCGGAAGTAGTACCGTTCTTGCGCAACCCCCCGCTGAAAAAGCCGGTGCCCAGGAAAAAGCACGGCCAGAAAAAGTCGCAGCTCCTGACTTTGATGGTGGTGTTGCATGGCTCAACACGGCAAAACCGATAAGCATCAAAGATCTTAAAGGAAAGATTGTGCTTCTGGATTTCTGGACACTTTGCTGCATCAACTGCATTCACACTTTGCCAGACCTTGCCAAACTCGAGAAAAAATACGCTAATGAGCTTGTAGTTATCGGAGTGCATTCCGCAAAGTTTGAGAATGAAAAGGAAACGGAAAGCATTCGCAAGGCGATTTCCCGCTACGAAATCAAACATCCCGTTGTGAATGATGCGAACATGAAAATCTGGCGAACTTATGGGGTTAATTCCTGGCCGACACTGGTTCTATTGGATTCTGAGGGAAATTTTGTCGCCAAAGGGTCCGGTGAAGGCCTTCACGATGCGGTTGATTTGGCGATTGCCAAACTTGTTAAATCAGGCAGGGAAAACAAAACCCTTAACGAAAAGCCCATCGATTTTGGTCAAACAGTTGAAAAAGCCTCATCACCGCTTTATTTCCCTGGAAAAGTATTGGCGGATGCAGAATCAAAACGAATTTTTATCGCTGACAGCACCAACCACAGGCTTATCATCACCGACCTTGAAGGCAAAGGTATTGCTGCTGTGGGAAAATCTGGAAAGCCCGGTTTCAAGGATGGCAACTACGCTGATGCCATGTTTGATGACCCACAAGGAATGGCGTTGATGGGAGATGATCTTTATCTTGCGGACAGAAAAAATCATCTCATTAGAAAAATTGATCTTAAGAAACAAACCGTTTCCACTGTTGCTGGCACCGGTAAACAAGGCCACGACCGCGACACAGGCGGTGTCGCGACATTGGTCGGATTAAACAGTCCTTGGGATTTGCTTCGAAAAGGTGATACCTTGTTTATCGCGCAAGCGGGGCATCATCAAATCTGGACACTCGACCTGAAGTTCAAAAAGCTTGAGCCATATGCGGGAAATGGAAGAGAAAATCTCCGAGATGGACCATTACCTTCATCCAATTTCGCGCAACCCAGCGGATTAACCACGGATGGTACCAGCTTATTTGTCGCAGACAGCGAGATCAGCGCGATTCGATCACTACCACTTGATGGCAAAGGCAATGTGAAAACTCTTGTTGGGCTTGGACTTTTTGAGTTTGGGGATATTGACGGCATTGGCGACGAAGTGCGAATTCAACATGCGCTTGGTGTCGCATGGCATGAGGGATTGATTTATATCGCCGATACCTATAACAGCAAAATCAAAACCCTTGATCCCAAAACAAGGGAGTGCAAAAGTTTTCTTTCCAGCACTAAAACCGGCTGGATGGGTGGCCCTATGTTTAATGAGCCTGCAGGAATTAGCATTGCAGGCGGGAAGATTTATATAGCAGATACCAATGCACACAGGATACAGGTGGCTGATCTTAAATCCAAGGAAGTGACAACTCTTAAATTGAGCGGGGTGGATTTTATCCCTAGGTAACTCCAACCCGCGGTCAAATGTTACAAACACTATTCAAACAAACTGATTTTTAATGACAAAGTTTAGACTTCCTACTGCAATCGCCATGGTCGTTTTGATGGCAGTATCTTGCAACTTTATGCAAGTATTCGGCCAAAATCCCGCACCAGCCACAGCTTCTAGGATTGAATTCATCGCTACCTTAGGTGCGAACGACCCTTTTTCCGACTCAAATTTGGAAGGACAAAAGGAGTTCAAAGCCCGCAGAGGTGAGGTTTTAACGCTTCGAGTCCAAGGAATCCCAAAACCTGGTTTTCACACTTACCCGATCACCCAAAGAACAGAAAACCAAGATGAGAATGGTCTTTCAAAAATAATTTTTAAAGACAACCCTTCGTTCACACCTATATACCCATTGACAGAATCCGATCCCGAATTAAAGGAGGAAGGCCCTCTTGGGTTTTTCCTGGAGTTTGAAAAACCGTTCGTTTGGACTCAAGAAATACACATAAAACCTGACGCTAAAATTGGGCCCCAGACTCTGGAATTCGCAATCAAACTGCAGGTTTGTGACTCCAAATGCGTTTGGGGGGAACATTCATTCAACATCCCGATATTGATATCAAATTCAGATCCACTTGAAATCTCTGATGAACTTAAAAAAAAGCTTGAGATTAAACCCGGGTCACCAAAAGTAATTGCAAATGTCAAACCAATCAAGCCAAGCTCAAACAATACACAATCCAATTTAGAAAAACCTCAGGCGGGTTCAGATGGACTATGGGCATTCGCGCTACAGGGCATGTTTTGGGGAGCAATTTCCCTGGTCACCCCCTGTGTTTTTCCAATGATTCCCATAACTGTAAGTTATTTCCTCAAGCAATCAGAAAAAACCAACCACAGACCGGTGGCTATGGCGGTGGTATACAGCATCACCATTGTGACTGTGTTGACCATTGCCGCTGTGGCTCTTCTTTCTTTTTTCAGATTGATCAGCGTTCATCCAGCAATGAACTTTGGGTTGGGAGGGCTTTTTATCTTCTTTTCTTTAAGCCTTCTTGGCATGTATGAAATTGAACTTCCCAGTGGATTGGCTCACTTCACAAGCTCCAAACAAGGACAGGGTGGGATGGTTGGAACCATATTCATGGCTTTAACATTCACCATAGTGAGCTTTGCATGTGTGGCTCCTTTTCTAGGTGGTTTTGGTGGCACAGCGTCGGGTTCCAACCTCACTTTCCTTCATCGATTGCTGGGTGGGTTTGCTTTTTCAATCACTTTCGCCTCACCATTCTTTCTGCTCGCCTTGTTTCCCGGAATGTTGAAAAAATTACCCAAAAGTGGCAACTGGCTAAACAGTGTCAAAGTGGTAATGGGCTTTTTGGAGTTGGCTGCCGCCATCAAGTTCTTCAGGGCCGGGGAATTGGTTTTATTACCTGAGCCATTGATATTCACTTACGATTTCTCCATGTCCATGACTGTGATCATCGCACTTTGCTGCGGTTTTTATCTTTTGGGATTCCTGCAACTTCCCCATGACACTCCGTCTGAACATACCAGCGTTCCCGGGGTGGTTTTTGGATGTGTGTTTCTAGCGTTTGGTATTTATCTTGCGCCATCTTTATTGAAACTCAAGGAAGACGGATCACGAGCCCGGCCATCTGGGATCATATTCGCCTGGGTAGATTCATTTTTATTACCTGAGGAAAGTGATGATCTTCCTTTCACGGGAGACCTCGACCGCGGTATTGAAGAAGCAAAAAAACAAAACAAGCTGGTCTTTATTGATTTTACCGGGGTCACTTGCACGAACTGCAAAATAAACGAGGCAAATGTTTTCCCCCTTAAGGATGTCAAGGAGCTTCTCAAAAAATTCGTGCTTGTGCAACTTTACACTGATAGGGTGCCGGACAAATTTTACTCCGCCGACGAAAGGTCCTCTTTCCAAGGAAGCGCCACCAAGCAGCGGATCGATGCCGGGAAAAACCTGGACTTTCAAAAATCCAAGTTCAACACCGAACAACTTCCACTTTATGTGGTGATAAAACCAGATGCGGCCGGCTTCATTGAAGTGGCGCGGTACGATGAGGGGAAAATCAATGATGTGCCTGCTTTTGTCAACTTTTTAAAAGCCGGTCTTCAAGGAAAGTGATCCACCCGGGTAAAGCTGTGTGACCAAAAGTTTAAAACCAACTTCAAGGAGCTTCATTCAATGTCAACCACCTCCAAATCAAAAACAATCAAAGCGCCAAAGGTCTCAAACCAAAAGTTATTTATAAATGGGAAGTGGGTGAACAGCCTATCCGGAAAAACATTTGCGACGCTAAATCCAGCGACAGGCCAGGAAATCTGCCAAATCGCTGAAGCAGATGCGGCGGACATTGATCTTGCGGTTAAGGCTGCCAGAAAAGCATTTGAAAGCGGACCTTGGAAAAAAATGAGCGCTGCTGAACGGGGAAGGCGGATAAACAAACTTGCGGATCTCATGGAAAAAAACCTTCCTGAACTTGCCGCTTTGGAATCGCTTGACAATGGTAAACCGCTCCGCGACTCATTGAACGCGGACCTGCCCCTTAGCATCAAGGCTTATCGTTACTACGCCGGATGGTGTGACAAGACACATGGAAAAACTATTCCAGTTGAAGGGGAATATTTTTGTTACACCAAGCATGAACCAGTGGGGGTTGTGGGCCAGATTATTCCATGGAATTTCCCACTTTTGATGGTTGCATGGAAATGGGCCCCCGCACTCGCGACCGGCTGCACCATTGTGCTGAAACCGGCGGAGCAAACACCTTTGACAGCTTTGCGCATGGCGGAACTTGCCCAGGAGGCTGACATCCCGGATGGGGTCATAAATGTTGTGCCAGGTTTTGGCCCGACAGCGGGCGCGGCTATTTCCTCCCACATGGATATCGACAAGGTAGCTTTTACCGGGGAAGGCAGCACTGGGCAAATCGTGATGCAAGCCGCGGCTAAAAGTAACCTGAAAAGAGTAAGCTTGGAACTGGGCGGAAAAAGCCCAAATGTTGTTTTTGCTGACGCCGACTTGGATGCGGCAGTGGAAGGCGCGTACTTTGGCTTGTTTTTCAACCAAGGCCAATGTTGTTGCGCGGGAAGCCGATTATTCGTGGAGGAAAAAATCCACGATGCATTTGTTGAAAAATTGGTTGCCCGAGCGAAAAAACAACGAGTCGGCGATCCCTTTGACATGTCAACAACCCAAGGCCCCCAAATATCCCAGGAGCAATGCGATCGAATCATGGGATACATTGATGCGGGTGTTTCTGAGGGAGCAAACTTATTAAGTGGTGGAAAAAGAGTGGGCAGCAAGGGGTACTTTATTCAGCCGACCATTTTTGACGGGGTCAAGGATAACATGCGGATAGCTCGTGAGGAAATTTTTGGCCCAGTTATGAATATTTTAAAATTTAAGGATGTCGACGAGGTAGTTCAGCGAGGAAATAAAACATTCTACGGTCTGGCAGCGGCAATATGGACCAAGGATATAACCAAAGCCCACCGGTTGGCAAACAATTTGAAAGCTGGAACTGTTTGGGTGAATTGTTACGATGTTTTTGATGCCGCTGCACCTTTTGGCGGTTTCAAAATGAGCGGTATCGGACGTGAACTAGGTGAATACGCGCTAAGCCTTTACACCGAAGTAAAGACAGTCTATGTTAATCTAGGCTAACACCCCCAGTGGCCAAATGTTCACAAACTGGCTTTCTGGCCTTTTATTCATTTTTGTTTCCATGCTATAAATTCATCTGTTGAGCAGCAATTTAATCCATGAATGCTGCTTTATCAGGAGAATATGTATGGCTAGGTTTTTATTTGTTTTGATCTTCTGCTTTGGTTACATCGGAAAAACTTTTG
Organism: Planctomycetia bacterium; assembly: GCA_005786805.1. Lineage (GTDB taxonomy): Bacteria > Planctomycetota > Planctomycetia > Gemmatales > Gemmataceae > UBA969. Next base: position 42,766 of record SYCV01000066.1, on the reverse strand, counting down.
CACAAACGAATGTGCCTGCTACCCCCAACCAAGCACCCACTGCCGCCCAACTCCAGCAATACCTCAATCGTTGGGAACAGGAAATGCTGAAGGTGCAGACGCTTGCAGCTTCCATCAAATTAATTGAAAAAGATAAAACTTTTGAAACAACCTCCGCATCCATCGGCATTGCCAAGTACATGAAACTGGGTTCCGGCCAATCAACAGTGAATCTTGCAAGTTTGGAATTGCGCAAAGAGGGAAAAGCTGATTTGGACAAGAAGTTTCTTTGCACGGGCAATTATCTTTATCAAATTTTGTTTGAGGCAAAAGAGATCAGAGCCTTTGAAATGCCCAAGCCAAAACAAGGCCAGGTTGCAGAGGATAGTTTCATGTCATTATTGTTTGGAATGAAAGCAGAAGAAGCACTTCGCAGATATGACATTAGATTATCCAAGGAAGACCAATGGTATATTTACATGGATATAATTCCAAGATTTCCCGCGGACAAGGCAGACTTTCAAAGGGCCAGAATTGTCTTCAATCGCGCCAATTTCATGCCAAGACAATTATGGTTTGAACAACCCAATGGCAGCGAAGTCACCTGGGATATCCCCAAGATGGAAATGAATGTGAAACTGGAAAGAAGCGAGTTTGACCCGCCCCGCGCCCCCCAAGGCTGGAAATTAGTCCAAGAGCCAATCGCACAACAAGGCCAACCAAGGGTAGTCCGCCCCAAACCTTGATATCCGATCTAAAAATCCAATCGTCGACCATGAATGCGTTAAATTCCAGTTTAGCTGATAATTTAATTCATTGAGCACTTTATTGAACGACCATAAGTGGTTAAAATCTAGATAGTGATGACCAATTAAAAACCTTTATTTACCCAAGGGAGTAAATCCGTGGCTGAAGATGGAGAACGCTCTCTTGCTGTTTTTGTTGACTTTGAGAACCTCGCGTTGGGATTTCTAAATCGTCGTGAGAAATTTGATATAACCAGGGTGTTCGAAAGATTGGTTGAAAAAGGCAAGATCGTATTCAAAAAAGCATATGCGGACTGGAACAGATTCAGTGCTTACACTGCAATGCTTCATGAAGCCGCCATTGAATTGACCGAAATCCCCAGGAGAAGCCAGACAGGAAAGAACTCCGCGGACATTCGACTTTGTGTCGATGCGATGGACATGGCTTATTCCAAGGAACACATTGACACATTTGTGGTAATTTCAGGAGACAGTGATTTTTCCCCTCTGGTATCAAAGCTCAAGGAACTTGGAAAACATGTGATCGGCCTTGGAATGCAGGAATCAACATCCGAGTTGTTGAGAGACAATTGCGATGAGTTCATTTATTACGAGGACCTTGAACATAAACATGGGACTTTTCCGGAATTTGACGCTTCAGTTCCTGACAGCAAGAGAAAGGCATTTAAACTACTGCTTGACTCACTGTTGGCTCTTCGCAGGGAGAACAAGGAGGTGATATGGTCGTCAATGGTGAAAGACACCATGAAGCGAAAAAAGCCATCCTTCAACGAGACCTACCATGGATATCGCACATTCAGTGAATTACTGGAGGATGCTTCCCGGAATGGATTATTGGAACTCGAAATGGACAGCCGGGGAAGAAGCTACATAGTCCTGCGATTTGGCGCTGAGATGAAAGCCAAAAGGCACTTCTCAAACCGAAAACCCCCATTAACCAAGTCTCGCCCCCCACTCCCCCATCAACCATCCGCGCATTCCCCCATTGAACAACAACCAATCGCACAGGGTGCCATTGAAACAAACTTATCGGCCTCTCATGAAAGTGATCCTCTTCCCCCAACTCCTGTAGAGCAAACAAACTCCTCACCCCAGAAAACCGAGGAAGATGATATTATTTTTTCAAGGCGCTGAATAATTCCTTTATGCAATCATCCAAAGTACATTAAGATCGAATCATGCCAAAAGTTGCAATCATAGGAGGGGGAATATCAGGACTCGCACTGGCCTATAGGCTTAGGCAGTATCTTGCTGATGTTGATATCCAAATCCTGGAAAGCGAGAAAAACATTGGTGGAAAAATTTCCTCCATTCATGAGCAGGGTTTCATTTACGAATCCGGTCCAAATGGTTTTCTTGACAGCAATCCCTCCACATTGAATTTGAGCAAAGAACTTTGTTTATCAAGCCAACTCTCACCAGCAAACGATGCGGCTGCAAAAAATCGTTTTTTACTACTGGGTGGAAAACTTCGGCTACTACCATCATCTTTCATTGGGCTTTTAACCACAGATGTTCTTTCCTTGAGGGCAAAGTTCTCCTTGGCGATGGAACGCTTCCAACCAAGAAAGCAAGATTCTTCCGATGAGTCGATTTATGCTTTCGCCCAGAGAAGGGTTGGAACCGAAATCGCAGAAAAACTTGTTGATCCTTTTGTAACCGGCATATACGCGGGGGATGCACGACAAGTAAGTTATCAAGCGGGATTCCCCAGGCTTGCCGCAATGGAAAAAAATTATGGGAGCATTTCCAAGGGTCTCAAGGCATCGCGAAAAGCCCGGCTTGCCACCAATCCTGAAAGCGGAAGATCATCCGGACAGCTTTGGTCGTTTGACCAGGGATTGGGAACCCTTACCGACGCTCTGGCAGACCGATGTGGCAGGTCAAAAATCAGGCAGTTCCAAGCATCCAATCTGAAACATGACAAAGACAACAAAAAATGGATCGTTGAGGGCGGGAATGGAGAGTCTGAGTCATTTGATATTGCTGTCCTTTCATGCCCAGCAATGCAACAAGCCCAAATACTTAAAAATCTCGATGAAAAACTGGCTGATATAATTTCAAGCATACCCTACAACAGCCTTGCGGTGGTGGTGATGGGATTTCGTTCCGGAGATGTACCAATTCCTCTTGATGGATTTGGTTACCTGACTCCAAGTTCAGAAAATCGTTCAATCCTAGGTGTGCAATGGTGCTCATCCATATATCGTGGAAGAGCCCCCGCCGGTAGTGTGCTATTAAGGGCGATGTGTGGAGGGGCCTCCAGGCCGGAAATGGTTGACTTGGATGATGATGTGCTAGCCAAGATGATTTACAGGGAATTGCAATTATCAATGAAAATACAAGCACCGCCCTATTTTGTAAAAGTTATTCGCTGGAAAAACGCCATTCCACAGTACATGGTAAATCACTTGGATAAGATTCAATCGATTGACGAAACCCTTACAAACCATCCGGGGTTGTATTTGACAGGAAACGCATATAAGGGCATATCAATCAATGATTGCGTTGAAAACGCCGAGAACACCGCTGTCCAAATATCGCGCTGGTGGAATAGGAGCAAGGAAAGATCTTTTTGAACCATTTATTTGTTGTACTGGAACCCGAATAATTTTTAACATGTTGATGTTATCTCATTAGCTAGTTTTGCATTTCAGGAAATTTATCATGAAGGATGTCATTAGTCTTATTTTAGGTGGCGGGAGGGGAACTCGATTGTATCCCCTTACACAATTACGCAGCAAGCCTGCTGTGCCGATCGGAGGAAAATACAGGCTGATAGACATCCCGATAAGCAACTGCATCAACAGTGGTTTCAATCGAATATATGTCTTAACCCAGTTTCTCAGCGTCAGCCTTCACAGGCATATTGCAAACAGTTACAAATTCGACCCGTTTGGCAAAGGATTCGTTGAGGTTTTGGCCGCGCAGCAAACCAACGAAGGACAAAACTGGTACCAAGGCACCGCGGATGCGGTCAGGCAGCAAATCCGGTATGTGGTTGAAGATCACGCAAAGGAAGTTTTGATTTTATCCGGTGACCAACTCTACCGAATGGATTTTCGGGAACTCCATAGTTTTCACCAGGAGACAAAAGCTGATGTGACGATCGCTGTTCTTCCAGTTTCAAGGGAACAGGTTTCTGGCTTTGGGATCGTGCAGGTAGATGAAACATCCAAGGTTCACGCCTTTATTGAAAAACCAAAAACCATTGCGGAAATTGAACCTTATGCCGTTAAACCAGAATGGCTTTCCAAAAAAGGAATAGAAGCAAAGGACAGGCCATATCTTGCTAGCATGGGTATCTATTTATTCAACCGCAAAGCATTGCTTGACCTGCTTAACTCCCGCCCCTTGGCGACGGATTTTGGAAAAGAAATATTTCCACGGAGCATCAAAAACTACAATGTGAATGCATTCTTATTTGATGGGTACTGGGAAGATCTTGGAACCATCAAGGCATACCATGAGGCAAATCTTGCCCTCGCGACCCCAAATCCACCCTTTGATTTCCATAGTCCCAACGGAGTGATATACACCCGTATGCGATTCCTCCCGGCTTCTCGATTCCAAGGGGCCAACCTTTCCAATACCTTGGTGAGTGACGGATGTGTCATTGAGGAGGGGTCCCAACTTGAAAACTGCGTGATCGGGGTTCGAAGCAGAATAGGAAAAAATGTGACTCTCAAGGAATGCGTTATCATTGGCGCCGATCGGTTTGAATCTGACAAGGAAAGGTCCGAGAACCTTGCAAAGGGTGTTCCAAACCTGAATGTCGGGGACAATTCAGTGATTCATTGCGCGATACTTGACAAGGATTGCAGGGTCGGGAAAAATGTGCGTCTCGTAAATGACAAAAAAATCCAACATGACGAGGGTAATAATTTTGTGATACGAGACGGTATAATTTGCGTGCCAAGGGGTAGCATCATCCCTGATGGAACCGTAATCTAAAGGCCTTAGAATTATTGCAAAGGCCCCTTATGTCATCATGGCCACCTAGGCAAAATGCTTTTTCAGGAATGCTAGTTCGTTGATTGCTAGTGTCTTGCGGTTTGAAAGATCCTTTGCCTCGTATTCACCATGCAAAACAATAGTCCCGTCGAATTTAACATCGGTGATTCCCTTTGAGGCATCGCTCCAGCGCACAATGCCCTGCCCCGCGGGAACAACCCTAAAGACCCAGTCAGACTTTGGCTTTTCCCACAAAATATCCTTGATTGCCAGGATGGATAACCACTGGCGCAGAATCTCCAGTTCCATTTTTATGGGACCACCATTAACCGCCAAATGCCCCGTGTCCGCAAAAGCCCCCACATGGTGTGGATCAAAATCTTTAAGCAACTCTTTTAAAGAAGCCGCATTATTTCCAATGTTTGCTCCAGAATGCGTATGATATACGGCCTTGACCTTTGTCTCCTTGGCAAGCTTCAGGAATCCCTCTAGCTTTTTCCTTGCAGCTTGCAAATCCTCGCCAAAATTACCCTTGTAAGTGAAATAACCAATCTTGACCATCGGAACGCCTGAATTCGCACAAGCCTCAAAAAGACTCCTGGCTTCCTTGCTTTCGGCATCAACCAAAGAAGTCGGCGCGCTAACAAGCGGAATGCTTAAATTGTTTTGCTTCATGATGGCGGCAAACTTTGGCAACTCCGCGACAGCATTTGCGGGATCAATCGGGTACCCTGGCCTTACCGCAAGATCTAGGCCATCCACGCCTGTTTCCTTGCAGAACTCAACAAGTTCCAAAGGTTTTAATTCCTTGAGAGTCTTGGTGAAATAAATAAACCTCATGATTGGTCTCCCAAAATACAAATTAGCCAACAATGCCGCATCACTCCATCGAGAAGCAATGGCGAAAAAAAGAACATGGGTGCTGAGTTATTCAACCGTGTTTTCAAGTAAGCCAATACCGTTGATTTCAATTTTAATCACATCTCCAGATTGAAGTGTAAATTGATCAGGTGGAACCACCCCGGTACCAGTCAACAGAAAAGCCCCATCAGGAAAATCGTTTTCCTTGAACAACCAAGAAACCAAATCCTCAAGTTTTCGGGCCATAGACGCAAGGGAAGTCCTACCCTCAAATACCTGGGCACCAGACCTATGGATCTGAAGGTTTATGGAACAAGCCTCCCCTTGAGGCAGAAACCTAGCAAGGGTAACAACCGGCCCGAGTGAGCAGGCACCGGAATACATCTTTGCTTGCGGAAGATACAAGGGATTCTCTCCCTCAATATCCCGCGCGCTCATATCATTCCCAATGGTAAAACCAACAATTTTTCCGGCAGGAGAAACGACCAGGGTCAGTTCAGGTTCTGGAACGCTCCATTTACTGTCCTTCCTAATGCGGACTTTTTGACCAAAAGCCGCCACCTTGGCCGGGGGAGATTTAAAGAACAACTCAGGTCTTTGGGCCTTGTACACTAGATCGTAAAATTTGGCAGCGCCCTCTGATTCTCGCTCCCTAGCTTCACGACTACGCAAATAAGTGACCCCCGAAGCCCAGACCTCCTGTTGGTCAATGGGAACCAAATAAGTGACAGAACCCAAGGGAAATCTTTTTGTCGATGATGCGACAAGTCGCTCAATTTCCTTTTCAGGATTCACACCATGCAGAATTTGGGAAAAAAGCCCGGGTTGTTTTGTCAAATCTCCCAAGGCTAAAACCTCATTATTTTGAATCAACCCTACAAACAATGAACCATCATTACCTTTAAACTTCCCTATTCTCATGGACTAACACCCCTTATTTCGATTTTTTTTGAAAACAAGACCAAAGTTCAGGAATCTCTGCCAAACGCCCCTTATCAATTAAATCACATGATTTATCCAGTGCCGATTTCAATAAAGGATGAAACGCAACAGCTTGCAGGGGTTTTGGAACAGGATGCACAAGTTCACCTATTATTTTTGACAATAATTCTTCAACCCCAGCACCGGCCAACGCGGATACTCCAATGGATTCCCGGTTGTTTATTCTCTCCTGTTGAGACTCGAGGTCAATTTTATTCCTGACCATTACAATTTTTTTATCTCGCAAGTGGAGCGGCGGCGGAACTTCGTCAACAGTACAATCCTGAATCCAAAGAACCAAATCGGCAATTTCAATTGCCCTCGCCCCCATCAGCATCCCGGCATTTTCCAACGGATCGGAACTTTCCCGCATACCAGCGGTATCCGCAAAAGAAACCGCCCAGCCCTCGATTGCAGTTTCAAGCCAAAGCACATCCCGGGTGGTCCCGGGAATATCCGAAACAATACTTCGCTGATACCCTGCAAGAACATTCATCAAGCTGCTTTTACCAGCATTAGTCGGGCCCGCCAAAACTACCCTCCATGGATCAACCAATCTGCAACCCATATTTGAATAGGGTGAAATATTTGCGATGTGGTTTTTTGCCGACAATGCATCATTCGTGCACACATAAATTAGAAACTCGTCAAGCCAGGCCCTAAAGGCACCATTAAACTGATCAAGTAAAATTTTTGATGGTTCCCTGGTTGTAGCCTGATTTAGCAAGTTGAAAGCCATGGCTTGAAGGGGGTCAGGATAAATCAATGAGGAAAAATCCTGCCATTTGCAAAGAATCGCTCCCTGCGCCTGCAAAAATTCGAGCAGCATGGAAACAACTTGGATTCCACCATGCGGATGGATTTCCAGGCACAAGGGTATGGCTGATTTAAAACTTAGAACAACCTCATCACCATGGCCCAACCCCAGCCTGCCGAGAAAAATATTGCCGGCATTTGCCTCGACAGGCAATGGTTTTTTATTTCTTGGCCTGAAGACTCTTCGCATTATCTCCCATGCATTAGGGCCGCAAATTGCAATGGTTGCAATCGCGCTTTTCCCCTTGGGGGTCAACTGAGCAAGGTAGGTCAAACCATTTGGATCATTCATTGGCAATTTTCTCACCAATCAATGAGAGACCATTAAGGACAAGGTTTGGAACATACTCTCCTTTGGAATGAAAATGGTCGGCCAAAAGTTGTCCATCCCCACCGGTAAAAAAAAGTTTTGCCTGGGACCCAGCTTGCGTCTCCAATTTCTTGACTAAAAGGTCAACCCCACCCAAAAAAGCATTACCCACCCCAAAAGAAATTGCCTGAGCTGTGTTTGTTCCCGCAACTTGACTTATCTGGCCATTAACCGAAATCTCAGGTAATTGCGCTGTGTATTGGTTCAGGGATCGGGCCATTAATTTCAGGCCGGGCATGATCGCTCCTCCCAAAAAACCATCCTCGATGGTGGCAAGGTCAACCGTGACAGCACTCCCGGCATCAACAACAATCACAGCCCTGTTCTGACCTGCAAGTTTTAAAGCTGCAAAAGACGCAACAATTCGATCAATACCCGCCAAACCTGGATTTTCCAAATTGATTTTCACAGGGACATCAACATAAGTCACCAATTTCACTTTAGAGCAACGACTTTTAAGCCATTCATAGTGCCTGTGGAGAACATCAGGCACGACTCCACAAACCATGATTGATTTATGTGCATCCCGGCCAAATTTTTCCCAGGCATCTTCCCAAGAGATGGTTTCTTTTAAATCAAGCCTTTGATTCCCCACTAGAATGCCTTGACTGAAAAGGCCCCATTTGATGGAACTGTTTCCCACATCAATAGCAAGAATAGAAGGTTTCATTCTTCATCAGGATTTTTGACTTTTTGAAGTTCCCTGGTCACAGCCTGGATCATATTGGCCAATCCCTGCCCCGTCACTGCGGAGATTCCGATAACTTCCCTGCCCAATTCTTTCTCAAGCTCTTTTCGCACAATATCACTACCAGTTAATTCCGATTTACTGAGCACAATAATCTCAGGTTTAAGAATGGTATCTTTGCCGTGCAAATCCAGTTCATTTCGAATTGAATGGTAATTCGCCAAAGGAGTGGTTTGATCCATGGGAAAAGGTTCAAGCACATGAATAATCACACGGGTTCGCTCCACATGTCGGAGAAATTCATGCCCCAACCCAACCCCTTGGTGCGCGCCCTCAATAAGCCCCGGCAAATCAGCGAGGATAAAAGCTCGCTCTCCACCGATCATCACTTGTCCGAGATTTGGATGCTTGGTGGTGAAAGGGTAAGAAGCAATCTCAGGGTGCGCCCGGGACAGACGGCTAAGAAGAGTTGATTTACCCGCATTTGGTTTGCCGACCAACCCTACATCAGCTATTACTTTTAACTCCAGGGAAATATGCTTTTCTTCCCCCGGCGTTCCGGGTTGGAATTCGCGGGGTGCCCTATTTATTGAGGTGGTGAAGGCACGATTACCCCGCCCTCCCCTTCCGCCAATCGCAACCACGACCTGATCATTTGGAAGTGTCAAATCTTTCAGGATATTCCCCCGGTCCCGGTCTAAGACAAGTGTGCCGGGAGGAACTGCAATAATGAGGTCATGGGCCTTTTTACCATGGCAATTATCACCCATCCCTGATCCGCCATTTTCTGCGCGCCAATGTTTCCTATTCACAATATTCGCAAGGCTATCAGTACCCTCAATGGCCCTGATGATGACATCACCACCATCACCTCCATCACCCCCATCGGGGCCGCCCTTGGGAATATATTTTTCCCTTCGGAAGCTTACGCACCCCGATCCTCCGTCTCCGCCTTTGACATAAATCGTTACGCGATCAACAAACATTAGAAAACCCTTCTATAATTGTACAATTACAATTTTAGAGAGGGTGGGAAGTAATCAAAGGTGTAAATTAAAAGTTAAATGAAATATCAATAGGCATTTCGGTGAATCATGCCTTTGAAAATGGTCATCCAAAGTATGCGGATATCCATCCAAGGCGTCCAATGGGTTATGTAATAAAGGTCGTATTGCAGCCTTTTTCGAAGGGAAGTATTACCTCGCCAACCGTGGACCTGCGCCCAACCTGTGATCCCTGCCTTGACAGTATGCCTGGCCATATAATTTGGAATGGTTTTTCTAAATTTATCGATGAATACGGGCCTCTCTGGTCGTGGACCAACCAGGCTCATATCCCCCTGAAGAACATTGAATAACTGGGGAAGTTCATCAATGCTGGTTTTACGAAGAAAGGTCCCCAAGATAGTCCTGCGATCATCATTTTTCGCGGCCCAAACCGCGCCCGTCTCATTTTCCGCGTCCACTTTCATGCTTCTGAATTTAAGCATTTGAAATGGCTTGCCATTAAGCCCACATCTTTCCTGAGAATAAAAAACTGGTCCCCTGCTAGTCAATTTAATCAAGATCGCGATAGTGAACAACAAAGGTGAAATCAAAATAATCCCGACCAACGACAGAATAATATCCATACTCCGCTTGAACATCACATTTAAACCGAAATGCGGATTCTCTTTCAAGGAAATCAATGGCATTCCATCAACATCAACCGTGGATAGCGCCAGCCCCGCAAGCTCAGGAACATCAGCCGCCAGGCGCACATCCACAAAGGTATCTGATAAAATTTCGTAAACCTTGCGAACATCATCATATCGATTCATGGGTAAGGCGATAAAGACATTGCTAACAGTGTACTGCTTGATCAACTCGGGAAGGTCCTCGAATTTCCCCATGACATCAAGATCCTTGCTGAAGGGTGAGACCTGATCCTCAACATAGCCTATATTCTTGATACCCAACCATGAGTTCTCCTTCAAAATGGAGGCCATTTTTCTAGCGACCCTGCCAGTCCCGACAATTATGGCAAAAGACTGATCAAACCCCCTGGAACGAAATCCCCGTATCAACTTCCAATTGATCTGCCTCACAAAAAAGACAAACAGAAAATTTAGAATTCCAAAAATCGCGACCATGACCCTGGAACCTGAAAGATCCTTGCGAAAAAAGTCAACAGCCAGCAAAAGCAACAACAGGAAGAATGTTCCTTTAACAGAACAAAAAGCCTCCTCACGCATTCTGCGCATACGGTTGATCTTGTATTGTTCAGTGAAATGATACGCAACTGCAGCGGTGAATAGAACCCATGGAATATGACTGAATAAATTATCTTTTTCAACGGGGTTGGAAATAAAAGGTATCCAGCCAGTCTCAAATCTCAAATGGTAAGAGGACAACCAGGCAAGGCTTGTCGCAAGCATATCACTGATAAAAAACCAAACAATTATCAACTGACTTCTTCGCTGGATCATGATGCCATCCGTGACCAAAGCTCCATGGAAAATCAGGTTGTAAATTAAGCTTTTGAACAAAAAAAAGTCCAGACCAACATATATTGCCTATTCAATCAATCTTGCCGGAATATTTGCATAAAGCGTTTATCTCTGGAAATAAATCATGTAAAATACTATTAATATAAGTACCTATGTTGGCCATGTAACTAATTGACAATGTAATGGTGAAAGGAATTTTGAAATGGCTCATGTTGTAACCCAACCATGCAATGATTGCAGATACACCGATTGTGTTGCTGTTTGTCCTGTTGAATGCTTCTATATAGATGAAAAAATGGTGTACATCGACCCGGCAGACTGCATCGATTGCGAAGCATGCGTTCCAGAATGCCCTGTCGAGGCGATTTTTTCAGAATCTAGCGTACCTGCCCAATGGAAAAGCTTTATCCAGCTTAATGTTGATCGGACCAAAGTGCTTAAAACAAGCAAGGGGCACATAACAGAAAAACAAGAACCACTGGAAGGACCTGATTGCAAAAAGAAATAAGTCCCCATTTTTAATTAATTCTTGACGGCCCATCTGGATTACCAATAAACAGATGGGCTTTTTTATCACATCCGGACAAATAATGAATCAGACTGGCATTTTAATTGTTCAGCTTGGAACACCTGACGAACCAACTGGTCCAGCATTACGCAGATATTTAAAGCAGTTTCTGTCAGATCCAAGGCTAATTGAATTACCAAAGTTGATTTGGTGGCCCATTTTGAATCTCATCATCCTCAACACCCGTCCAAAACAATCAGCAAAAAAATACGAGCGTGTCTGGGACCCAAAAACAGGTTCTCCCCTCATGCATTACACAAAAATGCAGACCCAGTTACTACAGGAAAAATTCCCCGGTATTCCTGTGGAATTTGGGATGCAAATTGGGACCCCCCCGCTGCTTGACACCATCAAAAACATGGTTGCAAGGGGAATAGAAAAAATTATTGTCTTCCCCATGTATCCCCAATATTCAGCCACCACGACTGCCTCCGCAATGGACTGCCTCGGGCAAGCTCTTCAAAAAATCCGCAGGGTCCCTGCGATCCGATTTATCCCCCCTTACTACGAACACCCTGCATACATCAAGGCTGTAGCCTCGATAATCAGAGAACACGAAGCCAAGCTTGGATGGAAACCAGACCATCACCTGATTAGTTTCCATGGAATTCCTATTTCATATTGCCAAAGAGGCGATGTATACGCCACTCATGTAAAACGAACCACATTCGCCCTGGTAAAAGAAATGGGCTGGCCCAGAAGCTACTGGACACAATCATTTCAATCATTATTCGGCAGAGAAGAATGGCTTAAACCATACACAGAAGAAACATTGAAAAAGATGGCAAAAAAAGGAATTAAAAAAGTTTTTGTCAGCACTCCAGGATTCACATCTGATTGCCTTGAAACCATTGATGAAATCGGACATGAGGCCAAAGAGGTATTTTGTGAAGCTGGAGGGGAGGAACTTTACCAATGCCCCTGCCTTAATGATCACCCTGCCTGGATCGAAGCCATGAAAACCATTGTTGAAGAGGAAGGTGCAGGCTGGCTTTAAGATGGATAAAATTTAAGGATTATCTTTCCTCTTAGGGTAATTACCCTTTTGATTATTCTTCCACCCTATTTTGATTTATTACAAGATTTAATCAATCAACCTCCTGATTCACCTTGGGGTTCAATCCGATATTAGATATGTCAGGGGGAACACCGAAGAGCACCTTGAAAGAATCTCACCCCACTGTTTGATTTCGGTTTTTTGTTCTCCTGATTGAAGTATGGCAGCGCATGGCAGCACTGCCATACTTTTTTTATTTACTCTTCAAAATTGCTTTGAATCTATTGGTCAAATTGGCAATTCTTGCAAGTTCATCTATCGGATTAGGATGGTCATCCACCCTGAAATCCAGCCATCGGTCCCCAAGTGCGTTGGGTCCACCATTTGGTTTTACAACAAGTAGGGCCGCAGATTGTTTTCCACGCTTATCGCCACCAGCTTTCTCACCCTCCGCAAGAGATAAAAGAAGCCTTACCCCAAGGGAACCTTTAGCTTCCTCAAATCCCTTGGCCATTGCATCAAGAACCTGGGGACCAGCAAGAAGATTACCCTGGCAGGAATAATTTTTTCCAACTTTTGCCCCTGCCCACGGATTACATTTGGTCCCGGTGTAATTTGCAGTCATGCCATTTTTATCAATAATTCCAATCTGCCTGATATCCCGCCCCTCGTCTGATTTCATAAGTTCATCGAGGGTTTCTTTTGCATTTTTCCCCTTTGCCATCAATTCCAACGCCGAATTTCCCAATAAAACATTCACACTACTTTGGGTCGCAACAGCACCGATTCCAGACTTGGCCCATGGAACAGCGCTGCCCACAGCCAGATATTTGGACGCAACAGCTATGCCCCATTCCTTTGTATCGGGGTCAAAGGCAACAATTGAAAAAGTATTGCAATTGGATCGGTCATCAGCCGCCTTGGTTTGAGAATCAAAACTTCCAATCAGAAAGGCCAAATTTATAAACAACAAAGTGATACCGCATATAAAAAGTTTCACGATTTTTTTCTCCTTCCAAGTCGGATCAAATATAAATAACTCTGCTGGATTAAATATTAACAAGAGAAATATGCTTAAGCCATGAAAGAATACATCCTGATATCGGTCTGCTCAAAAGAGGAAGAGACTCAAACTGAATTCTCACAAAGACTAAGCCAGTTTTGGACCCAAATGCTTAGGAACAGCCCCGAGGAATTCGAAAAAGTCTATGCGGAATGCGCCGAGTTCGAAATCGAAAACACGATTCTGGTAAGGAAATATGCCATATTACCTGAACTTGCCGATTTCCTTAAAACCAACATGGAAAACCAGTCTTTGAAAGTTCTGGAAATTGACCCAGATGATATTTACAACAATTATGAAATCACTGCACCGGAATGGATGCAAATTGAACACTGATTAAAGCTTCCACCCATAGGAAACGCTATTGCCCCTTTAAGTCGAAAATCATTATTCTTTAAATCTTGGGTTGTCATGATTTATTTTGATTTTCGGGAAGAAGAAATGGGCAGCTTGAAAATATTCATCAGCGCGGGTGAACCAAGTGGCGACCTGCATGGAAGCAACCTTGCCAAAGCCCTTTTGGCAATTAACCCCAACCTGGAATTATCAGGATTTGGAGGTTCCAAGATGCTGGAGGCAAAATGCAACCTTATTTTTCCGCTGGTTGATTTTGCTGTGATGGGATTGTTTCAGGCGGTTAAAGCCTACCCGAAATTCAAAAAAATATTAAACCTTGCAATTGATCATTTCAAAGCCACCAAGCCCGATGTCTTGGTATTGATTGACTATCCAGGATTTCACTGGCATCTTGCTGCAGCGGCGAAAAAACTTGGTATTCCAGTCGTCTATTATGTTCCCCCGCAAATTTGGGCGTGGGCTTCCTGGCGTGTTAATAAAATGAGAAGATTGGTTGATCTAGTCCTTTGCAATTTCCCTTTCGAAGAGGAATGGTTCAAAAAAAACAATGTCCCCGCAAAATTGATCGGGCATCCTTTTTATGACCAGATTCTTAACCAAAAGCTTGATCAGAATTTTATTACTGAACAGAAATCAAAACCCGGACTCGCAATTGGCCTTCTTCCCGGTTCGCGCAACCAGGAAGTAGCGATGAATTTTAATGTGCTATTCAAGGCGGCCAACCTTCTTCAAAAGAAATACCCTGAAACAAGATTCCTTGTGGCGGCTTTCTCAGAGGCACACAAAACAACCATCTTGAAAAAAATCAAGGGGACAAATCTTCCAATTGAAGTTCATACCGGAAAGACCCCGGAAATAATGAGCATGGTTTTTGCCTGTGCTTCAGTTTCAGGTTCTGTAAGCCTCGAACTTCTCGCGGCGCAAACTCCATCAGTAATCATTTTCCAGACATCCGCAATCATGTCGGTGGTGGCACGCACCCTTAAAAATGTCCCATACATCACCCTTGTGAACCTTCTTGCAGGGAAAGAACTTTTCCCAGAAAGATTCGGGTATTATTGCAGTTCAAAATGGGTGGCGGGCAAACTCGAAAAATGGATTGAAAACCCTGATAACCGGGAAAAAGTGGCCGATCAACTAGGTACCCTTAAATCCGCAACCATGTATGGGGGCGCATCGCAAAAAGGTGCCAGGGAAATTCTCGACTTTGTTGGAAATAAAATGACTCAGACTGCCAGCGCAGCCTGAGTCTTAAAATAAAAGCTCAAATCAATTAGAACTGAATTCCACCATTATAAAGCAGGCTAATGTTTGACAAATCACTGTTATTTTGGCTTTGCAACACACCATTCCAAATATAGTCCCATTCAAGCCTTATACCTGAAATCAAATTAACCTTACCAAAAGGGATCTGTAGATCAGAGTGGATTGAAAGAAAAACCGCCCCGATTGTGTCTTTCAAATTTGGAAAGCCAACAAACTCAGTTTTACCGGAGCCATACCTTCCCCCGATATCACCGCCAATTCGCCATGAATTGTCCTTGTTGAAAGCATCGCCACGAAGGTAGTATTCCTTTCCACCAGACAAATTCACAAAAGTCGTGTTTAAGGAAATAATACCCACATCGACAGCGGGAATTGTAATGGCTCTATTAACCCCAATTCCAAATTGTCCACTTCGATCCAAATAGGGAAGATTAAAAAGGGAAACCGCGGGATTGCGGTTGTTGCTATTGTAGTGAGTGTTAGAAACGCCTAGATCAATAACCCAAGCCTTGGTGGCTTCGGGATTGAAAAAGAGAGAACGACCACCACCACCAACATTCCATCCTGTTTCCAACACATTGTTAAAAACACCACCGCCTACCGTGAATTCTGGACCGGTTCTAAAATAAGTCTCCAGAAGGATGGGACCAGACTTGCAATTTCCTGTCGGGCCACAGCAACCAGCATCCCTGGGGTATAAAATCCATTCAGAAAGTGTCGCCCGGGTGGGAGTTGCACTGGAACTTTGATTATCCGAATCAATTAAACTATCAATTGAGCTTGGCGTGGGTGTCCCATAACCTGCAGAGGGGTCTTGAGCCCAACCTTGGTCAATTAACAATCCAACCAATCCAAGACTCAAAACTAAAATCTTCAATTCTTTCATACCAACCCCGCTGTTTAAAAGCGATGAGAAACCTCAGAGCTTGGAGCAACCCAATTTCTGAAACTTAATCACAACACTTGAATCCATTCGACCAAAAGCTGGAAAAAAGGATTCAATTAATCATCGGATTATATTTGGGAAGAATTTAACAAGAATGCAACATATGATGAAAATAAAGGGTTTGATGATTAAAGCCAGAAAAACGGGCACAACAAACCAGCCTAAACCTCCCATCTTAAAATATTTTGGCACCAAATTCTTGAATATTAACGATTCAAGAAATTATTTCATTCCCACAGAATTTAAATAGTTGGTTGCCCTGCACCAACTTTTCAAAGATAATCTTACCAAGCTTGAATTCTTATGGAGAATCATAATGTTAACTTGGAAAAAAGCGGGCCCTTATTTGGTTTTATGTATATTTGCATTTTTCCCATGTAGCCAAATCATTGCTGGCCAATCAAACAGTCTCATGGATGTGACCCAGGATGGCAAAAAGATTGCTGTCGCAAATACCGACAGTGGAACCGTTACCATTTTTGATGTTGAATCCAGAAAACCCCTTGCTGAAATTCCAGTGGGGATTAAACCTGAGGGGGTAACCTGGATTGGAAAAGGTCCGCTTCTTGCAGTAACCCTATACTCCGAAGACAAGGTAATCATCATTGATGGTGAAAAGTTGTCATTGGTGAAATCCATAACAACCGAGGATGAACCATATGGGATTGTTTCAACAAATGATGGCAGAAAGGTTTTCGTCTCACACGAGTATCCAGGAAAAATTTCCGTGATAGAAACTGCTGATTTCAAGGTTTCGCAGACTTTCAATGCCGGGAAAATGATTCGAGGTATCGCTCTTTCTCCTGATGAAAAGAACATTTTTGTAACTGAGTTTTACACAGCTTCTGTCAACAAAATTGACACTGCAACCGGCAAATTGCTTGATCAATGGAAAGGAAGAAGCGATGACAACCTTGCTAGGCAATTAACGGTCCACCCTTCAAGGCCAAAGGTTTACCATCCCCATATCCGCTCCAGGGTCAATATTATTGATGCGGATGGTTCCATCTTTCCCGAACTTACAATTTGCGACACTTCCGGTTTGCCGGACAAAAAAAAGCGCACGACCATGGCCATGGACACATTTAACGGGGTTTATGTGGTGTCGACTCCCTGGGAAGCGGCCCTGTCACCCGATGGAAAAATGATTTACATCATTTATGCTGGCACAAACGACATGAATATATGCAAGGTGATGGATGATGATTATTCAGAGATCCAGCGTGTTGGGACTGCGATTCGCCTTGGACAAAATCCGAGGGCGATCCGTGTTAATCCCAACGGAAAAGAAGTATATGTTTATAACGCCCTTCAATTTGATGTAACCATTCATGACCCGATTCGCATGAACAAAATTGCCAGCATGAAATCATGCGACCCACCAAAGAGCCCTGAATGGGTTCGGGGTAAAATCCTATTCAACACTTCAAATCCGCCCATGACTTCCCGCAGGTGGGTGGCTTGCTTTTCCTGCCATCCCGATGGGAATTCAGATGGAAGGGTTTGGGAAAACCCTGAAGGCCTGAGAAAAACCCCTCCCATGGCGGGACTGGCGCATACACACCCCCTCCACTGGTCCGCAGACCGGGATGAAGTTCAGGATTTCGAATACACCATCCGTGGAAAACTCATGCAAGGATATGGGCTTTCAAAAGGCCCTCTTACTCCCAAAAAGGGTTTTGAAAAAACAGAACTCAAAGAAAAACTCTCCGATAAATCAGCGGATCTCGACGCTCTTGCAATCTATACCAACTCATTTGGATTCACACTTTCCCCCCATATAGAGGCTCCAGGGAAAATTTCCAAGCAAGCCGAGCGTGGCAAAGCTTTGTTTTTTAACAATCAAGTTGGTTGTGCCTCCTGCCATTCCGGGCCTTATTATTCCGACAGTCAACTGGGTGCAAAAGGCAAGATTCATGATGTTGGGACGGGTAATGATGACCCATCAGAAAAAATGGGACCTGAATATGACACCCCCACACTGCTTGGCGTCTACAGAAGCGCCCCTTATCTTCATCATGGAAAAGCAAAAACCCTGATGGAAGTTTTGACCACGCAAAACCTGAAAGACAAACATGGAAAAACCAGCCATCTTTCAAACACGGAAAAAGAGGACTTGGTGGAATTTCTCAAGGCATTGCCCTACGAAATGCCACCTGATGAGACACCAAACACCGTGAAATTCAGGTTTGTCCCAAAGAAATAAATCCAAGGAGCGATTTGATTGAGTAATGATTTGAAATCCCGTTATGAAGCGGGGATAGAACTTGCACAAAAAGCCGCAAAAATCGCCCTGGGGCACTACGAAACCGCACTCGATGTGGAATGGAAACACGATGAAAGCCCTGTAACCATCGCGGACAGGGAATCAGAAAAATTCCTTAGATCCTCACTTAAAAAATATTTCAACAAGGATGGTTTTCTTGGTGAGGAATATGATGATGAGCCGGGCGACTCAGGATATCGTTGGATCATAGACCCGATTGATGGCACGCGGAATTTTGTGCGGGGCATTCCCATCTGGGCCACTCTGCTAGGTCTTGAATACAAGGGTGAAATGCTCGCTGGAATCACGGTCGCACCTGCACTTAACCAGACCTACAGGGCGCTGAGGGGTGACGGGGCATTTCGAAATGATGTTAAAATAAATGTCTCAACAATCGACAACCTGAGGTCCTCACAACTATTTTACTCAAGTATTTCATGGTTTGTAAAAGCTGGAATGGAAAAAGAATTCCTCGCGATTGCTGGTGAAACAGAAAAACAACGCGGATTTGGGGACTTTTACGGATTTGTGCTTGTGGCCCAGGGAGCCGGCGAAATTATGATTGAATATGGCGTCCATGCATGGGATGTCGCAGCAATCATCCCATTGATCGAGGAAGCTGGGGGCAAATTCTCCGACTGGAAAGGCGCCAAATCCATTTTCGCCTCGGATGTTTTGGTAACCAATGGCATTCTCCATCAACAAATTCTTGAAAGGCTTTCAAAAAAGCCCAAGGGATGATTGGAATAAATATGAAAAATTACAACATCCCAAGATCCATGGAATGGATTGGGGGTATTGACGGACATCTTCGACTGCTGGACCAAACGCTCCTTCCAATTGAAACCACTTACATAGATTGCAAGGAAATCGGTTCCGTGCATGAGGCTATCAGAAGCCTTAGGGTGCGGGGTGCGCCTGCCATCGGGATCACAGCAGCTTTGGGCATTTTAGTTGGATTAAAAAAAATCCCCCCAGGCACCACTCTTAACAGCCACTATGAAACCATTGATAACTACCTTAGGACAAGCAGGCCAACAGCGGTTAATCTTTTCTGGGCCCTTGATCGAATGAAAAGAAAATTCCTCGAGGTCAAAAACCACGATGATCATCATGGAATTCTATCCATACTTCTTAAGGAGGCCCTATCGATAGAAAAAGAAGACCGCGAAATGTGCCAGAACATTGGCCGTATAGGATCTACACTGGTTCAAGAAGGTTTTGGAATTCTAACCCATTGCAATACCGGCGGACTCGCCACGGCTGCCTACGGCACCGCTTTGTCGGTTATTTTCACCGCTTTTGAACAACGCAAATCCATTCATGTTTATTGTGATGAGACAAGGCCACTGTTGCAAGGGGCACGACTTACCTCATGGGAATTGCTACAGGCTGGAATTCCTTCAACGCTCATTTGCGATAGCATGGCTGCCCAAGTGATGAAGGAGGGGAAAATCAACATGGTGGTCGTTGGTGCGGATCGAATTGCCGCAAATGGTGACACAGCAAATAAAATAGGAACTTATGGGCTTTCTGTCCTCGCACATGCCCACAATATCCCGTTTTATGTGGCCGCCCCTTCAAGCACTTTCGATTTAACTCTGAAAGATGGAAGCGAAATTCCGATTGAACAGAGAAGCCATATTGAAATCACAGCCCCCTTTGGAAAACAAGTCGCACCAGATGGTGTCACGGTTTATAATCCGGCCTTCGATGTCGCTCCCGCCCGCTTAATCACCGGCATTATCACGGAAAAAGCCCTGATCACTCCGGTGAATGAGAAAAATATACTAGATTCGATTTGAATTTTTATGCGGCAACAACCATAAAAACCAACTTGGAATTTATAATTGACTATATTAGAATGATATAATGCTGTTTGATTGATATAGAAATTTCACCCACCCTGAATCAAGGAAAAAACATGAGATCTATCGCAAGAATGGGAGTTTTCTTCACTTTTTTAACCTCTGTTTACGCCGCTTCCGCTGAGGTTTCCTTAGCGGAATCATGGGGCACAGTGAAGGGACAGGTAGTATTTGCAGGAGGAAACCATACCCCTGAAAAACTTAAGGTTAACAAAGATGAGCAGCATTGCCTTTCCAAGGGTGACATTCTGTCCGAAAAATTTGTGGTCGATCCAAAAAGCAAGGGTGTTCGTTGGGTAATGGTTTGGCTGGTCGACAGTAAAAACGCCAAGGCACAGATTCCTGTTCATCCATCCCTTGCCGACATCAAGCAAAAAGACATCGTGCTTGATCAACCATGCTGCGTATATGAACCCCATGTGATGGGAATGCGAGCTGGGCAAGTTTTGGTAACAAAGAACAGTTCCCCGATCAACCATAATGTAAACATTATCAGCACTGGAAATAATCCAAATCAAAACCTTTTGATTCCAGCAGGAAAAGAATTGAAAGTTGAAGGGTGGTCTGCTGCCGCTGCACCAACCAAAATCGAATGCAACATTCACCCTTGGATGACAGCCTGGGTAAGGGTTTTTAATCACCCTTATTTCGCAGTCACCGACAAAGATGGCAATTTTGAAATTAAAAACGCACCTGCTGGTGAATTCAATCTGGTTACCTGGCAGGAAGAAGTCGGCTGGGTCAAGGGAGGCAAGGCAGGTGTCACCATCAATATCAAGGCTGACAGTGTCACCGATGCAGGTAAAATCGAGTTGAACCCCGCGGCTAACTAAGAAACATTAATTTAACATACCCCTGCCAATAAAAAGCTTATTGGTGGGGGTATTTTATTTTTTCGCCTTGTAAAGCCCGCATGCTTTGACAAATCCTGTAAATAAAGGATGAGCGCTTGTTGGCTTGGATTTGAATTCAGGATGACTTTGAACTGCTAAAAACCAAGGATGTCCTGCAAGTTCTATAACTTCCACCAAATTCCCATCCGGACTAGTTCCCGAAAAAACCATCCCAAATTTCTCGTATTGGCTTTTATAGTTATTATTGAATTCATAACGGTGTCTGTGGCGCTCATGCACAATCAAAGATCCATAGGCATCATAAGCCTTGGAACCTTCCTTTAACTTGCAAGGATAAGTACCCAGTCGCATGGTTCCACCCATATCAGTGATGCTGTATTGGTCATCGAGGAGGCAAACAACCGGGTTTTTACAGTTTTTGTCAATTTCCGTTGTGTTTGGGTCTTCGAGCTTAAGAACATTCCTGCCAAATTCGATAACTGCACATTGAAGCCCCAGACAAATACCAAAGAAAGGTATCTTCTTTTCACGGGCAACCCTGATGGCATCAATTTTTCCCGGAACGCCCCTGTAGCCGAATCCCCCAGGGACTAGAATCCCATCTACACCCTCTAGCTGACTTTCAGCACCGTGCAATTCGATATCTTCGCCTTCTATTTTACGGATAACAACCTTGGTGGTGTTCGCTATACCAGCGTGGTCAAGGGATTCATAAATCGACTTATAGGCATCATTATGACGAATATATTTCCCCACAACTGCAATCGTGACCTCCCTTTGGGGATTTCGCAATCGCTGAAGCATCGAAGTCCAATCAGATATATCCAATGTCTTGGCATTCAATGACAGTTTTTCAACAATCAATTCATCGAGCTTGTTTTCAACCAAGCTGAGGGGAACCTCGTAAATACTGAATTCTTTGTCCCTCTCCTCAATGACAGCCCTAGTCTCAACATTGCAAAAGAGTGCGATTTTTTCGGGCATATCTTCCGGCATCGCCCGCTCGGTTCTACAGATAAGGACATCCGGTTGAATACCAATCTGCCTAAGCAAGCCGACGCTATGCTGGGTTGGCTTGGATTTGGCCTCTCCAGCAGCTTTCAAGAATGGAACAAGGGTTAGATGGATATAAAGGCAATTACTTCTTCCGACATCCAGGGAAAACTGCCTGATCGCCTCAAAAAACGGCAAACCTTCAATATCCCCCACCGTGCCGCCAATTTCAGTTATCACAACATCAACATCAGGAGTCGCAAGTTTTAAAACCGCGTTTTTTATTTCATCCGTCACATGGGGAATAACCTGGACAGTCCGGCCAAGGTAATCACCCCGGCGTTCTTTCTCAATAATGGACTGATAAATCTTTCCGGTGGTAAAATTACAATCCCTGCTTAGCGGGGCATTGGTAAACCTTTCATAATGACCAAGGTCCAGGTCTGTTTCAGCCCCATCGTCCAATACATAAACTTCCCCATGCTGATAGGGGCTCATGGTTCCAGGATCAACATTGATGTAAGGATCAAATTTTTGGAGCCTGACTCGAAGTCCACGGTGCTCAAGGAGCATTCCAATGGAAGCGCATGTGAGGCCTTTACCCAGGGAACTAACCACACCACCGGTTACAAAAATATGTTTTGCCATTCTGGCTTCTCTCGCGATCTAAATCCATAAAGAACAGGAACATCCGCAAAAAGCATAAAATGTCCCATGCGTGGATTTATACGGCTCAATCGCATGAAAATCCAGAATAATGTTTGATAAAGTTCTAAGCAGCTTCAGAACGCTTTAAATACCTGTATTCTGAGACAAATTTCTCATAATCTTCGCGCGTATCAACACCCAAAGTTCGTTCTTCAACAATCCCGAGATTTATGGAAAAACCAGCCCCCAGCACCCTCAATTGCTCAAGTTTTTCAAGCTTTTCAAGCGGATGCATCGGTATTTTGGCCATTTGCATTAAAAATGACCTTCGGTATGCATACATTCCGATATGCAATAAAAAGGGAGAGGGCCTTTGGGAAAAATCTGGTTTGCCATCCCTAACAAAAGGAATCGGGCTCCTGCTGAAATAAAGGGCCCTTCCCCTTTGATCCTGGATCACTTTGACACAATTTGGATTCAGCCAGTCTTTTTCATCCCTGACCGGGGTGCCTAAAGTCGCCATTGGCACTTCAGGACTGTCTATTAATTGCTTGAAAAGCAAATCAATTGAATGAGGATCAATCAATGGTTCATCACCCTGAAGATTCAAAAAAATATCACAATCAAGGTTTTGGGCAACTTCAGCAACCCGATCCGTTCCACTTTGATGGGACTTCAATGTCATGGCACAATTGGCTCCAAACTTTTTGGCAGCCGCTTGAATTCTCAAATCATCTGTCGCGATTATAACTTCTGTTGCGATTTTGGATTTTCTAGCCTGTTCAAAAACATGCTGCACCAAATACTTACCCGTCTGCTTAAGCAAAGGTTTTCCTGGTAATCGCGAAGAGGCATATCTGGCGGGTATCACAATGGCACATTTCATATTTTTGAAACTCCAAAATTTCATAAAACTTATTTAGGTTTACATTGGAACGGTTTCTGCAAAAATAAGCAATATTACCCTGCTTATATGGATGTAAGAACGGCATTTCAGGAACTACAACATGAATGACAACTTGGATTATTTAATCATCAGCCCGCACCCCGATGATGCCGAACTTGGAGTGGGGGGCACCATTGGTGTGCTGAAATCTGAGGGAGCAACGGTTGGCATTTTAGACCTTACCAACGGGGAACCAACACCTTTTGGCTCTCCCGTTATTCGTGGCAAGGAGACTGACGAAGCGACAAAGATTCTCAAATTGGATTATCGAAAAAACCTCGGACTTAAAAATCGGGAATTAATTTCAAACTTGGAATCCAGGGCCCTGCTTGCGGAGGAAATAAGAAGAACCAAACCTAAAAACTTATTCGTGCCTTTTTGGGAGGATATTCATCCAGACCATATTGAAGCCTATGAATTAGCACTGGGAGCAAGATTTTGGAGCAAATTAACCAAAACTCATCTAGCGGGAGAGCCTCACTTCCCCTCCAAGGTTTTTTATTATTTCAGCATTCATCTTCGAATTCACCCGAAACCCTCATTTGTTTTGGACATTTCAAATCACATTGAAACAAAAATGGCGGCATTAAATTGCTATGAATCCCAATTAATCACAGGCAGAAGCAAGTCTTTTCCCACGCTTTTGGATGATGTAAAAGATCGAAACCGATATTGGGGCTGGGCCATAGGAAAAGCTTACGGGGAGCCTTTCCTTACAAGGGAGGAAATTGGATTAAAAAGCTTGGGTAATCTGGCCTGATTATTACTTAAGGGCAATTCAGTAAAGCTTTTCCTCTCTGCTTGTCAAACATCCAAGAACCCTCTTATTGCTTCGTCTTTTCTCCTTTTTGGCCCGGACTATTAAGCCGATAAGCCATTGCAGAGGAAATTTTTCCTCTCTGGAGAGTTTCAATGATGAACAACAAGGATTTTCATGTCTTGGCGCTAGTAAAAGGTGACCACCAATTTGTCTACATTTTTGACGAGATGGGTTGGGACGAATTAGTGGAAACATTATGCGAGCAAGCTGAAGATTCCAACCTGGATTTCACCTGGTTTGATGCTGCTTTACTTTCTCATCGTGCCAAGACACAGATTGAGGCCGCAAATGAAGAGCAGAACGATGAGAACTCTTCTTTAACCGGAGATGATGACCAAGAATCAGAGATTAAATCACCAATAACTTCGCGTTTACCCCGTTGATTTTGAAGTTTCAATACTGAGATCAAGATTATGAATCAGGCGCTAGCAGGATACCTGCGCCATCTTTCCCTTGAAAAAAATTCTTCCGATTTGACTGTGAAGTCTTACAGGGAGGATTTAACCCAGTGCATTAACTTCCTACGCGGCCATACTGCTCTTCCAAATCTTAATCCAAAGCAAGTGACCACAAGACATGTTCGCGCATTCATTGCGTGGCTAAACGAGCAGAATTATTCACGGGCCACCATCGCAAGAAGAATCGCATCATTAAGATCCATGTACCGATACCTTCAAAGACAACAAAAAGTGGATAGAGACCCTACTGATGGATTGAAGGGCCCAAAGCTTGACCAGAATCTACCCCATTTTCTTTCCCAAGAGGATATCGACAACCTTTTAAATGCCCCCACGGGCGAAACCTTGATGTGCCTCAGAGATCGTGCAATTTTAGAAACACTTTACTCGGCGGGACTCCGTGTCAGTGAACTGGTCGCACTTAACCAGGAATATCTTGACATGAACGATGGGACAGCGGTTGTTCGGGGCAAAGGAAAAAAAGAACGAATCGCTCTCCTCGGGCCTCAGGCAATTAAAGCTGTGAAAGACTATCTCGACGAGCGAAAAAGACAGAAAAATATCAAGGTAAAAGAAAATCCCGCGATATTTTTGAATAAAAACGGCACCAGGCTCACCACACGAAGTGTTGGCAGACTGCTGGAAAAATATATCAAATCCGCAGGATTGGATGGGCGAACTACGCCGCACACACTCCGGCATACTTTTGCGACCCACCTGCTGGATGCTGGAGCTGATATCAGGGGAGTCCAAGAATTACTTGGGCATAGCAGCCTTGGAACAACCCAGATTTACACCCATGTCACAACCACTAGATTGAAAGAAAGCTACCAAAAAGCCCATCCAAGGGCCTGATGGTTCGAATGGAGTCGAACATGACCAATATTCAAATCCGTAAAACCATCTTGATTAATTATTTTTCAGCAATGGTCATTTCATTGGCTGGTGCGACTGCCTTCGCTCAAGACTTGGAATGGCGAACTGATTATGCTCAAGCAAGGCAGGAATCATTACAAAAGAATCTGCCTATCCTCATAGACTTTTACACCGACAATTGTTTTTGGTGTAAACAAATGGATCAAAGAACATTCAGGGATCCGGCACTGAATCAAGCCCTAGCGGAAAACTGGATTCCTCTTCGAGTAAATGGCAAAAAAGAATCAACCCTTGCGGATGTTTTAAAAATCCGTTCTTACCCCACATTGGTGTTCGCCAGCCCGGATGGAAAAATCCTTGGATTCACGGAAGGTTTTATTGAAGCACCCGCCCTTACTGCTTTACTTGAACAACATCGGGATGATTCAACCACGCCAAATTGGATGAATATTGAATATAAGGAAGCCACAAATGCAATAGCATCAAGCGACTACCCCAGAGCTGTATCAATCCTGAAAAAAATCACAGAGGATGGAAAACAAAGACCGATCCAAAAAAAGGCCCTGGTATTGCTCCAAGACTTTGAAAAACAGGCAACGGAAAGAATTACCCGGGCAAAAAAGAATCTTGAACAGGGTCACACAACAGAATCCATACAAATATTCAGGGAAGTCTCAAGGCAATTTGAAGGCACCAACGGCGCCCGGGAAAGCAATCAGATTTTAGCCAGCCTGGCAAACCGAAAGCCAAATTCAGAACCAATCATAACCTCCAACAATCTTGCCAAAGATGTGCTTGCTTTGATCAAACAGGATTACAAGAGTGCAAATTACCTTTCATGCCTCGATCGTTACGACTACATGACAGCGACTTTTGCGGATGCAATGGAAACACAGGAAGCCGGCATCATCATTTCCGAGATCAAGGAAAACCCTGAATGGATGAAAATCGCATGTGAGCAAATGAGCGAGCGACTCGCGACACTTTACCTTTCACTTGCGGATTCATGGACAAAAAAAGGCCAGCCTCAACAGGCGATTTACTACCTGGAAAAAACCATCCAGACATTCCCAACAACCAAGTATGCGGAATCAGCCCAGGTAAGGTTGGCTCATCTGCTTGGACCTTCGATCAAGTCGGTGGAATTGAAAAATAACAGATAAAATCAACTTTCCAACAGGCCATGAGTCTTGGAAAGCGCATGGGGATGAATTTTCCCATTGGTCGCAAGCATCCCCTTGGTTTGCTTGAAACCTATCGCGCCATATGAAATGGGACTGCCAGAAAAATCAGTGATCTGGCCTCCAGCCTCTTCCACAAGGATATGCCCAGCGCAAATATCCCAATCATGGAACGCGGAATAATTATTCGCGTAGATATCAGCTTCACCTCGTGCAACAATCGCCATCTTCAATCCAGCGGAATAAGTCTCAACCACTGATTTAGGCGAAAAGGCGGAAGCGGCCTTGCTTATCTTTCCGGGTTTGGCGTGACTTTGAACCAAAATCGAATCTCCAAGGCTTCCACAGGATCTCACTTTGCAGGGAACCGTTTCCTTGTTTGGCTTCATCAAAAAGCAACCATTTCCCTTTGAGGCATAAGTGGTTTTTCCCGTTGCAGGTTCATGCACCACACCCACGACAACATTACCATTGTCGATTAGCGCAATCATCACGGAGAACTGGTCATTTTTCATTGCAAAACCACGAGTTCCATCAATCGGGTCAACCACCCAGGTTCTGGAGGAAGAATTGGGAGATTCAGAAAGTGTTTCAGTTTTTTCCTCACCACAAAGTGAATCCAAAGGAAACTCTTTTCTCAACACCTTGAGAATCATTTCCTGCGACTGCCTGTCGGTTTCAGTGGTTAGGTCTGCAGGGGCGTTTTCGTGAGGCTTTAAAGTCTTGTATACCTCAGAAATCAAATTCCCCGCCATGTGCGCGGCCTTCAAGGCGACAGCCAACTCATTTTCATACATGATGTGTTATCCAATTCGAACTAGTTGGCGGCGATGGACGCCTTGATAGGATTTACAAACGCCTGGCTCCTGAGACCAGCAGTTTCGATGTCAATTTTTCCATCCTGCAACCAAAGCTGATATTTAAGTTTCAAGGGTTTGTCCTTGGTGATCTCGGTCACAAAATATGAACCAAATCTGCCATATGGCCTTTCGCTAAAACGCGCTTCTTTTGGATTAGAGGGGTTATCCAAATACAAGGCAGTGTATCTTTTATCATTGACCACAAAGCTCATCGCATTCCAAGGCAGATTCACATGGGATTTCAAATCGGGCCAATTTCTTGAAGCACCTGGCTTATCCTCTCCATCAGGTCGGATATAAATTGTTTCCTTGGAGGTTTTTTCCGATACTTCATTGGAGGCCCTGAAATGAAATCCCGCATGCTGGGGGTCACCATCCAATAGCACAGACCCACCAGTGGTTCTTACCACAGATTGAAATTCCACCAATTGCCCGTTTGGAACCTTGTAAACAACAATCTGCCTCTCCTCGTTGGCAAAGGTTTCTTTGTTTTTACCATTCCAAGCTATCAGGTCTTTTTCGGTGGCAACGACAGGCCCACTTTCCCTCGATAGGACTTTTTGAAAAGCCTGGTGAGTATCATCCTTGCAATGCCAAATATCCACTTTGACATTATTTCCATAAGTAACCTTGCTGAATCCCAGGAAAATTCCGCGATGATGCGTGAATTGTCCACCCGGACCTTTTGTGACTAATACCCCGGAGTTATCAAAAAGATGATGAAACGGCTTATACGAGGCTTCACGGTCTTTACCATCTTTCAAAACAGGGTGAACAAATTGAAGCACAGGTTTATTGTTAAATGTAAACTGACTGAGTTCAGTGGTTTTATCCTCAATGCTGTAGGCATCTGATGCTTTTTTCGAGTCATCCAACCATTTGCCTGCAAGAGTGATACCAGAATCAGACACATTTAATGCTGGTAAAACAAACACGAGGTTTTTTTGACTTTCATTTGCGCCCAAATCCGAGGCGAATTTACCAACAACCTGCCCGATGATTCCGGATTCTCCCACTCCTGATAACTGACAAATGTTGCTTTTAATGTTAAATCCAGAGGGAAATGTGATTTGGACCGCCGTTCCTTGGGGAATTTTTGCTGGCCCCTTTAATTCAACCTTGAAATCCTGAGATGCAAGTCCAGAAAACAAAAAGAACATGGAATTGAACAAAATATTCATCTAATTTCGCCTTATATTCAAAAATGATTGATAATCATCAAATACGATTAAATCCCGTAAAAACGAACAGCATTATCATGAAAGAGCTTTTTCTGCTGTTCTTCGGGGCGCGACTTCACAACTTGTTTCAAGGATTCAACCCATTCCTTGTAAGTAGCAGCAAGAGTACAAACAGGCCAATCGCCGCCAAACATAACACGGTCTGGACCAAAGCTATCCATGGTGTGATTAATGAAGGGGGCAAGATCATCAACTTTCCAGCCCCCCTTGGTCGAGGAAGCAATGAACCCCGATATTTTGACAACGACATTTTTTTTGAGGGCAATTTCAGCCACACCTTTTTTCCATGCGGAATTATCCTTGCTCTTGAGATCGGGATTGCCACAGTGATCAAGAATAAACCTTGTATCCGGACAGGAATCGATCAATTTTGCCGTATGACCAAGATCGGTGCCCCGAACACACAAATCGTAACTGAGATTTCTCTCACCCAGCAACCGGACACCACGAACAAACTCTGGTTGGTTGCAAAATCCAGGCGGAGTGGCGGGAACATGCAAAACCTGCCTGATACCTTTGATAAATTTATTGCCTTTGAAGTTGTCGATATATTTGCCAAAATCATCAGCGGCAGGACGGCCCGAAACCACAGCGGCCACCATGGATGTTTTGCCACTCTTGCAAATATCGGTCACAAATTGCGCTTCAGCTAATTGCTGTTCCGGGGAAACATCAACTTCCATGTAAACAGATTTGACAACATTAAGACCCTCAGTGGCTTCCGAGTAATCTTTTAGAACATAATTTCTGGCTAAAGGAGAACCAGCCTCCACCCAGGGGAGTTTGAATTGTTTCAAGTCCCATAAATGCTGATGAGTGTCCACAATTGGAATCATATTTTTTTTCTCCGCTGCAGCCTCGGATGTGAGTCCGAAAGCCATGGTTGATCCAAGGATTGAATTTTTAACAAACGCCCTTCGATTTTGCTGATTCATCATGGTTACCCCAAATAAGTAATAATCTCTTATCCATAAGACATGTCGGTTCTGCAAGCACTTTCTTGTAAGATTAATGCCTGAAATGCCTGAAACCACTAAATATCATGGAAATGTAATTCTCATCACAGGAGGCAATCGCATCTGCATCACGCATTGATCCCCCTGGCTGAACAATCGCGATGATACCGGCCTTGGCGGCCTCATCAACACCATCCCTGAAAGGAAAAAAAGCATCTGAAGCAAGCACCGCACCCTTGGCATTTTCACCGGCTTTTTTCAAAGCATTCTGAACCGCATCCACCCTGCTCATCTGCCCGGCGCCGGTTCCCAGCAATTTACCATCCTTGACGATTACAATCGCGTTACTTTTCACATGCTTGCATACTTGCCAAGCAAACTTAAGGTCATCCAATTCCTGCGGACTGGGTTTTCTTTTGGTGACAACCCGGGCATTGGAAAGATTTTCATTCGACTCGTCCTTATCCTGGACCAGGAGTCCACCATCAACTTTCCGAATTTCCATGGTGGGCTTCCTCGGCAACATGGGGCCGGTCGAAAGCAATCGAACACTTTTTTTCCAAGTAGGCTTTGTGGTCAATATTTCGAATGCTTCAGGAGAAAAACCCGGCGCGACAACGCACTCCAAAAAGCGCCCAGGTTCCGCCATCGCCAATGCTGTTGCTTCGTCAACCTCCCTGTTAAAGCCAACGATACCTCCATAGGCGCTTAACGGGTCACCATCGTATGCACCCCTGAAAGTATCAACAAGATTCTTGGAAACCGAGGCTCCGCATGGATTGTTGTGTTTTAATATCACAGCAGCAGGCCTTCCAAATTCACGCAGCAGGGAGAGAGCGCTATCAATATCAAGCAGGTTGTTGTAGGAAAGTTCTTTTCCATGCAGAATAGTTGCTTTTGCCAGAGAATCAGTTGGCGGATTCAATTCGGTATAAAAAGCCGCGGTTTGATGAGGGTTTTCCCCGTACCGTAACACCTGCTTGCACTGATAAGTGAATGTTATCTGGTCTGAAAAACCCTGTTTCAATTGCGACTTGAAATACTGACTAATTGCAAGGTCATACTCGGCGGTGTGTGTGAAGGCGTCGCAAGCCAGTTTTTTTCTGGTTGCAAGGCTTATTTTCCCGCCATTGGCTTTCAGTTCCTCAATGATGGATGCATATTGGCCGGGGCTTGTTATCACAGCAACATCATGATGATTCTTGGCTGCGGAGCGGACCATGGAAGGCCCGCCGATGTCTATATTCTCAACCACCTCTTCGTAGGAACTTGCTGGATTGGATGCAACCTTTGCAAATGGATAAAGATTACAAATAACCATGTCTATCGGATGGATATCATGCTGGGCTATGGTTTTAACATGATCTTGATTAGCACGAATCGCAAGTATTCCCCCATGAATTTTTGGATGCAAAGTTTTCACCCTGCCATCAAGCATTTCCGGGAATCCCGTCACCTCAGAAATATCAACCGCAGGTATTCCCGCATCAAGGAGCGCCTTTTTGGTTCCGCCTGTTGAAATCAACATTGCCTTGTTGTTAACAAGTTCCCGGGCCAAATCTATAAGTCCAGTTTTATCACTAACGCTCAACAACACTCGACGAATTAAAACCAAGTTGCCATCCACGTCAAATCCCCCGATTAATTAACTTTAGTCCCAATATGCCAGATTCTATCAAGGCTTAAAAAAGTTTCAGTAATAATTCCATTGGATCCGATTAATTACACCGGGCCAAGTACAACTGTGAACCTGTTAGACTGGATACGAATTCCGCCCGCAAGGTGCACTTCATAGCCATCAACACCCAAATTTGAGGCGATTTTTTTCCATTGCCTGTGATGAATGGCATCCATGGGCCAGGATTCCCTGGCAAAAAGGCTTCGAAGTAAAAGTGTTGTTTTCCAGGGGGGCAACAAGGCCAAAGCCTGCCTGTCCAGCACAACCTTGTCAAGCACCTTTGGTTTTTCAATCTTTGATGCGATTTTTCGCGCCAGGCGGTTCTCTAAATCAGCATACGAACCAACATGCCCTGCGATTCCAGTAAGAATCTTCTCAATGGCCGGTTGATATTCATTTTTTAAAAGTGGGAGCAATTCGAGGCGAATTTTATTTCTGAAGAACCGGGTTTGAAGATTGGATGGATCTTCCCGCCAACTGATATTACGATCCCCAAGGTAGGATAAAATCTGGGACTTCAAACAAAAAAGAAGAGGGCGGCCAAGGCTTACACCCTTCCCTAAGGGCCGTTTTGGCTTCATACCCGCCAATCCCTTTACACCGGAACCACGCAAAATTCGCATTAGCACTGTTTCGGCCTGGTCGTTGGATGTATGAGCGGTAAAAACCCATCTCATGTTTTTCTCAATCGCCAATTCTGAAAACCACTTATAACGAGCAACCCTTGCGTTTTTTTCCCAACTTGAACCTAATGCAAGGGTTTCCGAGTTTAATTTAAGGCTTTTGAATTCCAAGTGGGAGTCAGTCAATTGCTGAAGTTCCTTTGCAAAATTACTGACAAACAACTCATCAGCAAAATTCTCAGCCCCCCTTGTTGAGTGATTCACATGGGCGATGACCAACCTGGATATCTTGTTTTTTTCTGCCTGGCATGCGAGCACATGAGCCAAAGCAATGCTGTCAGCACCACCGGAAACACCAACTATCACTCCGTTTTCCAAATTTTCGCAACTCGATAGAAAACTTTTAACCTCTGTGAAAACAGGTGAGTTTGCAGCACTGGGACTATTCAAATTAATCATCCCCCCTGAGTTTTTTCAAGGTGGAGGTTATATCCCCTGAGCGCATGAATGTTTCGCCAACAAGAATCGCCCTTGCCCCGGCGTTCTTCAATCGCTCAACATCCTGATTGGTGCGAATACCACTCTCACTCACAACAAGAAAACTTGGGGGAATTTTAGGCAACAAATCCAGCGTATGATCCAAGTTGGTCACAAAAGTGCGTAAATCCCGATTATTGATCCCCACCAACCGAGTGCCACTTGCCAGCACACGATCAAGATGACAAGGGTCATAAAGCTCGACCAATGGTTCTAATCCAAGCTTGATGGCCTCACCAACCAGATATTTCAAATCATCGCCTAGAAGAACCTCAGCAATAAATAATATAGCGCTTGCCCCATGAACCCTGGCTTCCAACAATTGGTAGTAGTCAATAACAAATTCTTTTCGTAACAATGGTGTTTTTACGGCTTTGGAGACCATACCAAGGTCATTTAAACTACCCTTGAAAAAATGCTCGTCTGTCAGGACGCTTATGCAATCAACACCCCCTGATTCGTATTCCCTCGCTATGGTTTCAGGGCAGAAACTTTCCCTCATTACACCAGCGGAGGGAGAGGCTTTTTTAATCTCCGCAATGACCCCAATGTTCCTTGCCGACGCGAGAGCATCATAAAAAGATGCTCGCACGGGCGCCGACTCAATCAGACTATACAATTCTTTTTCTGGAATATTTTTCCTGCCAAGAAAAACTTCCTCCTTCTTCCGTGAAACTATTTTGTCTAGAATTGTATCCATGGTAATTCCCAGTTTTGCTGTCAATTGTACAAAAGGCTTTTCAGTCCGCCACAATATCCAATGAACGAACCTACCAATCATCTTACGAACTCATCCTGCCCGGGTGAAACCGGATTCGAAAACCTTTTGGCTACAAAGGTCACGCTCTGCCTGTTGTTGCTTTTTATGACAGCTTCTTTTGTGCCTTTAGTGATTCAAAAAAGCAATATCCTGGAAAAACAATACGGCGCGGACCTGGTTGCAAAAGCTAAGGCTAATTCCACTTCAGGAGAATATAAAATCCAAAATATCCGAATGGGATTATGGATTTCAGGAATTACATTGCCTCTTTTAGCTTTACTATTTCCCTATTTTGCGACAAACACAACTAGCCTCAGCATGAATGATCTAGGGTGGAAAAAATCCGATATATTTCCCTCAGTTAAACAAGGATTTATCGCACTGATAATTCTTCTCCCATTGGTCTATTTCCTTCAGTTTTCAATGGTTAAAATCCAACATTTTCTTCCGGGTCAGCATGTTGCAGACCATCCCCTGACCCAACTTGCAGGGGAAAAGCTAATGACAATAGAATGGACATTTGTTTTTTTTTCCGCGGTGATCGGCGGCCCGATACTCGAGGAACAATTTTTCCGGGGACTTATACAACCTTGGATTACAACAAAAAAAAACGGCTTTCTTGTCATCCTGGCATGTTCAGTTTGTTTGGCTTTGGTCCAATTCAGCCCGGATTGGCATGACGCTGTTTTATTGATGTCAAATGACAATTCCGCGGAGAACTCTTTTCAGTTCAAAACACATATCTCAAAAGCCCTGCTCCCTTTGCTTTTCAGCATTCTAGTTTCAATATTGATAATCATCATCAACAAGAAAAACAGGGCTATTGCTGCAATAGCTTCGACAGCTTTACTTTTTGGAATGATTCATGCATTCGCATGGCCTTCCCCCGTGGGATTAACTTTACTAGGCACGGGAATGGGACTTGCATATGCGAAAACCCGTAATATCATCACTCCAATTTTTATCCACATTGGTTTCAACAGCATTGCTTTTGGTGTGCTACTATTTCAATCCATCAGGAATTGAATGGCAATGAACATGAGACAGCCGTCTGGATCACCCCACCAAAATCAACTTCAAAATTGGTTCCCATCTCATGGTTTCCCCTGCGGAGGTAGGCAAGGGCTATGAACTTTTTTAAGAAAGGGGAATAAACTGATGAAGTGACCTTACCAACCTCATTTCCATCCTTAAAAACCAATGCCCCTTTGCAAACAACTCCTTTTTCCAAAATTAAACCGAACAATAATCTATTGACCTGACCGCGGTCCCGGGCCATGACTATCGGTTCCTGCCCCAAATAACATCCCTTTGTAGAGCAAATAGCTTGACCAGCACGATTCAACTCAGGAATAAAAGTGGTTTCCTCGATTTCCTTGCCAGCTTCGGGATATCCAGCTTCCACTCGTAATATTTCCAGGGCCTCTGATCCAGCAGGTTTGACTCCGGCAGACAACAAAGCCATGTAGACGCCCATGGAGCGACTTTTCAAACATACTATCTCATACGCGGAAATGTTTAAGTCCGGCTCGAAACGAATGTGGCAAGGTCCCGCATCTTTCAAAGGCCTGACTAAAAATTGATGTGCCTCCAATTCAGGCAATTTCTCACCGACCAATTTTCCAATTACTGATTTAGTCTCCGGGCCAACCACAAGAAACTGGTCAAAATCTGCCGTACGGTCCGCAAAAGCAACCTGCTCGCTTATCAAATAATGATCCAAATGCTCTTCAATTTTACGATTCATGGCAGGAGCGCCATCAATCCAATAAGCATGCCTGCCATCAGCAAGTTGAATGTGGTAGACCCTTATGTGGGCAACAGCTTTCGCCTTTGCGGTGGTAAGAAAAGCTTCACAACCGCCACCCAATGGCAAATCCGCGACTTGATTTGTGCAAATGTTATTTAAAAACGAGGGAACATCCGGCCCAGTCATTTCAATTTTTGCGCGGTTTGACAAATCAAACACCGCGACTCCAACCCTTGCGGCTTTATATTCCCCTTCACTATCTCCAAAAGAAGTCGGGGGCAATCGCTCATCGCCGAATATGGCTCCCTGTGACAACATAAAATCAGCAAGACTTTTATTTTGTTCCATGACATGATCTTTCTTTAAATTTATCTTCTATCGCTTCCTGATTTCAATACGGGCCTTATGGGCATCACGAATGATCGCTATTTCTTTCCCACCAGATAAAAGCTTGGATAATTCCCCGGTGGAATGCAACGGTTTGGCAAGCAAACGCCCAACATCGCCCCCTCCTTCAAAAGTTGACACAAAAACTTTATTCTCTGAGGCAGCTTCCACCCACTGTCTTATTAGGTGGGGAGAAACCCTCGAAGACGCAATCTCATTCTTGCCAGAAGCTTTGATATCAAGCTGTTTTTTGATGACTTCGAGATCCAAGTCCGCCTTTGCCAACAAAACAACAACCCCGTTTTTTTTCACAATCCTTTTGGCACATCCAACCGCCCTGCATAACTGGGCAAATCCAATTTTCTCGCCCGGCCCGCCGACCAATGCAATTACAATCTCATAAGTTTTTAAAGTTTCGCGTTTCCATATCTCGTTTAGTTTCTTTTCCGCAAACCTGTTAGCTTCGCTAGCTCCAACGATAATTTCCTCAACAGATTGATTTGCGCCCTCAATCACCTGGATAAAATATGGGGCACCCAGCAACCAGGAGACCTTGACAGCCTGTTGCATGGCCATGGATGAACCTGGTGCTGAATCGGACATGTTCGTTTTTGAAAATGAGGCTATCATTTCGGAATTTGCAAAAGTCGGGTAAAGATCTGATTCTGCCCCCGAAATCCCGAATACTGGGTCAAACTGTCTTTTCCCCAAAACTATAATCTGGTCCGCCTCAATGATAGTCCGATTGAGATAGAGCTTTCCAATATTTTCATCTGATGTCAAAAACGCATGACTTTTCTTATTATCGGGATTATGGATCTCAATTTTTATCTCATTGAATTCATCAGGAAGATTCTCAACCCATGAATCAGAATCAGCCTCAGCAAGGCATACAATGGTCACATTTTCCATTGCCACACCAGCATCCAAAACATACCGGAGTACCGAAACCAGTATTTCAAAAAAACCATTGAATTGATCAACCATAACAATGGCCAACCGATCATCAGGAGTAATCGCCCGCTTAAGCTCAGGATATCCAACCGGGTTAGCCAGTGCATTACAAACAAGATCCATGACTTTAGTAGTGGTGACTTTCAAATTTGGCAGGAATTCCTCTACAACTTGATCTTCGCTGAACTTCAATTCCCATGTCTCACATCCAAAACCTAATTGGAATTCCTTCATCGTTTTTCCTCTTAAGGAAGGGGGTGCCTGAACCTACAATCCCTTGAATATATAGTAGAACAATTAAACAAAAAGGCGTATGCTACTAATAGTGGAAAGTTAGACATCAAAAATAATTTGATTAGATGGGAACTATTTTTTTTCCGCCTATAATTTCAATAGTCACAAAAAAAAATCATCTTGCAACGGATATTGATTGAAGGAACTAAAATGCCTGACGAAATGGCAGCTTTGCGTGAAGAAAATGAGCAACTCAAAAAGCTTTGCCTGGAGTTGGATCAAGCGCTTACGAATTCAAATCTTTCAGGCAACAATCAGAAATCATTCGGAACACTTCTCCCCGAAAACGAGTTAGAACAGTTGCTTGAGGAAAAATCTGAGACTATACGAAAATTACACTCCGAGAACCTGGAACTGCAAAAGGTCATCACGGAATTGGAGGACCGCCTTTACGGCCCGGGTGGCAACGATATTGGAATTGAGAAGACACAACAATCCACCAGCGGGAGTGACTTATCCGCCGGTATCGGGGATTTAGAATCTAAAAAAGAATCACTTATCAAAGAAATCGCATTGATGGAAAAGCAATTGTGCGACGAGGAAATTCGTGCAAGCAGGGAGAGAGCTGAACTTGCCAGGCAGAAGTATGACTTGGAAAGATTAAAAGCCGATTTGGAAATTGAGATAGAGAAGCAATCCAAGGACCCCGTTTTAAAAAGCAAGATAGAGTCAATAAAATCCAGGCTTCAAAATGCGGGGACGGAACCTTTGCGCGGATTAAAAACGGATGACCAAAGCACCGCCCCTTCAAAGCAGACAGCCAATTCAAAAAGCTTCCTAAGTTGGATATTCGGGGGCAAATAACACCACGAATCAATCCAGTTTCACCGGCACTTTGATTTTTTTACCATCCCTTTCAACTCCCACATCGATGGTTGTTCCTTTTTTCTCTCCAGCCATGATTTGCATGTAGGTTTCAATGTTGCCGACTTTTTTCCCACTGATTTCAATGATCCTATCCCCCTTCTTGATCCCAGCTTTTGCGGCAGGATCACCGTCCGAAACACCTTCCACAAGCACGCCTTCCTTATCATCTGAGTATCCGGGCCGAATTCCCAACCTTGGCATATTTCCAGCAGGCCTTGGGGAAGCACCACCCTTGACCTCGACAAAAGCGGGTCTTTTTTCAACCTGGGATAATTCAACGACTATTTTTTCGACGAACCCCACTATCTTCAACAATCCATCAAGATTGATTCTTTCGGCTGTATCCAAAGGGGTATGGTATTCCGGGTGTGTACCAGTCCAGAAGAAAAGCACTGGAATTTTTTTCTCACAGAACGACGCATGGTCACTGGGCCCAAATCCACTTTTTTTCTTTACAAAAACAAAATCCCCGGAACTGTTCTTCTTGTCCAAAAGTGGCTCAAATATTTCAGCAGTACCTGTGCCTTCGAGAAGAACCTTGTCTTTCTTGGTATCGGCATCCTTGGACAAGCGCCCAATCATGTCCAGATTCACCATGGCGGAAATTTCAGAAATTGGAATCAACGGATTGTTCACAAAGTGGGCGGAGCCAAATAGCCCCAATTCCTCGCCACTAAAGGCCATGAACAAGATTTTTCTTCCCTGCCGATTTTTGATGGCTGAAAATCTTCGCACCAGTTCAAGCATCCCCGTGGTTCCGGAACCGTTATCATCCGCACCATGATGGATCAAAAGTTTTTTCTGGCTCGATAGACTACCCGCCCCACCGTACCCCAAATGGTCATAATGGGCACCAATCACAATGGTTTCATTAGCCAACGGGCCACTTCCATCCAAGACCCCTGCGATATTTTTCAAGGGTACAACATCTTTCCCACGGGTAAGCTTTAATTCCAAATCGACCGAGATCGCATCCAATAAAGCACTGGCGGAAACCATCGATTCCTCGATATTTTTCTGGATATCATCAAGGTTTTTGCCCAAGGCCACGCTGACCAATTCACCGGCGATGGACCTCGAGAGATGAAATGCGGGAATCTTACCGGGACTTCGCGCAAGCGCGGTGTAATTAAATGGCAACAATGCATCTGAAGTCTCCTTGGCAGTATCCCGGTCATTTACAAAAAGCACCGCCAAGGCCCCGTGTTTTTCGGCATTCAAAATCTTTTCAGTCAACGAAGCCAACTGTCTTTTTTTTCCATTTGAATCAAATATCTTGGACTCTTCCTTGAACTTGGGGGCATCCCGAAGAACCATGACAATTTTGCCCTTGGCATCTATGTTTGAATAATCATCGTATTTCTTGCCGTCATCCACTGTTATTCCAAATCCGCAAAAAACAATGTTTCCATTTGCTTTTCCGGCTTGTGACAATCCCATTGCCTCAAAATCCTTACCCACCTCCAAAGCGAATATTTTTTCCTGTTTCCCTGAAGTATCCAACCTATGGGAAAACTTGAACCTTCGATTTTTAGGTTGTGTATCCACCTGCAAATTTGAAGCCTTTATCACCAAATTTGGTTTTTCATCCAACTTTGCGCCCGCGATTTTAAAAGGCTGGAAATATGAACCATCCTTGCCAAGAGGCTTGAGGCCTGCGTCCTTGAATTGCCCGCTTATGTAATCCGCAGCAAGATCCAATCCCTTGGTCAACGGACCGCGCCCCTCACACTTATCAGATGCGAGGAAAAAAATATCCTTTTTCACATTTTCAGTGGAGGGCAAGGAATCTTTATCAGCTCCGGGCAAGGGAGACAAAGCAAGTCCCCAGATAACAAGTGAAGGCAGAACCAGACCAAAAATATTTTTAATTCTCATACCTGTTTGACCCCGTGAATTTAATCCTCATGACGGTTTAAATACTATTTTAGCGTTCATCAAAGAGCAATTGTTAACCAATAATAATTCTTGGTTGTTTTTCAGCATTTGGTTGGGCCTTTGAAATGAGTTCCCTAACCATCCACGGAACATTACCCTCACCAAATAATAAAAAGCTCAAATTAGCAGACAGGGTGCTTTCATCCGACCAGCCAAAATGAATTTCAGGCGGGCTTCCGTATTTGCTTAGTTCAAGGGCAATTGCGGCGATCACATGGGAGATTGATGAGCAACGCGAAACTTTCAAAACAAAACGACCATCATACTGCTCCACCTCGAGCAAAGGTTGCTGGTAGAATTCACTGGTATCACCCCTCGAGACTTCAAGGAATAATATGGGAACATCCGAACTGATTCGATGCTCCTTGCGGATTATAGCCTCTTTGATAAGCAATTCCCTGCGTCCGGGCCGATGAGGCACCAGTACAGGAAACTCAAGGTGCTCAAGCGTTTCCCACAAGAACCTGGAATGATCATCCACAAATTCAAAACCCAGGAATCGTAGTTCGGTAGACCTACGCAACCGCGAAACAAAAGAGGAGATAAAAATGGCACCGATGAAAAACGCTCCTATTTTCAATCCTTCAGGTTTTTCAATGATAACCGCAAAGGCTGTGTAGGCAAATGCAATGGTGACCATTGAAAAATACCACGGCACCCGTGACAAAAACATACCTTTGCGGGAGCGATAAATCTCAATAACTGAGGCGATGCAGGCACTTAAGATAAGCATTAAAACACCAGTCGCATAAGCACCACCCTGGGCGCTTACATCAGCATCAAACACCCAGGTAACCAGCAAGTTCACAAGGGTGAAAAAAATCACCATCGGACGGATCGCACGGGACCACTCGGGGGCCATGCCGTATCGGGGCAGATATTGGGGTACAAGATTTATCAGGGCAGCCATGGCACTGGCACCGGCAAACCAAAGTATTGAAACTGTGCTTATGTCATACAAGGTCCCGAATACCGAACCAAAGGGGAAAACATTTATCCTTGGGCTTTCACCATGAGCGAGAAATGACAACGCCCTGTCCTTGGCTGATGCGCCAACCATGTTGGAAGCCGCGATCAAATTTTCCGAGGGAATAAGTGTGCTCACCACAATCGAGGAACCAATGAGAAAAAAAGACATGATCAAGCCGGCGGAGAGGAGCAACTTTTTCGTGTTCCGAATACGACCAACTGGATTTTCAGGCGTATCAGTTTCATCACCTTTGATGATACCCATGATGGCAATGCCTGTCTCAAACCCGCTGAGACCAAGCGCTAGTTTTGGGAACAACAAAAGTGAGAGCACCAAAATCGCAGGTATGCCGGAGAATGGTATTTGCGGAGCATGCTCCAAATGCCAATGATCCCCACCCAATTCAACATCCATGAGCCATTGTGTGAAATATTCAGGGTGTTGAAACAGATGAATCATGCAGGAGATGATGATGGTAAGGTTTAACGACATGTAAACAACCACAATCAGCACCGCCACGCCGATAACTTCTGAAAACCCCCGTAAAAACATTCCACCCAACATTATCAGAAGTCCCATGGTCAACAACAATCGTTGCTTATCATGGCCCATTGATTCAAAACCAAGCGGCCAGAATGAATTTGAAATAACATGTTCCGCCGCATCAGCGGCTGAAAGTGTCTTTGTGATGACGAAATCAGTTGCAGCAAATCCCAGAAGAGTCATCACCAAGGCTTTTCCAACCCATCCGTGGAGTAGTTTCTCCAACATCCCGATCGATCCCAATCCCCGGAACGATTTCCCGGCCACATAGGAGTAAACGGGAAAAGCGCCAAAAAGTGTCACCAGCACCACAACCAGGGTGGCAAAGGGGGAAAGTTTTCCGGCGGCTTCATAAGCTATGGAGGGTTGGTAACCAAGAGTACTGAAGTAATCCACACCTGTGAGACACATCGCCCACATCCAAAAAGTCTGATGACCTTTGGAATGCTGCGAATGACCAGGATCGCTCATCCTTAAACCCCAAAATTGAAAAAGAGCCTGATTCGGCCCTACATGGAAATCTATTTTACTCTTTTTAAAGCCAATCAAATAAAAGATCCTTCAATTTCCTTGAAACCAGCAATTTTTCTGGGTATAAATCCATAGCTTGCAATAGTTTACAATCTTTCAACGGAGTCCGATATTATGGCTAACCTTTCCTCTTTAAACCAAAAATGGGCCTTGGATCTATTGATGGATTGCTTAAAAATCAATGGCATCACAGGAAAGGAATCTGCAATTGCCAAACATGTGGCTTCCACACTTATCAAACTCGGTATTCCAAAAAATCTCATAAAGCATGACTCAGCACACAAGGAAATTCCACTTCCCACCGAATGCGGAAATCTTATCGTAACCCTGCCAGGAACCTCCAGCGGGCCTCGATTATTATTCTCAACCCACCTTGATACCGTGCCATTATGCGCCGGGGCTATTCCCTTATTAAAAGGCAAAAAAATCACAGCGTCGGGAAAGACAGCACTGGGTGGCGACAATCGCACTGGTGTGGCATGCCTGATGTACCTTGCCGCCAAACTGATCAGAGAAAATATCCCCCACCCTCCTATAACGCTGCTTTTCACTGTTCGTGAAGAAAGTGGTTTGTTTGGGGCTCGGTATGTAAAGCCCCAAGATCTGGGAAATCCCGCCATGGGATTTAATGTTGATGGAAGAGGCCCGGAGGGGATTACGATCGGAGCAGTAGGCGCGGAACGGTTTGAAGTCGAAATTTTTGGCCGGGCATCCCACGCGGGAGTCTATCCTGAAAAAGGCATTTCCTCGATCATGGTAGCAAGTATTGCCCTCTGATTCGAGCCAGTCTTTCGAAGACGTGCTGGTCTATCAGCGGTGAGCAGAAGTAAGTTGATATCACTGTGATGGGCTTCAAGAAGGGCTGG